>JAFXRI010000102.1 GCA_017526445.1 Ruminococcus sp. | reverse complement strand
ATTGTTGTTATTGTTATTATTGTTCTGCTGCTGCTGATTATTCTCCTGTGCTACAGTTCCGTTCACCAGCTTGACATCCTTGCCGTTGAGCTTGGCAGACTTGACGTTGAGCTTGCCGGCAGAACCCATATTTGCGCCCAGGGTGATATTTCCGCCCGGCTGGATGTCCTTGTTGTAGTCGGCAGGTGTCACGGTGAGCTTGTTGCTGCCGACAGTATATGTGCCGTTCCAGCCGTCTGCACTTTTTATCCCGTCGATCTCCAGTTCGAGCTTCCAGTTGGATATAACAGAAGAGCCGTTGTTTTTGATCCCGCATTCAAATCCGGTCATTGTTACGCCGGCGTTTTCCCAGGTGTTGTTCCCGCTCCAGCTGACAACGATCTCGTCCTTGGCATTTCCGGAGTCTCCCGAGCCGCCGCTTTGTGAGCTGTCGTCCGGCTTGCTGTCCGGCTTGCTGTCGGGCTTGCTGTCGGGAGTGCTTTCGTCAGCTTTGCTTTCGGGCTTCTGCTCCTGCTGACTGCTGCTGTCTTTCTGACCGGAGCCGCCGTTATCGGAGTCCGCGCTGTTGTCGGTATTGTCTCCGTTGCCGGAATTGCCCCCCTGCTCCTGAGAGGAACTGCTCTCGGAGCTGTCTTCCCCGGAGCTCACGTTATCCCCGGAGTCTTCGTCTTTCCCGGAGTCATCATCATCGCTGTCCTCATCATCGCTGTCCGCATCTTCGTCCTCCGAGCTGTCATCCTCGTCCTCATCCGAGTCTTCATCCGAGTCCTCATCCTTGTCCTCGTCTGAGTCCTCATCAGCATCGTCATCACCGTCTTCCGAGGATATGTCGTCGGCTCTTACAACAGACGAACTGTCGTCTTTCCTGATCTTATCGTCACCGAGATTGGTCACGATCAGCGCGGTCATAAGTGCGATGATAACTACTCCCATTGCAGCAAAGGCAGCGATCATCATTTTTTTGTTGACCCTGACCGAAGGCTCGGCTGCCGAAGGCGCCGGTGCTTCGGGAGTGCTTTCCGGGGCCTGCTGTTCGTTCTTCTCGTTTTCGTCCATAATTATCCTCCCTGTTATCTTGACTTATATTGTATTATACTGTTCCTCAGCTCAGCACCCAGATCTGTCCCTTGTCAGCCGGATCAAAATCGATCAGTGTGATGAGGCCGCTTTTTGTAATGCCTACTGCTTTTTCAAATCGCGTGCCGCCGGCCATTATCCTGAAACGTTTTTTCCCGAGGGCAGCCAGTCTGAACAGTGCGGGGACAGCGTCTCGTTTGAGATAGTCGAAGCCTTTGCATTTCTCGTTAAGATAGCCTGTGTCTTCCGCCTTGAAGCCGAAAGCCCCGTGATGCTGTATCACAGCTGTGAGCTTTTGCTCCTTCTGCTTGTCCGGCTTGTCGAGTATCACGCCCTTGTCGGTCACGGTCATTACCAGACCGCATTTTTCGTTCTTGAACGTATATTTTTTGCCGTCGGTTATATAGTTGTCCCTTTCAGCCTGACAGTCGTCATAGAATCTTAGCATAAGCGCCATAACGTTCTGCTGAGCCATCGGAAGGGTAGTGCCGGCTGCCTCGGCAAATGCCAGCGGATCAAGCTCTGCTATCTTTGGCAGAAACCTTGCGGCAGCCTTTATAAGCTTGTTTGAAGCGTTCTCAAAGGTGTCGCCTTCATAGGACTTCAGAAGTCTTTTGTCGAATCTGTCGGCAGTGTATTTGCTGAAGGTGTTGTTTATATTCTTTTCGTATGCATTGTGCAGATTGGTGGGCTTGTCGATGTATTCAACATTGGATACATGGACCGTGCAGCACATATCCTCGATGAAGTGAGCTGCTCTCGCCAGTACGTGCATGGCCTCTTCAGGCCTGCCGCTCTTGTAAAGGCAAAGCGCCGATGTGTAGTTTTCCTCCATCATTGTCCTTGCCGATTTTGAGAATTTTCCTGACCTGTTGCGGTAGTAGCCCGCAGTCTGCGGCAGTTCTTTGCACTTGGGCGTGCTTATCGAGTAGTAGTGCATACCTTCGCCCTTGTCTATGTCTCCGTCCGTATCAGGTTCGGTGCAGCCTGCCATTATTTCCTGCCTGTAAGGCTTGAAGAACTGCACCTGCTTAGCCTTGCCCTCCTTTTCCAGAAGCGCTATGGCTTTTGAAGTAATGTCCTCGTGTGTTGCTGTGAACCAGGCCTCTGCCTTGATAGCTGTTGCGAATTTGTATGCCGCGAGAAGTGCAGCGGCAGCTATGATCTTTTTCATTAAACTTGCTTTCCTTTGCTGTGTTTTTTCTTTTTCTTCCTGACGCTGAACCCGAAGCTCCCGAGCTTTCTGCCCAGCTCAAAATACCCTCCGTGGGCGTATGCCAGCAGTCCGGCCCTTTCAAGAGCCAGCCGTCCTTTTTCGTCGAGCAGTTCCTTTGCGGCATCCACTCTGACAATATCCGCTATGAACATATCGTGAGTCCCCAGGGGTACGATCTCCCTTACCCGGCACTCTATATTCACCGGCGACTGAACGATCAGCGGCGCCGAGACCTCGCTCGCTTTTTCAGCGGTAAGTCCTGTTTCACTGAACTTGTCGATGTCCCTTCCGCTCCTGACTCCGCAGTAATCGATCACCTTTACCAGCTCTGCCGTCGGAAGATTTATCACAAACTCCCCGCTGTCCTTTATTATGTCATACGAAAACCGCTCCCTCCTCAGCGAGATGTAGGTCACGGGAGGCTGTGTGCATAATATCCCTGTCCAGGCAACTGTCAGCACGTTGGCCCTTTCCGTATTCCCGCAGCTTACCAGTACGGGAGGGAGCGGGGCAGTGATAACGCTGCCTTTCCAGCTTTCCTTTGTGTATTCTCTGAATCCCATCACTCGCTCCGATCTGCCGAAGGATAGCCATATACCTTTTCGTATATCCTTTCGTAGTCCCTGTACATTTTCTGCACCGTGTTTTCAAGGAAATAGTAATGCTTGATATACGGGATGAGCAGAACGAGCAGAGCAGCGGCCAGGGGTATCAGTATAAGCTTTTCTGTCACGGCGACAGCGATAAAGCACCCGACAGTGGATAATGCGAACAGCACCGTCACTATCAGATGAATAAGCCGCTCGTGCATAAAGAATGTCAGATGCTCCCTGTGATAGTCAAGAAGCCTTTCAAAGTCCGTATCCCCGTCCTCGAGAGCACGGAGTATGAACTGCCTGTAGGCGGTGAGAAACTTGGTCATATGTCAATAAACTCTCCGTTTTCGATTGTGAGGTTCTCCAGCATCTCGCTGTTGAAATGCTCGGTCTGGTCATAAAGATCCTTTGCAAGAGTCTTTTTCAGCGCCCCATCGATCTTCTTGTAGTTGTTGATGACTCTTTTGGGGAACTTGCAGTATTTTTTCGAGCCCTTTGCTTTGAGCTTGCTCTGGTCGAATATCAGGGACAGAGCAATAGCAGCAGTGGCTGCAGCTATGATCTTTTCAGGCTTTGTTGAAAATTTGAATTTGACAGGCATATAAGCACTTCCTTCCTGTATCAGTCCATACATAAATATATTATACATTATTAATAACGATTTTGCAATACCCCGGAGTAAATTTTTCCGTCCCTTTTATCGGGATATATGAAATTTGTACTTGATTTTGAGCCCGGGATATGTTATTATAATTATTGTTATCATATTTAAGGCAACACCGCACAATCCATGTGCGTCAGATGCGCAAGCCGCGGGTTGTACGGTATTGCCTTAATGTTATTACGATCAAAGTGCGCCGCCCGGAAAGGCTGTCCGGCAGGCACTGACATCTGTGAACGGAGGATCCATATGACTAAAGGAATATTATTTGATCTTGACGGTACGCTCTGGGATTCTTCGGCTATTGTTGCCGAAGCCTGGAACAAGTGTATCGAGGAAAAGACAGACCGTCCCGAGCGTGTCACAGTCGATGATATGCACCGCTTTATGGGCAAGACTCTGGACGTGATCGCTTCAATGATCTTTCCGACTCTGTCTGCTGATGAACAGATGAGGATAATCAGGATGTGTTTTGTCTATGAGGAGGAATTTATCAAAGCCAACCGCCCCTATTTCTATGAGAACGAGGAGGAGATATTGAGAAGCCTCGTCAGAGAGGGGTATAAGCTTGCGGTGGTGAGCAACTGTCAGGTGGGGTATATCGAGCTTTATCTCTATCACTGCGGTTTTTCAAGCGTGTTCTGCGATTTTGAGAGCGCCGGCAATACTGGACTTTCCAAGGGACAGAACATCCGTCTTGTTATGGAAAGACAGGGCATTGACAAATGCGTATATCTCGGAGATACCGCCGGCGATGAAGAAGCCGCACGCGAAGCAGGAGTACCGTTCATCCACGCGGCATACGGCTTCGGGACTCCCGAGGCGCCCGATGCTTCCATATCATCCCTTGCGGAGCTTTCCGGAGCTGCAGGCAGACTTATCTGAACATATGCAAATAATTACGGGACTGCTGCGGTCAAACCTGCGGCAGTCCCGTTTTTTGTTATAATAATGATCCCACGGTCAGTAAACTCTGAACCTGAGCATATCCAGCACGCTGTCGGCTGTCAGATTTTTCTGCTTGGGGAGTGTGATATTTACCGGCTGCGAGCCGTGGATATCGAACCAGTTGTCCGAAAATGTGCAGTCAGCATTGGAAAGCGATACGCATACGCTCTTTGCAAAGCAGCTCGCCGTGAGGGAGATCGCAAAGCTTTTTCCGAGATCCATCACATCCGGGACTATCCTTGCTTTCAGGAATTCAAACTCCTTCGGCTTGACAAAAAGCGATGTCCCTTTTGAGATGATCCCCCGGTAATGATCGATAGTATATTCGATATATTTGGTGTGCTTGTCTTCCAGAGTGCGCAGCTCCGACGAGAAGTCAAGGCTCATCGCGATCACAGAGCTCATCGGATCGCTGATGATATCCTCTGAATACTCCGCAAGGATCTGTGCCTTATTGTTCCTGAGCCTGCAGGTGACTGTCAGCGGTTCCTCCTCGGTGGTGTCGTTAGTTACCCAGATCGTCGGGTGCAGCTGATCGGACATATCACAGCTTACCATTATCGGCGCGTAGAACCGTCTTGCATAGTAGTGCAGAGCCTTCCACCTGCCGAAATAGTCGATAGATGACCAGGATATCACCGGATTGGAATCGTTGAGCTGCCAGTAGGCTGAGCCCATACATCTTCCGCGGTCACGGCGCATATGCTCAACAAAGTATCTTATGAATTCCGCCTGAACGAGCTGAGAGCAATATACCAGCCTGTCAAAGTTGTAAGGCGGGTTGACATATTTATCAAGATAGAACCTGATCTTTTCATTGCCGTCGGTGCATTTCTGATGGGCACGCATGACAGCGCTGTCAAGATCGAAGTCGTGCTTTTTCTCGTCAGCAAAAGCACGGCAGGTCTTTATATCCGGCAGAGATTCAAAACCGTACTCGGAGCAGAAGCGGTAATGCGTCTTACCGAAGGCCTCAGGCGGTTCATATCCGTGCCATACCGCCCAGTAGTGCATATCTCCGGCTTTGTCGTTTGACGGAGCCTTGAATCCTCCTCCGGAGGAAGGGGATGACGGCCAGTAAAACCTTTGCGGATCATATCTTATGAGCGTTTCGGGGATTATATCCTCAAACAGCTTCAGATAGTCAGCCTTGCAGCGCTTGTCGTCAGGAAGGCCCCAGTCTGTCCAGGCTGACTCTACCTCATTGTTGCCGCACCACATCGCCAGCGACGGATGAGCTCTCAGCCTTATGATATTGTCTTTGAGCTCTTCTCTTACGGATTCCTCGAAATCCTGTGTCAGCAGATATGCCGAGCAGGCGAACATAAAATCCTGCCATACGATTATCCCGCACTCGTCGCACATATTGTAGAAATCGCTGCCCGGATAAACGCCTCCGCCCCAGACTCTTATAAAATTGAAGTTTGCATCAACGCAGTCACGGATAAGCTTACGAGTACGTTCTTTTGTACACTTAGGCAGGATGTTGTCTTCGGGTATGTAGTTTGCTCCCATAGCGAAGACCTTGACGCCGTTGTTGACAAAGCAGAATTCTTCGCCGTGTACATCCTTCTCGCGTGAAACGGTAAGTGTCCTTAGACCTATGCGGTCGGTCCGCGAGTCGAGTATCTCACGTCCTCTTTTCAGAACAAGCTCTATCGTGTAAAGCGGCTGTGCTCCCAGTCCTCTTACCCACCATAGCTGAGGATCGGTGATCTCGATAAGCAGTCTGCCGCCGTTCATCTCTGAGGTCAGCCTGAAATTGTCCGGATCGGTGAGTGTTATCTCGGCTTCAACTCCCAAAGACCATATGTCCAGATCCGCATCACAGGTGATGACCACCTTGTCCGCAAGATGCTCCTGGGAATAATATACGTTCCTGATGCGTCCGCCCTTGTATCCGATAACGGAAACATCCCGCCAAATGCCCATGTCCGGGAGCTTCGGGCCCCAGTCCCAGCCGAACATATAGTGTCCCTTGCGAAGATGAGGGTACCCGGCCATACTGTGTTCAACGCCCCAGAGCGCCCTCTCCGCCTGAGCCTTGGCAATAAATTCGGTAGGGGATCTGAACCATATGATAAGTACATTGTCGAAATTGGCTATGCCCTTGATGTCGAATTCATAGGTGCGGTGCATATTGTTGCAGGAACCGAGGTAGGTCTCATTGAGATAAACATCCGCCAGGGTGTCGATCCCCTCGAACCTCAGCACTATCTTGTCCTGTGATAGCATACCGTACGTCAGGGAGAACTGTTTGGCAAAGGCGTAGTCGCTGTCAAACAGCGGAAGGGAAGTCTTTTCGTTTTCCCTGTAGTAGGGATCCTCGATCTCCTCCGCATCCATAAGCGTTTTGAGGACCGAGCACGGAACGGAGCAAGCAAATGCCTTGTTGTCGTTCAGCATAGTCCAGTCTTTATTAAGGTCGATCTTCACGCTCCGGCCTCCTTTGGTATATTATGTTATTGTACTGCCTTCTCAGCAGCACCGGGATAGTAATTAGTTATATTTACATAATTATAACACAATTCGGGCGGCTGTGTCAACTGATTATTAAAAAATATCCGCAGATTGTCTGAGTTTTTTGTGCAAAAAAGCAGATGACCTCGGCTGCGGCAGCAAGGTCATCTGCAACACTTGTGTAAAGCAATAAAGCTTTATATACCGAAATATCCGTCTATCTGCTTTCGCGTGTCTGAAAGGATCGCCCCGGTGTCTGCACCGATAATGTCAAGCCCCTCGGCTTTAAAGCATACGCACTCGCCGATCTTGTAGAAATAACTGCTGAGCGCTTTGACGTAGCCGAAGCCGTATTCATCGGAGATCATCGGTCCTCCTGAGGTCGTCACATAGAAAAGCCTTTTTGCTTTACACAGACCGACAGTCATTCCGTCGGAACCGTATGCAAAGGTCAGGCCAATAACGTTGATCTGCTCAAAGAACTGTTTGAGCGCTGCCGGGAAGGACAGATCATAATACGGCGCTGAGATCACTATCTCATCCACTTCAGCAAATTTTTTTGCGGGAGAGAAAACATCGCTGTCAAACACGCCGCTCATTACCGCCTTGTCCCGCATTGTGAGAAAGGCTTCGTCGAGCACCGGCATAGCTGTTTCGCAGAGCCTTATCTCATCGTAACTCCCTCCGAGCTTTTCAAGCAGATATCTTGAAAGAGCATCAGTGCGTGAACCCGCTCTGACTGAAGCGTTTATATAAAGTATGCTCCTGCCGCTGCCGGTGATAGTATCGCTGTTGTTCATATCCAAACCTCCCGATTATCATTTTCAGATATATTATACCACATTTTCAGCATTATGTAAATATCGCCGGCTGATTTTCGGCAGCAGAAAAAATTATCAAAACAGTAGTTGACAAACCGGAAGAAAGGTAGTATAATAGTATTTGCTGTGAGAAGTATGCGCCCTCATAGTTAAATGGATATAACAAGCCCCTCCTAAGGGCTAGTTGTAGGTTCGATTCCTACTGGGGGTGCCATTTTTTTCTCACAGCTGT
>JAFXRI010000101.1 GCA_017526445.1 Ruminococcus sp. | reverse complement strand
AGACAAGCACGAAATAATCATCCTTGGCCATAACTCAGTCCCCCTTGAAAAGGTCGCTGTCATATATCTCCTCAAACACCTCTGATACAGTGTCTTTGTCGGATTCCCTGATAAACTGAATTACTTCTTTGACATTGTTGTATTGCTTTGCTCGGCTCACGATGAAATCAGTTTTATCTTTCTTTTCAATATCAGCGTAAGGCTCATTGTCAGGATACTCCATGCTGTCAAGCAGTTCTTTTAATTCGGATAATTCTTTACTCATCGTCATCACTCCTATCTATAGGCTCTTTTTCAAGGTATTTATATCCACCGGGTTCTATAACCTTGAAGGTGTACCGGTAGTCGCCTATTTCTTTTACATGGCGTTTCCCATCGGCTTTGTAATTTGGAAAATTAGTAAAAATATAGCTCGAAACGTGCTTCTTTTCAAAAGGACTCATTTGCTCGGCCGCTTCTTTTCTTTCAGTATAGCCTATTTTTACAGGTTTGTCAACAGAAGTATTTTCGCCCGCAGAGCCGCCGTCAGAACTCTCACCGCTGCCCGATGTGAACTGTCCTGTTCTCGGATCATGGTTAGGGTTATCCCGCAGTTCCCTGCTCTCGTTCATGACCGCCGTCTCGTTGGTGTTCGGCGTGTAGATCTCCTTGGTCTTGGGGTTAAACAGCACGCTGTCAAGGCCGAGCTCGATCCAGTCAAGGCCAAGGGGCTTCATATCTTCCTCGTATCTTACCTCGTCCGGCTGCATGAAGTGTGATTTCAGGGCGATCTCGTATGCCTGATAACGTTTCAGGATGTCGCCGCGCTCCAGTTTGGAGGTGTCGCAGGCAAAGTACATATCCTTTTTCTCACGCTCCAGGAGCAGGCCGGAGTTGTATGCTGCCTCCATCTGCTCTATGATCGGGATGCAGGCGGTTTTTACCGCCGAGACTATCTCATCATCGCTGGCGCCCTGGAGAGCCTTAGCAGACAAAAGAAACAGCATCGTGATGTCGTTGGCATTGGTGTGCTTGTTCTCGTTGAGCTGCATCTCCGTGGAGGACGCAGAGGCTTCTTTGAAGTCCATACCCGCATTGAGGACCATCATATTCTCGCTGTTTTCTGCAAAGACTTGCTTCCAGGCCTCGCGCATCTTCTCAATCGCTTCGTTGCTGAGCTTCTTGTCGGAAGTCAGGAAACCTTTCTTTCCGCCGCCGGTCTTCATCAGCTTCTTTTCAAACTTCATCGTCAGGTAATATAGCGAAAGCAGCTGAGGATTGGACTCGGTGATCGAACTGCCGGTCACACCGTCCTTTGTGTTGCGGCAGAGCCGGAGGAACTCATACGGTGCATACCTTTGTCCGAGAGTTTTCTCCTCTTTTTCCTTGACAGAGCTCGAAACGTATATGTCTGCGTCCTTAAAGATAGGATCCGTGTACTTGTTAACGGAGATATACTGCTTCTCGACATAGTGCAGGCTCTCGACTGCATTTCGCCGGCGGTTGATATAGATATACCCTCTCCCGTCGAAGTAGTCTGTTACCCAGGCTTTTTTCATCTGATAGGCGTTCATAAGGTCGCCAGTCTCGTCGTTGAGCAGAGTAACACGGGGATCGTTGGCGATCTCCTCGGTGTCCTCACCGTTCTCGCGGTACAGCTTGACAGGCACGCGGGCGCAGATCGTCGAGATAAAGTCTATCGAGGCGGCGACGGCAGGGATCTCCAGTGCCTGACTGAATGATATGGTTTCTGTGCTGAGAAACGCTTGAAGGATAGCAGCAGAGAGGCTGTCTGCGTCGAGCATTGAGCGGTTTTCTTTTTTACGTTTCCAAAATGGCATTGTTCTCACCTACATTTTACATCTGCACAAAGCCGCCCTCGTCCGAGAGCAGCTCGTTCACGTTAAGGAGATAGACCGCATTGATAAGAGATACGACCATATCCACCTTGCCGGCAGATTTTTTCTTGTTGACATATCGATTAAGATTGGTGTCGCGGGTGCAGCGGCTGTTGGAGACGTTGATCTCCAGCATCCTGTTGGCGACATAAGCAAATTTGTGTGTATAGACGTACTCGTAAAGGAGTTTTGTCGGGACGTGGAGTATGCTGGAGTGCTGACGGATCTCGACGCACTCCACGGGATCGTCGGCGGCTTCAAGGTGCTGCACTGTACTGATCGCATTATACCGGTCATAGCCCAGCTGGACGATATTGACTCCGTACCGCTCCCGCAGACCGAGGATCCATTCCTCCACCTGCCTGTAGGATATGATCTCGTCGTCGGAAGACGGGCTCTCGAAGCAGTCACCGGCTTTTATAAGGGAACGGTAGTTCACACGCTCCTTGTCGGATTTTATGTCGATCTTTCCGGCGGGTATAAAACCCCACACCATTCCGTAGATGATCTCGTCGGCGAGAGTGACCATAGCAACAGAGGTGTTATCGTCTGACTGCGAGAGGTCAAGGCCGATATATACATCACGTCCGCGCCAGAACTCGGGATCGAATATGATCCTGCACTCTTTGAACTTATCTATCTCGATATATCCCTCTGTGCCAAGGGACTTATACTTGATGTTGCAGTGCTTGCACAGGAAGTTTTCGCGCTTGTCCTCATAGAGAACAGCCATTGTGCGGAGCTTTTTTATCGCATCGAAGATCTTCTCGCTGTGGACTGCTGCGGGGTTGGCCTGATAGATGACATTGTCGTCTGTCTGCCAGTTTTTGCGGATGTTCTCGTCGGGCTCGTAGAGCAGAGAAAAGACCGAGTGATCGTCCGCAAGGCCGTCAAGGACCTTTTTTGCGTAGTCGATCTCGGTCTCCATAGCGTTATTGTCGTTGGGATACTGTGTTGAGATTATAATTCCCAGCTTGTTTGCAAGGGTGATCTGCGATGAGCGCATAGCTTCTATGGGGTATGCGTCCATAGCCCCCGCTTCATCGGCAAGGAACATATTCGCAAGCTTTCCGTCCATACGGTCATTGCTGTAGGCCAGCGGGACGTATTCGATCTCGGTCAGCTTGCAGGTTATCATATCCCGGGTGATCTTGAAGTGCGCTATAAGTGCGGGACTGGACTTGATGATCTTCCGTGCTGCGATACGGAGCTCGGAGGACAGCTTATAGTCGGGTGCGACTGAGAAGAAGCGGGAGAACTTCGGCTCGATGAGCATCCCGACAATAAAAATGACCGCCGAATTGAACGTCTTGAAGTTCTTTCGTGCGATCTCTAATAATATTGTTTCGTAAAGCCTGCCGCCGTCGGGGCGGACAGTGCCGAAAGCGGCGTAGATAAGGAACAGTGCATAGGGTTCAAGGCCCGAATACATATCACATCCCAGGTCCGGGTGGCGCATCAGTTTCAGGATCCGCCTTGTGCGCTTGATCTTGCCGATGCTGAGTCTGGCATAAGCCCGCTTGCCGTCTGCGACAGCGAGCCATTCCTCTGCCTGGAGCCGGACGTACTTCGGCGTCTTGCCGGCGGTATCGTTCACGCATTCCAGCGCGTATTTATATGCTCTTGTCCTGCGAATGTCCACACCTTATCGCTCCGTTCTGCTCCTTTCACGCCGTATTTTGGGGTATGAAAAAACCGCCCGGAGGCGGTTTTATACAACTCTTTTGCTTTTGCTTTTTAAAGACTTTCCTTTTTCGGCAGCTGCAGCTGCTTCAAGTTTTTGAATTTCGGATTTTCTTTCTTCTTTGGACATTTTTTTGATATCCGCAGGGATTACTACGTTATCATTCAATTTCTTTTCCATTTACTGCACCTCCCAAAAATCAATATTGTGATTCTCCTTGATTTTATTCAAAGCTAAATACTGTGAAGTGTATTCGTCAAGTCCGTTATCAATGTTTTCTGCTATGTATAGATTATATAAGCGCTCGCTTATCTCTTGCTCTGATTTGTAAACAAAAACTTTACCGTTGTGACAAGCAACAACACCAAATTTGTAACCGTTGCGATAAGCAGAATTAAAATCTGAAACACTTGGCGGCATACTGCTCGGATGTGAGTGAAGTGTAATGAGTTGCCCTTCGGGATAATTATCAACAATTTTTATTGTGTTTTTAGAGTAATTTATCTCTCGGATCTTATCGCCATCTATTTCTTTCGCAACGATTTTACCAGATTGAGCATCGATCCAACACATATCCTCATATTCAGTCCCGCTGCGATGGAAAAGGATTTCTTTAGAACTATTATACAAAGCCTTGTTCACATTTGAGTTTTCCGAAATCCGATCAAATTTTCTTCGATATTCTCCGCTCTCAATATAAGTCTTGTCAACTAAAGTATTCTTATTCCGTCTGTACCTTTGACTTTCGCTCTCCACATCATCACTTCCTGATGATATTATAACACTTTCTTCATGAGAAGTCAACCCCGAACTGCCGCCGGATGTAAAGCGCCCGTGATCGTCGCGGCGCTGGTTCTCATCATAGCGGAGCTCAGGCCGCGGAAAGCATTCTTTATAGACCAGGTGCGGATCGCTCTCGTTTGGCGTGATGCGCCTGTTTGTGATCTTGAGATAGTTCATTCTTCATCTTCCTCTTCGTCATCATCCTCTGTCAGTGCAGCTATAAGAGGATCCTCAGCCTTGGCGGACATCAGGTTCGCAAACTTCGCCCGGCTCTGCGGAGAAAGCCCCAGCTCGTTGCAGCAGCGGAAGAAGTCTTTGGTGTACTTGTCCTTGGCAGCCATGAGCTTGGCGTTGAACAGATAGTTGTGGTTGCCGTTGATCATATCCTCTATTGTGTGCAGGCGGTCGATAGCGATAGCCGTCTGCCTGAGCAGATAATTATCAAGACTTCCGAGGATATCCTTGTCACCAAGTTCCTTGACGATGCGGCGGAAGATCTTCTTCTGATCGCTCGTCAGGTCGGAGGGACAGGTGATCTTTGTCTTGCTCCCGCGGAGCTTTTTCTCGATCTGCTCCCGCTCGGAGAGCTCGGCTTTGGTCTGACTCTTATCTGTCAGCAGCTTCGCAGGCTTGCAAGGTCTTGCCATATCATCACCTTTTCCCTTTTCAAATTTCATTTTACAACTTTTTTGTGTGTTTGTGGGGGCAGTCGGTCGTGGACGTGCCGGGCGATGCCGAGCCCATCCCCCGGGGTGATCATTCCTCGGAATCCGCGCAGACAAGCGCTCTGAGATAGTCTGGAGACATCTCGCCGGCTTCTGCTGCCTCGTGATGCTGCCGGCAAAGAGTGATAAGATTATCGTCATCGAGACGTTTATCGAAATCGTTTACGAGTGCAATAATGTGGTGGACTTCTGCGCCGATCAGTTCACCTGTGCATACTCCGAGACGCTTCATTTCGTCGCAGCAGACAAGGCACAGCCTTTTGTCGCGCATCCGGACAGCTTCCGACTTTCTTCGCCATGAGCCCGAGCTTCTGAAGGTGCGGATAGTGCTCTCGCGTTCCCTCTGGACTGCATCGCGCTCTCGGAGCGTGCGGAGCTTTGCGGCGCAATCGGTTTTTTTGCTGTGGACACGTCCGCAGTATTGACAGGCTTTGAGCATAAAGCCCGCTCCTTTCGTCAGGGTATGAAAAAACCGCCCGGAGGCGGTTCAGTCTTCAATTATTTCAAACCAACTGGCAGGATATGCATATTCTTCTCCTGAATCATCAACTACACACAGCATTTCAGTGCTGCCGAATTTACTCTTGGCGTGGAAACACTCATATACCTGACCTTTAACGAACCCGTATGAATCGTCACGAACATACACCGCTTTGAAGGTCTTAATCCCATTCATCGACATACACATATCCTCCTCTCGATTTGACTTTATATTCGACTTTTCCTATATCAGGATGCTGATACCAGTGAAGTTCAACCTCTCTTATTTCCCCATATTCATCATATACCTGAAATCTTGCCTTTTCTTTATGCCAATGTACCGCATCTGCATTATAAGTATCTACCAAACGGTCTATATCATCGATCTGCCTGCCGGTCTTGCAGCCATAACCTGCCATAGTGTGATCTGGTGGATACTGAGGTCTTGAACCAACAACGAATCTAACTTGAACATCAGTGCCGGGATAATAGACTATAGGATAAGAAGAAGCACTTCCTCCAATGGAGGGCAAAATCTCCTCACCTTCAATTGTACCACCATCCCCGCCCGAAGTCAACCCCGAATTGCCGCCCGACGTAAATCTTCCGTGATCGTCGCGGGGCTGGTTCTCGTCATAGCGGAGTTCGGGCCTTGGGAAGCATTCTTTGTAGATCAGGTGCGGATCGCTCTCGTTCGGCATGATGCGCCTGTTTGTGATCTTAATGTACACAGGATCACCCCATAAAAAAGACAGCCGGTGTGCGACGGCTGTCTTTGGACGATAGGTGGAAGAAAACTTTATATTTTTTCCAATTATACAATAACACAGCCGTATTTTTTTGTCAAGGTATCAAAAGGTATCATTAGGTATCATCAGGTATCATCTTTTATGCAAATATGCTCGATTCCACGGCGTTTGAGGCGCTTAACATGAGAGATCGAATAATGTGTGATCTTGGCGATGTCAGAGAGACTTTTGAACCTGATGAAGCGTGCGGTCAGCACTGCCTGTTCAGAGGCTACAGGCAGTGCATTGATCGCCTGCTTGATCTCCTCCTTGGCTTTGAGATAGCGGTCACGGTCTGCTTTCAGCTGGCGGTAATAGCTGTCGGAGGCATCAGCAAAGCGGACATACTTCACCTCTGTGGAATTGCTGCGCGTCTTGGTGCCCTTGCCGCCGTACTTGACCGAGGTATCGGTACAGGCATCACGCAGGCGCTGGAGTTCCCTCCATTCCTCGTTAAGCGACGGCATTTCGCGCCGCATCTCATACGCTCTGTTGAGCCAGGCTTCTTTCTTTTCAAACTCTTCAAATGTCATCGCTGCTCTCCTCCCTCGTCGTCTTATCTATATCTGCAAACAGCTCTCCGAGACTGTCGGCATCCATTTCTGCACACATATCTCTTATCGGGCATCGGTCGCAGCCGACAGACTCCAGATCATAACAGTACCTCATACCCTCTAAGATCTTTTCCTGCATTGCTGTACCTTCTTCCTTGTTTGGATCCTTCTCATCCTTGCAGTGATATAATACCCACCGTTGATCTCGTTGTACATCGAGCGGACCTCCGCAAGCTCATATCCGGGATAGAGCCGCTCGAATGTAGGCTTGGGCGCTGCCTCGCCTGTACAGATCTCAACTGCCTGACGCTTTGACACCCTGCCGTCACGGCTGAACCTCTTGGGTTTTTCAAGATTGCGCGATGCCACCCACGAATAGCCCACCGTGTTCCCGAGGTCCTCGTCCTCTTCAGGATCCTTGTCCTTGCCTTTGCAGAAATACTTAGCCAGACCGGGACAGCCGCTGGCATCACACTGCAGGCGTGAGCTGTAGCAATAGCCCTTTGCCCAGATCTCATCGAGCATTCCGAGAGGCATATCACAGCAGTTAAGGATCATATGCGAATGAAGCCTTCCGCTGCGCTTCCCCCGCTCGATCTTGTATATGTACTTCAGCTCAGGCAGACCGTTCTTCCTTCGGTAGGCTTTCAGCCTTCGGAGAAAGTTAACAACAAAGCGCTTTGCTTCTCTCTCATCCTCGGGAAGGCTCTCGCTGTCCCAGGTCGGATTGAAGAACAGACCGTCCTCCGAGAAGTTCGTCAGCACCAGCTGTTCAAGCCTGGTCTCCCGTTTCCGCTGATTGTACCTTGCCATAGTCTCCGAGGTCGGCTTGAACCGCTTGCCTCGCTTGGCGTTATACTTGACTTGCATAACAGGAAAGATATCCACATCGAGATACTCCCCGCATACTGTTCTGACTTCCCGATACTTGCACCGCACATCTGGTCACTTCCTATCGTCATTTTGTTTCGTCCGTTAGTTATGATACATTACGAGCCCGCAAAACCCGCCCGGGCCGACGTTAAAAAATAAAGGTATCGCGGGCGCTCGCTTTTCGAGGCCCGCTTTCCTGTTGTTGTTCATTTTTCCGGGATGTTCCCCGAGGCGTAGTTCTTGACCGCATTCAGATACACATCGATCTGGTACTCAGGCATCCCCTCGGCCCTGTAAAGCTCCACGACCTCTTTCAGGATCGAAGCGGCTTCTGCGAACACCTTGTCCGCTCTTCCGCCGAGCTGGACATTCCCCTCACCGTTTATGATCTCAGCTTTGATCATTTTATATAAGCCCCCTCGATAATTGATCCAAGCTCATTCATCATTTCTTCTCCCGGAATTATCGGAAGGATCAGAGCTACATTTATAAGCCCTGCCCTTACAAGGATCATCGGATCTGTACTATCATCGATGAGCAGGAAAGACAGAGGATCTGTCCTCACATCTGCAAGCGGCCTGAGATATTTGCTGTCGATGAAAAAGACGACGCCGCCGGCAGTGCGGAGAACCGCCATAGTTTTACCGCCGTGGGTGATCAGTATACTTCCGCTATCAAGTGTCGGGTGAACAATACTGCTGTCGTCAAATGCAGGTATCCACTTGTCGTCGGCATTGATCGTGTAGTCTCCCCGCTTGTCTTCGGGTATGCCTGCTATGATGCATACAGAGTTTTCGTCCAGCGGCGGAAGGCAATGGATCGCATAAGCAGCGTGGCCCTCGCTGATCCACTGCTGATTATCCTTTATATACAGATTTATTGTTTTCGCCTTTTTGACAAGGCTCATTATTGTTGGAATTTTCATGGGGCGACCTCCTCTATCTCTTTATGAAGCTTATCGATCTCATGCATCAGCCTGCTTGTCTTGTCACAGACAGCGAAACAACTGTTCCTGATAGCTTCCCGATGGATGAACTTAACGGAATCAAGCAGTTCCATTGCTTTCTCCAACAGTTCATTCGGCTCAATGCTTCTCATATTGGCTTGTATTTCGGGCGTTGACTTTACGACATCGAGAGCTATGCGGTTGTTCCAAGTATGCTTCACATCAGCAAACTGAGGATAAGGAAATTTGCTAAGGCTTCCTCTTGCACCACAGCAATTACATTCGATATACATCAGATATTCACCGTCTGCATTTACCTCTTGATGAAGTCCCACGGATTGACAACCACAAAATGGACAAGGCTTTAACGCTTTAGCCATTGCTTTCATTGTTATTCCTCACCTCCGGCTTGGCTTCCCTGATCTCACGAATGCCTAAGACAACATATCCGTCCTTGATAGCACCAAACTGCGAACTCGACAGCATATATGTAATGAGAAAGATACGGTCATCGCACTTTGGGAGAGCAACACCGCGCTCGGAAGGCAGGAACTCTATGAGATCTCCGACCTGATAATCGCGGTCATTCTTGCGGACTTCAAAATTTTTCGCTCCGCTCATAACGTCGTCGTAATAATCGAGCGAGAGCTTCAGACGGTGAAGCTTTATATCAGTCAAACTCGACACCTTCCTTTCTGAGTTGGTCCAGATCGGCGAGAGCTTTTGCAAGTTCCTCGCTGTGGCTGGGGCGGAGAGAAACAAAAGCGGGCCTGGTGCGGATGTAGCTGTTCCCCGGAGGCTGTATCAGCATCAGGCGGGACAGCCTGTTAAGCCTCTTATTTACTTCAAACGCGCCTATCGTGCATATCACCGGCTTCTCTGCCATCGGGTGGTGATACACCACCGGCTTCTTCGTTTCCCACGCTCTCTTGGCTTCCTCGAGAGTTATCATCTCGTATCCTCCTTTTATAGTCCTTGCAGGGGTAGAGCCTGCTCGATTCGAGGCAGGCACGGAATTTGCTGCAATCTCTGCAGGTGATCTCACCCATTGCCTTCAACGACCTTTCTTGCGGCGTCCAGAAGAGCATTGAGCTTTGCTTTGAACTCGTCATTGCCTGATGATGCAGCAAACTGTGCAGCCGGCATAAGCGCCTCATATGCGGTCGAAAGCTTGATCTTGAATGTGACCTTGTCTTCATCAACGGTCACGCGGATCTCTTTGGGCTTAACGGCAAGCTGACGTTCGAGCTCAGCTTTTTCGGCGGTGAGCTTGTCCGTCTCGGACTTGTGCTCGGCTGCCTGCTTGTCGAGAGCTTCCTGTACTGCTTTATCGGCAGCGGCCTTTCCGTCCTTTATACTCTTCTTAGCCTCTTTGAGCTGCTTCTGGAGATCTTTCAGCTGCTGCTCTTTTTCGGCGAGCTTTTTCTCGGCATCGGGATCCTTTTCGACGGCGACATCGACGGGACGGGCTTCAAGCTCTTTGATCTGCTCCTCCAGCTGACATACCTTCTCGGAAAGAGCCTTAGCCTGCTCTGCTTCTAACTCGGCAGAGTGCTTCTCAGCCTCGATCTGTTTAATTTTTTCTTCAAGATCACGTTTAGAGACTGTTTCAAGGTCGGTGCTCTCCTCGACCGCTTCCCTTTCCTCTTCTGTGAGCGTCGAAAGCAGGTAAAGCTTGGAAATACCGATATTTGCGGACACCGGTGTCCGCTTTTGCTCGACCATTTCCGCCACAGATACATACCGTCTTACATTGCGGTCTGTCATTCCCAATTCGGCTTTCGCGTACTGGTTAATTTTTTCATATCCAAGCTCTTTATACAGCTTGCTGTCTCTCATTTCCTTGATGTCCTTGCAAACTGCAAAGAGAGACTCCTGTGCCGCCTGGGCATTTATGACGATGCGGCTGTGCAGTCTGCAAGCCCGCTCGTAATTCTCGTTTGTGACGATCTCGTTCACGCCGATCTCCTCGCTTTCTTCTTACGCTTTTTCTTGAATTCCTTGATCGATCTTATGATATACTGCTGATATTCAGCCTCGAAATCTTTGATCTCCTGCGGTTTGGGCTCTCCGTCGTTGTAAACTGCATTGTTCGCATATCCCCTGCACTGCACCATTCTTCCCTCGGTGTTTACCTCTATGGTGTAGTACGGAGTTGTCAGGTCGTCAAGCCTTCGCAGGAATACGATGTGCAGTAATCCCTCGGCGTGCCTGTCGGCATATCCGCCGACACAGTGACTTAATGCCCTGCCTTCCTCTACGATCTCAGCGACTGACTTCGGGAGGATAACGGCAAGACCTTTTTCTTCACTCACATAAGGCAGCCACTCGCGGAGCTTGTCCGATACGGCCCGGCGCTCTTCCATTTCTCGGCTCTGCTTTATAACTATAGCTTTCATAGTACGCTGATGAGCTGTGTGCAGATCTCTCGGGAAGGCGACTGTCCGGTTGGTCAGATCATAGTTGAGCTCTATACAGTCATTGATATAATCCCTGTAGTCACAAAGAAATTCAGACTTCGCTCTGCTGCCTCTGTCCTTTACATTTTTGAGACAGTAATCCATTATCTGCTTATAGGTAAGCCCGCTCTGGGTGCTGATCGTCCCGATTCTATCATCAAAATATCCGAACTCGGTCCAGTACCGGGCGATCCTGTTATGATCGACGATGCCAGATTCTTTGTTCAAATGTCTGCGGATAGAGATATACTCCCTGTATTCGTCGGCACTGCACCCTTGCAGCAGATTGATCTCAGCGCGGTCAAGACGAAGCATCTTTTTCAGATCGGTGCTGCGCCAGTTGATGTATATACCTTGTCCGCCGACAACAACAGCCTCGGCTATCCTTTCAAATCTGCCGCGGACAAGATACTCTATGTTCGGATGCTTGGCATACTTGCTGAGATAGGTAACAAGATAGCTTGGTTTATAATCCCGGAGGGCGTATCTGAGGAAAGTTTTGTCCAGTCTTTCAAGGCATATGGGATAATAGCTGTTATCGCTGAAGCCAAAGCAAGAAACGAAGTGCGGTTCACCGAGAGTTTTGATCTCAGTCCAATCATATCCGCCGTACCAGCACCATCTATTGGCGTACTTCTGCGCCGAGCCGGGGCGGAGCTCGTAATAGGCCTTACTGAACAGATCGTAGCGAGGCTCCATATCGTCCTCCTCGAAGTACAGGCGGGCACCGCAGCATTCAAGATGTACCTCGTTCTCACTTTCGACGCGGACGATAACGAAGTTTTCCCACGCATCGAGAGTTTTTCGCCCGAAGCACATACTGCGGAATTCAACAGCTTCCTGACAGGCGGGACAAAGACCTCTCCTTTTATGGCCGAGGGTTTCCGAGAACTCGCTTTTGTGCATATAGTGCCTGTTATGGCAGGCGGTACAGTAGAAATCCACATTGCTCTTGTCCCGGCGGTAGAACAGATAGTGAGGCATATGAGATGCTATCTCCTCTTCCTCCCCGGGCTCCATCGGAAGCAGCCCGTATTTGTCGTAAGGGGTTGGTCTGAAATAATTCATAATATCCTCCCCTCAGAAATCCAGCAGGCTGTCAAGCGAAAGCCCGATGCTCTTCGGCGTGTTTGAGAATCCTTCATCACCGAGGTCCACCGTCAGCTGCATATGAACGTCAGCACCCTTGAAATAGAACTGAACAGCCCGCTTATATACTTCAAGATCGGAACAGGCTTGTCCGATGCCTTTTGAGATCTCATTGATGCAGTCTTTGAAACTCCCGCCCTGGGCGACGGCCTGTGCGAACTCACCGTTCTGCTCACAGAAGTTTTTCAGGCAATCGCGGACAGGCTCGCAGATGACTTCTCCGACACGCCCAAGCCCGCTCACCTTTTCACTGAGCTTCTTCACTGCTTCTTCATAGTAGTTTGTCCCGATCTCTATGCTCATACGGATTCTCCTTTCGTTCGGCGGATCAGCTGGCGGAGCTCAGCAAGCTTCTCACCGGTATCATAGCCGTGCTGCCAGTCCTCCGACTGATTGTTGTAAACGTCCTTGATGAATCCGGTGAGCCATTCCTCGAGACCGGAAATAAACCGCTGCACCTCTTGACAACTCTCGGAATATGATGTATGATAATCATAAGAGGATTTTTCTTCTGAGCTCGTTTCGGTGGCAGCCGGTGCGGGCTCTTTTTCTTTGCCTTCTGATCTTAAATGCCGCTGCATTATCCCTTTTACTGTCGCCAGATTGACGCCGGTAAGGTTGGCGATCTGCTGTAAAGTCTTACCCTGCTTACGCAAGGTGATGATCCGTTCTTTGGTCTCATCAGAAGTCCTGTTATATGTCCGCTCCGGCTTGCTCAGAAACTCGCTGGGCTGAGGCTTTTCTTTTTCATAGCGCGGACGGTAACCCATTGCCTCCAGCTCGGCAACTACCTCGGATCCGCTGACATTCACTTCCTCAGCGATCTCCTTAACTGTTTTGAAAGCCGTGTGAAGCTCACGGATCTTGCCCTGCTTAACCTTGTCCTTCATTCTTCATCCTGCCTTTCCTTGCGAATGCCGTTCATGTCGAGCACAATGGCCCCGGAAAACGTCTTTGTACTTCTGATGATCGCTTTTGCTATCTCTTTCATTGACTTCTTGGCAGGCACCCTCCCGTCTGTGTTCTGTTCTATGGATACCGCTATCGCCTGTGCTGCACGAACAGCGCCGACGACCACATCCGCCGGGCCTTCATCCTTGATATTCAGATTGACTCCGTTCTTTTCAATGACTATTGATATCATATCTTAACTCCTTTCATTTTTCCGCCTCTCTCAGGCGGCGGCGATCATCGTCAACGAGCCGCTTGATCCTCTTGCGGCGCTGCTCGTCCTGCCAGTCGTGCTTAATGTACATCGCCAGGACCACCGTTACACAAACGAACAACACTGCACTTACCACGCCCGGCCTGGCGCACAGTACTGCCAGGAAACCGAGCCATACTCCGGCCACTATACCGGCCTTGGTCTCATCCTTCATTTTTTAAACTCCTTTCAGTTACGTGAAAAAGTAATCCACGATCTCGGACTTTTCGATCTTCAACAGCCTGGCGAGCCGGTCCGCTTCCTCGACAGTGAACGACCTTTTCCGGTTCAGCTTCATGTTGAACCCTGAGTACGACATATAGAGTTGTTCGGCTACGGCAGGCTGAGTCAGTCCGAGCTCTTTGATCCTGCCTTTCAGCTTGTCGGTGTTTACCATTTCCTCACCCCTTTCTACGTAAGTGTCTCTGCTGCCTCTGTGAGCGAGATCCCGAGGACCTTGCATAGCCGAAGGACGTCTGCAAGGTTTGCATCGCCGAGGCCGCCGTTTTCGACGTATGACACCCAGCTTTGATTCTTTCCTATCTTCTTCCCGAGCTGGGTCTGGGTGAGTCCCTGCATCACTCGGGCCGCTTTGATCAGGTTCTTGGTCTGCTTCATCGGGGTCAGCTCCTTTCGATATAATGTATTACGGGTTGCTTGTACGGTATGCGCTGAACACCTGGCGTTGTAGTCTTCGTCGGCAACCTCTTCGAGCCTGGCAAACCCTGCCGGGCTTCTTTTTATGACTCTTATCCAATAGTACACGTTCTTTCTCCCTCCTTGCGTTCTTCCCCCGCCCGTGATATAATGGTCTCGGAAGGGGGTGTTAATATGGCTGAATCGCGTTTGAGCATTACTCGGGAAGAGTCAAAACTGCTTAAAAAGCTTTACAAAAAGGGATCGTTTCATATCGAGGAAACTGCTGCCAACAGCTTGCTTGATAGAGGTCTCATCGGATACGAAGAAGATCCGGCGGTCAATGCCGTCCTCGGGCCGGACGAGAAATATACGATCACGAACGACGGTAAACTTGCTTATGAGCAATACTACGAGCATCATGAGCAGATACGAAGAGTTTCTTTTCGATCATAGGTCGCTATTGCTTTATCGGCTATTGCTATCATACTTTCAATAATCAAAACGTTTGAACTATTTTAAGTACATAAGAACCACTTCGATTATCAGCCCGGTTAAGCTGATACCTATTGCAAGGCTTGAGGAAAACTCGGCGAACTCCGGATCCTCAAGCTTGTCGTCAATTTTGCTTTTCAAGCGTTTAAACATTTCTTTTCCTCCCAGCGCCCCGCAGCTCATCCCTGCCGGGTGCTTTCTCTTTTCGGCTCTGTGTGGTTAGGCTGATGTGTTGTCCCACTTTTGGGACGGTGAGGCTAAAAAAATAGCCACCTTTTCTTCATTGCTCTTAATATCAAGCACTTGGCATATGCTGTCGATTTCGTCAGTATTAAATGGAGATTGACCATTCATACGGCTTGAAAGCGTATTTTCAGACATTCCAATCTTTTCAGCAAGTAAGCCTTGAGTGAGAAAGCCCGCTCGTGCCATCGCGCTCTTCAAGAGATTTCGGTTAAGCATCTATATGTTTCACCTCCGTTCGTCCCATTTCTGGGTTGTTTATAGTATAGCACGCAGGATTTGATTTGTCAACCCATTTTTGGGATTTTTTCAAAAAATATTTTGAAACTGTATTGCAAAAATGGGAAACGTATGCTATAATACAAATGCAAAGGAGGTGCTAATGTGGACATCAGAGCAAAAAGAATTAAAAAAGCTATCGATGAAAGCGGCTTCAGTTATAGTGAATTGTCTGAATTGACAGGAATATCTAAGTCATCTTTACAAAGATACGCAACAGGAGAAACACATAAAATTCCCATAGATTGTGTTGAGGCTATTGCTAAGGCTACAAGAAAAGACGCCGCCTACCTCATGGGCTGGGAGGACGAAAAGCCCAACGCCGAGCTGATCTCCGCCGGCGACAGCATCTACAAGATACCTGTGTTCAGCTCCGTGTCGGCCGGTTTCGGCGCTTACGCCTGCTCTGACATCATCGACTATATGCCCCTGTACTTTCAAAACCCCTCTGACGTGCCGGACACGATCTGCATAAAAGTCCAGGGCGACAGTATGTACCCGAAGATCGAGGACGGCGACATCATCGTCGTGCGCCGCCAGGAGAGCGTTGACAGCGGCAGCATAGCCGTGGTGCTCGTTGATGAAGAGCAGGGCTATGTCAAGAAGGTGATCTATGACCGGGAGACTATCGAGCTGCACAGCATCAACCCGGAGTACGCCCCGAAGGTCTTTAAAGGGAAAGATGTGCTCAGGGTGAGAGTTGTCGGCCTGGTGAAAAAGATCGTCAAGGAAGTATAAAAAAAATGCCCCGAGCCTGAGCCCGGGGCGGTAAGAGGTGAGAGTCAGTGCTGCTCGATGTTGAGCTCCTGCATAAGAGCCTTTTGCAGCACTGCAGAGAAATTGATGTGAGCTTTTTCAGATCTTGCGTTGAGCCAGCTCGGGATCGTCAAAGTTTTCTTGACGGACTTGCTTTCAAAATATCTGCGATACTCCATTGTATCACAGTCAACAAGTGAGGAGAACTCGTTCCCGGCGAGCTCCAATGATCGAATATCGGAAGGCGGATTGATAGGTTCGCCGTCTTCTTCAAGTCCATAGAGAGTCAGACACAAAACGTCTTTGGCCATTTCAAAGGCTTCCTCAGCAGTTTCGCCCTGAGTGTAGCAGCCTTCAAGATCAGGGAACCGGACAGAATACCCGCCCTCTTCTTCTGCTGTAAATACAGCCGGATAAACATAAGTTTTCATTCCTGTAACCTCCTATTTGCACTCCTACCGGTGAGAGTTGAAGGGGGAGGGCTCATTCGAGCCCCGCGTCCTTCATAATGCTTTTCAGCGTTCCGCTCTTGACGTCCTGACTGCTGTGTCTGCCTATCGAAAATTTCTTTCCGGTTTTCGGGCTGTACCACTGTTCGTGGTTCGCGCCCTCTCTGACTAAGTAGCAGCCGTTCTTTTTCAAGAGCTTTTTCAATTCGCTGTATTTCATGTTCTCACCTCTTGTATATATTATAACACGTATTAACACGTATGTCAAGAAATGCAGGAATTAAGTTTGTAAATATATTATTAACGGAAGGAGTGATACTATGGCAACAGCCCGAAAACTCCCCAGCGGGAACTACCGCATAAGGGTATATGATAAGAAGACCGGGAAGTATGTTTCATTCACTGCCGAGACGAAGAAGAAGGCGGAGAAGCTCGCTGCCGACTTCCAGATCGGCGCCGCGGTCAGGGCAAGCTGTGTCACCGTCAGAGACAGAGCCGAGGAGTACATCGCCATCCGCGACAACAAGCTAAGCCCTTCCACCATCGAGAAGTACCGCAAGGCCATAGATCAGCAGCTGTCTCCCGACTTCGTAGATCTCCGCATAGACAGGATCACGGATAAGGATATCATCGCCGAGGTCAACCGCCTCGCCGGGAAGTATGCTCCGAAGACAATCCGCAACGCGATGAACTTTATTCTGCCGATCATCCGGGATGAGCGCCCGGAGCTTGCAAGGCACATAGATCTGCCGAAGGTCCAGAAGAAAATGAAGGAGTATCCCCGCGCCGAAGAGGTCATGCACCTTTTCCGCGGAGATCCTTACGAGCTGGAGATCCTGCTTGCCCTCTGCTGCTCTCTTCGGAAAGAAGAGATCCGCGGCCTGAAGCCTGCTGATCTGAGCGGGAACATCCTGACGATCAACAGGGTGAAAATAGATACGAAAGACGGCGTCCTGGTGAAAGACGAAGCAAAGACCGTTGAGAGCCGGCGAAAAATAGAGCTTCCGCCGTTCCTGGTGCAGCTGTACCGTGCCCGTACCGGGGACTGGATCCTGGCTACCGGCGGCAACGCCCTCTACCGGCATTATAAGTATGTTATGAGCAAGGCAGGATATGATCTATGCTTTCACGATCTCAGGCACATCAATGCGTCGGAAATGAAGCTGCTGAACATACCTGACAAGTACGCTATGGAGCGCGGCGGATGGTCTTCGGACAACATACTCAAGTCGGTCTATCAGTCCACCTTTTCGGATGAAAGAAAGCATTTCGAGGATGTTATCAACGAGCATTTTTCAAAAGTATATGACACGAAATGTGACACGAAAAACAATAAAATCGCGCAGATACGCTATTTCAAGCGCCTTAGATAGGGGTTCAAGTCCCCTATACTCCACCAGATACGTCCCTGCCGCTTTGAGCGGCGGGGACGTTTTTTTATGCTTAGGTCCATATCACCAATATATGCTATTGACTTATGTATAAAAATATGGTAAAATGTAAACATATATTTGCAGGGTGCTGCGTGCCCCATAGTATATGAACATCTAAAATCAAGGAGATCATATATGAAGAACTGTACACTTATTATAATGGCTGCCGGTATCGGAAGCCGTTTCGGCGGAGGTATCAAGCAGTTGGAGCCTGTGGGGCCTTCCAACGAGATCATTATGGACTACTCTGTTTACGATGCTCTTGCTGCCGGCTTCAACAAGATAGTATTTATTATCAGGCACGACATCGAGCAGGATTTCCGTGAGCGCATCGGCGACCGTATCTCCGGTCACGCAAATGTGAGCTATGTTTTCCAGGAGACCGGCGACATTCCCGAGAGTCACAAGAAGATATCACGTAAAAAACCCTGGGGGACCTGTCACGCAGTTCTTTGTGCGAAGGATGCTGTTAACGAGCCCTTCGCTGTTATAAACGCTGATGACTATTACGGCAAGCAGGCCTTTGTGCAGCTGCATGACTATCTGACTGCCGAGCGTGAGCCTCTGGCAGGGGGAAAGCTCGACCTGTGCATGGCGGGCTTCATACTTAAAAACACCCTCTCTGACAACGGTTCGGTGACGAGAGGCATCTGCCGCGCTGACAGCAGCGGAAAGCTCATCGGGATAAACGAGACCTACAACATAAGACGCGAAGGCGGAAAGGTACTCAGCGGGAAGACCGAGACTGCCGAGGTGGATGAGAATAGCCGCGTTTCTATGAATATGTGGGGCTGCCCTCCCGAGTTTATGGATGTACTTGCAGATAAGTTTGAGGAATTTCTCTGTGAGAATGACGAGAGCGAGACTGCCGAGTCACTGCTTCCCATAATGATAGACGGGCTGCTGAAAGAGGGCAAGGCTGAATGTACGGTCCTGGAGAGCCATGACCGCTGGTTCGGTGTGACCTACAAGGAGGACAGAGCTGCCGTTGCGGAATCGATAGCTCAGCTCATTGCCGACGGCGAATACCCTGTCTCACTGTGGGGATGACGGACACGCCCCGTCTCCGGATAAAAAACCTAAAGGCTGCACAGAAGGTCTCTGTGCAGCCTTTAATATTGTGCAGTGCATCCCGCTTCGGACCGAGAACGGCTGCACCGGCTTCGGGGCAAGAAGTCCGATCCTCAGAGGATGAAGCATATCAGGCCTGAGCAGCCTTCGTTTATCATCCGCTCAATGGTCTCTCCAAGCTTGGCGCGGGCGGAGGGGGAAAGCTTTGACAGCTTGGCGTGGAGACCTTCGCCCACAAGCTCGTGGAGACTCTTGCCGAAGATGTTCGACTCCCATATCTTTTCGGGAGCGTTCTCAAAATCGCTCATCATATAGCGCACCAGGTCCTCGCTCTGGCGCTCGCTGCCGACTATCGGGGCGACTTCGGTATTTATGACAGCTTTCATCATATGTATGCTGGGTGCGCGGGCACGCAGGCGAACGCCGTACTTTCCTCCCTGTCGTATGACCTGGGGCTGTTCGAGAGTCAGTTCGTCCATTGAGGGCATAACGATGCCGTAGCCTGTTTCCTCGACCTCGTTAAGAGCCCGGGCAAATTTGCTGTATTTGTTCCTGATCTCCACAAGTTCGAGTATCTGAGGGAGAAGATCGCTCTCATTATCAATAGAAAGCCCGGTGGCCTCGCCGATTATCCGGTAGAACAGGGAGCTGTCCACCGAGGCGGAGATGACGGCAGTTCCGGTGCCGGGCTCGATGGAGGATACTGCTGCGGAGGAGATATACTCGCACCGGGCAAGTTCCTCTGCGAAGGCTTCGGCACCGCGCAGATTTTTCAGGTCCTCTGCCGCTTTGCGGATATGTCCGAAGACAGCCGAGCGCAGCCAGTGGTCACGTTCGAGAGTGTTTATCCAGGAGGGCATACCGATATTTACCTCCCTTACCGGGAAGGCATAGAGCAGCTGTTCCATAATGCCGGCGATGTCGTCCTCGTCAAGCTCGAGACAGTTCACGGGTATGACAGGAGAGCCGTACTTTTCCGAAAGCTTCTCGGCCAACTCGCCGACTTCCTCGCTTTCGGGATAAACGCTGTTAAGGAGTACCGCAAAGGGCTTATCTATTGCTTTGAGCTCGTTTATAACCTTCTCCTCGCACTCCTCGTATTCCTCACGGGGAAGGTCGGTTATCGAGCCGTCTGTGGTGACCACGAGCCCGACGGTAGAGTGCTCGGTTATGACCTTGCGGGTGCCGACCTCGGCGGCCATATTGAACGGCACCTCGTCCTCGAACCAGGGAGTCATCACCATTCTTGGGGCTTCGTTCTCTATATAGCCTACGGCGCTGGGGATTATATAGCCCACGCAGTCGATAAGCCGGACGCTCATTTTTGTGCCGCCTTCCAGCTCTATGTCAACGGCTTCCTCGGGGATGAATTTGGGCTCCGTGGTCATTATCGTCCTGCCGCCGGCAGACTGAGGCAGCTCATCAACTGCACGCTCGCGTCTTGGCTCGCTGTCGATGCGGGGTATGACGAACTTTTCCATAAACTGCTTGATAAAGCTGGATTTGCCCGTCCTTACCGGGCCTACAACGCCGATGTATATGTCGCCGTCGGTGCGGGTGGAGATGTTGGTATAGATTTCACTGTTCATTTTAGTTACCTCGCTTCAGTTTATCAGGGGGATGAGCAGCATCCCGCCCCGTTCCGTCCTGTCAGAGGACAGCTCGTTCTCATCCGTTATCATCCTGGGAGAGGTGCGGAAGCGCTTGGCCAGTTCCCATATATCCTCGCCGGGCTCGACAAAGCACAGCTTCAATGCATAGCCCCCTGTCCCGGCAAGCGGTCTGTCGGTGAGCACTGAGAGTTCCTCAAGGGGGAAGACGCCGTACTGCTCGGTGACCTCGCCGGTGACAGCAAGCTCGGCCTTGATCTCAACGCTGTGGTCATCGGTCAGGTGATAGGAGCAGTTCTTTACGGTGACCTCGGTATCCTCCGAGAAGCAGTCGTCGCTTTCCAGTTCGAAGGGGACTTCGTTTTCAAGGAACACTGCGCAGCCGCTCCCGCTGAGGCCGACGGCGCTCATAGCAAGCGTTCCGGAGATGACCGTCCTGCCCTCGTTCCGGCGAACAGAGATATTCCCGGTGCCGCATCTGGCGCAGGCTATACTTGCAAGGGCTTCGTCGGTGTAGTGCAGATCGCCGGTGCGGGTGAACTCGGCACAGCACTCTCTCGGAACGGCGCCGACACGCTGATCGCATACTGATGTCTCGCACTCGTATCTTGTGGAGAAGGCATCGGTGACGGCGCTGCCGGCAGAATACCTTACGGCTGTACAGCTTATGAGCATCACGAGCTCACATTCAAGGCGGCTGGCATCCTCTGCACGGGGAATGATGTCACAGGAGGCAGCGTTTGCTTTCACTGAAAGGGTAAAGCTCTCGTCAAGGCCGTCCATATCTATCACCTGACTGAAGGGGATGCTGAAACGCATAGTCTCCACGGAGAGAGCGCTTTCATCGGCAGGAGTATATACAAGCTCAACAGAGGCTTCTCCCTTGATCATCAGTTTCCCGGTAACTATCCTTTGCTCGCTGCGCTCGATGCGGCAGCCGCTCCAAAGCACTGAACCCACAGGCGGCTTGGCTCCGCCCAGCTCCAGCTCCTCTACGAGGGTGATACGCTTTGCAGCACACAGGCGCCCGGAGGGGAAGTTTATCTGGGAGGTTTTCAGCTGTATGCCCGCTCCCTCGGCGGAAGTGACGAACTGTTTCCTGCTCTCGGCGCTGACTCTGACTTTGACTGAATAGGCTCCGCGAATATCTATCCTTCGCTGATTGACCACCCGGCAGTTGACGTAATCGAGTCTTGCACAGGCGGACACCGACGGGCTTACACAGCCCGCTGTAAGGTCGATAGCCTTGGAAAAAGTCATTTTCTGTTCCAGCAGGTTTATCCTGCCGCTGTTCTCGGCCAGATACATGACCTTGATGACAGCCTGTGTATCGACGGTGAGTCTGCCGCCGTTGATACTGTGGGAGATGACCTGCGGAGTTACTCTGCATTTGAGTATCCTGAATACATCGGGGCAGTAATCCGGCAGGACAAAGTCCTTTTCAACAGGCTGCTCGAAGGCGGTATCGAGCGCTGTGACGGTCTGGACGAGCGTCTCCTTTGAAACGCTGAGCGTTGAAGCTGTCATAACAAATCTCTCCTCGTGTAATGGATTTTTGCTTTGCTAAGACAGTATATTCACCGCTGCGGGACAATATTACAGCGGGCAGTTTGCTCCGAAAAAAAACCGCTCTGCTTATTGACCTTCTTGGAAAGCTATGTTATAATATTCAACAGAATGTTTATTTATTAAGCAGGTGATATATCTTGAAGAAAAAAACAAACGACGTTTTCATAACCCGTCTTGATCCGCCGCCGGATAAGGGGCTCACCGCTGCACAGGCGTCCGAAAGGGTGAACGCGGGGCTGGCAAATACTCCCGTCAAGCCGCCCTCCAAATCCGTGGGCGAGATCATCATAAGCAACGTTTTCACTTACTTCAACTTCATCTTTGCCGTCATAGCGTTCCTGCTGATATTGAGCGGTTCCTACAGGGATCTGACCTTTATGCCGGTCATTATCGTGAACACACTTATAGGTATCGTGCAGGAACTGCGCTCGAAGTCACTGCTGGACAAACTGACGGTGCTCAACTCCCCTACTGCAAAGGTAATAAGGGACGGCGTTGAACAAAGTATCGCCTCCGAGCTGCTGGTAGCTGACGACATAGTCATATTCCGGGCAGGAGATCAGATACCGGCGGACGCTGTGGTCGTGGAAGGCAAGGTCTCTGCCAACGAGGCTCTGCTTACCGGTGAGGCTGACGAGATCGTCAAGGAAAAGGGTGCCGAGCTGATGAGCGGAAGCTACGTAGTTTCGGGAAGCTGCAAAGCACGGCTCACCAAGGTCGGTGCGGAATCCTACATCTCACAGCTGACTCTCCAGGCAAAAAAGGCCAAGACCGGAGAACAGTCGGAGATGATACGCTCGCTTAACAAGATCGTAAAGATGGCAGGCTTTATTATCATCCCGCTGGGAGCTTTGCAGTTCAATCAGTCGTATATCACCAACGAGCTCCCCTTTGAGCAGAGCATCAGGGCTATGGTGGCTTCCGTTATCGGAATGATCCCAGAGGGACTGTTCCTGCTTGCCAGCGTTACACTGGCTATAAGCGTTATGAGGCTTGCAAAGCAGAAGGTCCTTGTACACAATATGAAATGCATAGAGACGCTGGCGCGAGTCAACGTGCTGTGCGTTGACAAGACAGGTACCATAACCGAGAACACTATGAAAGTCACTGACTTCCTCCCCCTTGCGGATCTGGACAAGGATCAGCTCACCGGGCTGCTCAGCGATTTTGCGGCGGAGCAGTCGGCGGACAACATCACTATGGCGGCGATGAAGCAGTATTTCTGCACGCCCACCAATGCAAAGATCGTTTCGCACACCGACTTCTCCTCGGAGTTCAAATACTCCAGCGTAACACTTGAAAAGGGCTCGTTCGTTCTTGGTGCGCCGGAATGGGTGCTCAGGGAGAAATATGAGGAATACCGCGAGGATATAGAGCTTTACAGCCGGAAGGGCTACCGTGTGCTGGCCTTTGCGGAGTATATGGGCAAGCCGGACGGCAAGGCGCTGACAGCGGAATGTGCTCCCAAGGCGCTGGTGCTTATCACAAATCCCGTAAGAGAGACGGCTCCCGAGACATTTAAGTTCTTTGCTGATGAGGGTGTCGAGGTCAAGGTCATCTCCGGCGACAACCCCATAACCGTTTCCGAGGT
>JAFXRI010000100.1 GCA_017526445.1 Ruminococcus sp. | reverse complement strand
CGGCTTGCGCCTCTGCACGTCATCTGCTTGCATATTTTCCGTCATAGCACACAAATTTTCCTTGCCGGGCGAAAAGCGAATTGGTCTTCGCTCGCCCGCCTGCATCAAATTTATGCACTCTGACGAAAAATCTCAGCTCAACTTTATTGAGCTTGCGCGCGATCTGACGCACAGGGGTTGTGCGGTATTGCCTACAGCTTTCCGAGTAATATATCCCCCGGTCCCGGAATATGCTTGAGTAGGCGGACACGCTCAAAGCAGCCCGGTGCTGTGCCGGGTGATATCTGAAAGGTAATGAGGGATATGACAGCTACAAAGGAAAGAAACGAACAAGCCGGAGTCACCGGGCCTGTCGGACTTACACAGGCAAGGGCAGACAGACTTCTCAGCCTGAACGGTCCCAACCGTCTCGCCGAGGGAAGAAAGACAAGCGCTGCCGCCATATTTGCGGGACAGTTCCACGATCTGATGGTAATGATACTGCTGATAGCCACCGGTATCTCTGTGATCATCGGTGAATACACCGATGCTATACCGATACTTCTGATCGTTGTGGTCAATGCACTGCTGGGCTTTGTGCAGGAGTACCGCGCCGAGAAGACTCTCGAAAAGCTTGAACAGCTCACGGCTCCCACAGCTAAAGTCTATCGTGACGGAAGTCTTGTCACTCTCCCGGCGGAACAGCTTGTTGTCGGGGATGTCATCGAGCTGGAAGCAGGCGACCGAATCCCTGCCGACTGTCTCATTCTTTCGGCAAAGGCTCTGTGCTGTGACGAGTCCATACTTACAGGCGAGTCTCTCCCGGCAGAGAAACATTCCCATACCGGCGAAAAGAAGATCTCCGGCCCCGATCTTCCCTATATGGTCTATATGGGGACAGTATGTGTGCGCGGTACTGCCAGGGCAGAAGTGACCGCTGCGGGCAGGAATACGCAGATGGGAGGAGTCTCCTCGCTTATCAGCGATGCGGGCGAGGACCGCACGCCGCTGCAGAAAAAGCTCGCCGAGCTGGGAAAGGTGCTGGCACTCATATGTCTCGGAGTCTGCATAGTCGTATTCGCAGCGGGCGTTATCCGCGGCGAACCTGTGATGGAAATGCTTATGACAGCCATTTCCATAGCGATCGCAGCTATCCCCGAGGGGCTGCCTGCGGCTGTGACAATAGCTCTTGCTCTTGCGGTGAGACGTATGCTTGCGCGGAACGCCCTTGTACATAAGCTCCACGCTGTGGAAACTCTCGGCTGTGCAAGCGTTATCTGCACCGATAAGACAGGCACGCTGACAATGAATAAAATGACGGTGAAAAAGCTCCTTGTATGCAGCGATGAGGATGTTCTGCTGACCTCGTCGGACAGGGAAGGCTTTACTGATGACAATGGCGGCAGGCATGTCCCCTGGGACGACAGTACACTCCGCGAACTGCTGTGCTGCGCGGCGGTCTGCAATAACGCCCGTATAGAAAAAGGTCCGGTCAGCAGCAGGCGTGACCGCGGCGATATCCGGGATGCGGGGACCTCCGGCGATCCTACCGAGGCCGCAGTCCTGGCGGCAGCGATAAAAGGCGGCATAGATGCCGAGAGCTTCCGCCGCTTCCGCATAGACGAACAGCCCTTTGACAGTGAGAAGAAATATATGACCGTCACGGTGAGAGATCCTGAGGGAGTGCAGAGGATCTACAAAAAGGGTGCGCCGGATGTGCTGTTAAGCTCTGCGGGATATACGATGAACAGTTCGGGCGAGGCCGGTGAGCTGGGTGAGGCAAGGCGAAGTGCCATAATGAAGCAAAACGACAGTCTCGCGGCTGCGGGTATGCGGGTGCTGGCTTTCTCGCTTATCAGCGAGGGCAGGGAAGTTTTCCTGGGGCTGATGGCGATGACCGATCCGCCGCGTCCGGAGGCTGAACGTGCTGTAAAAAAGTGCGCAGCCGCAGGCATACGCACTGTAATGATAACAGGCGATCACAAGCTCACTGCCTGTGCTGTGGCACGGGAGGTAGGCATCCTCGACGACAGAAAAGGCCGGGCTTATACCGGTGCCGAGCTGGACGCTATGACCGACGTGCAGCTTGACGCTGCTCTGGATGATGCCGCAGTATTCGCAAGAGTCACCCCCGCCCACAAGCTGCGCATAGTCAAGGCTTACAAGGCCCGCGGCAGGGTAGTGGCCATGACAGGCGACGGAGTAAACGACGCACCCGCCGTAAAGGAGGCCTCTATCGGAGTGTCTATGGGTGAGAGCGGCACCGATGTTACGAAGCAGGCGGCAGACTGCATACTCCTTGACGATAACTTCGCCACTCTTGTCAGCGCAGTGGAGGAGGGGCGCACGATCTACAGCAACATCCGCAAATTTGTCCGTTATCTGATCGCCTGCAATATCGGCGAGGTGCTGACTATGCTGGGCGGCATAATAATGGGACTTCCCATAGTGCTGCTGCCTGCGCAGATACTTCTTGTGAATCTGGTCACTGACGGTCTGCCTGCAATAGCACTTGGAGTGGAGCCCTCTGACGAGGGAATGATGCGGCGTCCTCCACGGCGGGAGAACGAGAGCTTTTTCAGCGGAGGGCTGCTTTACCGGATGATACTCCGGGGAGCACTGATCGCCATAGTGACGCTTGCTTCCTTCACGATACTGATGCAGCTCGGCAGCGGAGTATCGGGAGCCCGAACGGGGGCGCTGGTAACGCTGGTGCTTTCTCAGCTCATCCACGTATTCGAGTGCAAGAGCGAGGACAAGGGCATTTTCGGGATAAGACCTCTGAACAATCCTTTTATGCTGTTAGCGGTGGGAGTGTCGCTGGCTTGTCTTATAGTGTGCATGGCGGTACCTCTTTTCGCCGGAGTATTTGCACTTGAACCTCTCGGAGCGGCGGAATGGCTCATATGCACAGCGCTTTCGCTGGCTTTGCCGCTGGCGGCTGCGGTGATAAAGGTGTAACGGCAAATAATAAAAGGGCTGCCGCAGCAGCCCTTTTTCCATGCCGGTCAATCCAACGCGATTATCTCCTTGTAAAACTCTGAATAGTCGTTGCGCTTCTCCTTTGTGAAGGCGATAGCGCTTCTGGGATGACGGTTGAGTACTCCGGTCATCAGGTACTGGAGATCGTAGCCCCAAGTAACTCCCTGCTCCTTGAGAGGGACCATATGCTGCTCGATGAACTTGATCGCAGGATATACATTGTACTTAGGATTTTTGAGGAAACTCAGCAAAAGCTCCATAGCACAGTTGCCTGCACCTCTGCCCATTGAACTGTAGGTGGCGTCCAGCCAGTCAACTCCGTCGCCGACGGCCTCGATAGTATTCGCGAAAGCGAGCTGCTGGTTGTTATGAGCGTGTATGCCGATCTTCTTGTTGTACTTGACAGCGAATTCCTCGAAGATGCTGACGATACGCTGTATCTGCTCGGGATAAAGTGCGCCGAAGCTGTCCACGATGTAGAGCACATCCACAGGGGACTGCCCGAGTATATCAAGAGCAACCTTCAGGTCGCCCTCCTGGGTGTTGGAGATAGCCATTATGTTGCAGCTTACTTCATAGCCCTTCTTCTTGGCATCTTCGATCATATCCACAGCAGTAGGGATCGTATGCAGATATGTGGCAACTCTGATAAGGTCGATGGGACACTCGGAGCGCTCGTGAATATCGTTCTTGTAGTTGCATCTGCCTACATCTGCCATTACAGCGATCTTGAGGTCGGTATTGTTCTCGCCCACGATAGAGCGGATATAGTCGTCGTCGCAGAATTTGCATTTGCCGAACTTCGACTCATCAAACATCTCTCTGTCGGCCTTATAGCCGAACTCCATATAATCCACTCCGGAGCGGAGGTTTGCGGTATATAAGTCCTTAACGAACTCATCCGTGAATAAAAAGTCATTTACCAGTCCGCCGTCGCGCAGGGTAGCGTCAACGACCTTGATATCGGGGCGGTAACTCAGCAGCTTGCTGATCTCTTTCATATCATCAGATCCTTTCTGTTTCACTGCTTTTAAGTTTTAATGCTTTAAAGTGCAGTCCTTGACAAACAATATTATAACATACGCCGTATGATTTGTCAAACGGATTTCTGTTAACTTTTCGTGACTTTGTTGATTTGCCAAAAAATCCGCCGCTTTGTATAAAAGCGGCGGACAAACGATCTTGGCTATGCCGGATCACTTGACGTCGCGCTTATTGAACAGAGATACGGTCAGCGGGACGAGCACACAGACAAAGGCGATGCAGGCGATCACAGCTTTTATCATCAGGGTCTTGCTCTGGAGCGTAAGATCATTGGTGTGCAGGATCGAATCGGGCATATACTGATTGACGTCGAAGTCTTCAAATTTTAAGACGTCGTTCATAAGCTTATTGATACTGATACTGTAGGCGAACCTGAGAAGTCCTGTTCCGAAAAGAACAGCGAATATAGCTCCGGCCGTCTGTGAATGCAGACCGACGGTTATCAGCAGGATTATCGAGCCGATAGCCAGCATCGACAGCCACTTGACTGCAAAGATCACAAGGCTCTCGCCGATATTGCTGAGCTCGGGAGACTGCACTAAGCAGAGCCCGAGAAACTGGAACGCAAATGCAACGATAAACATAAACAGGCTGATAATGCCGATGACTGCCATTTTTGAGAACACGATGTTTCCCTTGTTGGAGAGCTGCCCGGCTACATTCTTGATATAGCCGTGGGCGAGATCGCCGAAGGCGAACCACACGATAAGCAGCAGGACGAATATCGTATCTATGTTCCCGAGGGGATTCATTATCAGCTTGTCCACGCTGAATGTGGCGCTCCACTCCTTCAGCTCAGCCATAAGCTCATCGTTGCCCTCAGCGAGCCTTTTGGAGATATCATAAAGTAACTTGCCGACAGGGCCAATTATAAGGTTGAGCAGTGCGACGATTGCTGTGCAGATGATGAATGATTTCTGTCTGAGAAGCCTGTAGATATCGCTTCTTATAACATTACCCATTATGCTCACCTCCGGTAACATTCAGATAGTAGTCCTCGAGGGAGATGTTGGTAATGAACATTTCTCTGAGCTCCAGATCTGCATTGATGATAGCTTTTGCCATAGCCGATGTGTTTTCCAGCTGCTCGCCGACGCGGATATTGCCGTCGGCGTCGATCTTCTTGTCTTCGATGCCCAGTCCGGACAGAGCGCTGAGGGCGGCAGAGTTATCGTTGGTCTTTATTGTGACGAACTGTCCGCACCTGCTGTGGAGCTCATCACTGGTGAACTGGTCGAGCAGAAGCCCTTCGTGGATTATGCCGTAGGAATCGGCCAGCTTGCTGAGCTCATCAAGAATATGCGAGGAGATCATAATAGTGATGCCCTTCTCGTCGCGGAGGTTTTCAAGGGTATGTCTCACCTCAACGATACCCTGTGGATCGAGGCCGTTGATAGGTTCGTCCAGAATAACGATCGAAGGCTCGCCCACCAGCGCGAGGGCGATGCCGAGGCGCTGTCTCATACCGAGGGAGAACTCTCCCGCGTGCTTTTTATTGGATACATTCTCGAGGCCGACTGTCCTGAGCAGGTCCTGGATATAGCTGTTGCCCTTATACCGGATGCCCATAGCGATGCATTTGATCCTGATATTATCCTCGGCGCTGAGCTTGGGGTAGAGCCCCGGATGCTCGATGAGCACGCCGACCTTTTTCATCATCCGCTTCATTTCCGGGCCGGTCTTGCCAAACAGGGAATAGGATCCTCTTGTGGGAGCGGAGAGGCCGCTTATCATTCTCATGATAGTGGTTTTCCCGGCGCCGTTCCTTCCGATCAGACCGTAGATCTCGCCCTGGCGGATCTTGATATTGATGTCCTTTGCGGCACTTTTCTTGCCGTATATCTTGGTAAGGTTCTGTGTTTCAAGTATTGTCTCCATCATTTCACTCCTTATATTAAATCGGCCCCCCGTATAGCGGGGAGCCATATCATCAGCATACGGGATCAATACTGCCCGGTACCCTCGTTACCTCCGCGGTTGTTGGGGTCGTTGCGCTTGATAAGGCAATGGAGCGAAGTGATGAACAGTATAAAGAGAATGATGATCGGAATGAGGTATGCGCCCAGAGCGGCAGCAGCGGCATCCGGATTTGTAAGTGTATCAGCTACCTTCTGAGCATCGGCGATGCCGGCATCGGTAAGAGTAGCTGCAACGGAAGCTGCGTCATGGCCTGAGAAAGTAACATCTGCAAGGTCCTTACAGGAGCGCAGAGCGCCGATATATTCCATACCGGATACAAGGATCAGTATAGTTAAGCCAAGGCTCAGGATCTTGAAAATAAAGGATACGATAGTTGTCTTATATCTTGTGAGGACCGCAAGGATGAAGCAAACGACTGTCATAACCAGAACGACATAATAGAATGTGGTATTCTTTGCAAAGCTGGTGATAACATCCAGCAGTCTTTCAGCGACGTTGTCCTTATCGAGTCCTTCGAGCTTGACATCCTTAAAGCCTGATACGATCATAAAAAAGCTGACGTTGCTCATGATCCAGGTAAGGATGATACAGATACGCAGGGCAAGATTAAAATTCTTGTTTGTTTTGTTCATAGTATTCCTCCATTACATTATTCCGGTCCGGAAGGCAGGAGCGGCAGAGCATCCGGCGATCTTACCGATTTATTGAGAGTTTTTGGCCTGAAGCATATCCGGGCGAAAAACAGTACAATAATATTATAATACATTTTTATGAAAATGTCAACAAGCTGTTTCCAGATAATTCCGTGCATAATGTACAAAAGACTGGCTGATATACTGTCCTGCAAACTGCGGTCTTTCAGGCGTACAGCAGCCCTTTTCGGTTTTATCTGTGGAGCATCCGGCGTTTTTTCTTCTTGCTCTTTTCAGCGTACAGCAGATCGTCGGCGCGGTCGAGGGCGGCTCGCAGGTCGTAGCTGTTCTCGCAGGGAGCAACAGTGAGCCCCAGCGAGAAGTCGAGCTTATACTGTCTGCTGCCGGAGCGGTGGATCTCCTCGGTATATTTTTCCTTGGCGGCCAGGTAGCTGTCAAGGTTCGTTCCGCTGGGCTTGGGGCAGACTGCGGCGAACTCATCTCCTCCGAAGCGTCCGATGACGCCGTTGTTGCCGAAGATCCTTTTCAGTCCCTCGGCGATAAGTTTCAGGGCCCGGTCGCCTTCCTGGTGGCCGTAGTTGTCGTTTACGGATTTCAGCTCATCCATATCGGCGTAGCATATCACATACTCCCGGGTGCTGCCTGTCTGCTCGATGAGTTCCTCGGCGGCGAGATAGAAACCGCGCCTGTTGTATATCCCTGTAAGGGAGTCGATCTTGGATTCATTCTCGAGAGCGAGGTTTTTAAGGTGCAGCTCGTTTAACAGGGCGTCCTGTTTCGACAGTATGTCAAGAGTTCTGACGGCGGAGCTCAGGATATAGGTGACCAGCTCCAGCTCAGAGAAGAAGTCGGGAGACTCCGGCTCCAGCAATGCGATGCCGTACTGTGTTTCGGCGGTATAGAGGTCGGCAACGATGAAGCAATGCTGTCTTTCGGCGCACAGGTATCTGTTCCTGAACACCTCATTCATGGTGACCTTCCTCTCGGCGGGAGGAAGGGTATAGGTCACGCTGCCGTAGCTGTATGAGCGGAACAGCAGGTTTACATCCTTGGGGAAGTTCTCGTCGTAGCGGTGGAGGACGGGCTTGTCGAAGGTATATATGAATGCGGTCATAGCGCCCACGAGGGGGAGCTGCTTGAGTATTTTGGCGTAGCTGTTTTTGAGTTCGCCTCCGAACATCATAGCATCGCGGACGAAGATATTGTCAACGTGGATACGGTCATTCATCATCTTCCGGAGGGCCAGTTTCTCATTTTCCTCCAGTTTTTTGTAGCCTTCAAAGACATACTCCCTGCTGCTCGATCCCCGGCGTATGAACTCGGTGGGGAAGCGCTTTACGCGGTCGTCGATGCCGTTGAGGCGGTTGATGACCTTTTCGACGGCTCTTGCACCGAGCCCCTCGGCATCAGCACGGACGGTGGAAAGCGGGGGATCCAGCTGTGAGGATCCGGGAAGGTCATCGAAGCCGGTAACGGCCACATCGCGGCCTATTATCTTGCCCCGTTCCTTGAGGACCTTATACATGACAGCGGCTATGTCGTCATTAGCGCAGACGACAGCATCCAGTTCCGGAGCTCTGTCAATAAGTTCTTCGGCCTCCTCACGGCAGCGCTCTGAAATATCGCTGCACATAAAATACTTATCCGAGAAGGGGATCTTATGGATGCGGAGGGCGTCTCTGAAAGCGGCATATCTTTCGGCGCACTCGGCGTTTTTAAGGTCGCCGGCCATTATGCCTATATGCTGTCTGCCCTGGGCGGCCAGCTCGTCGATAATGTCGAGTATGCCGGAGCGATTGTCAAATTCCAGCGAATCATATCCTTCGATGTCGGCGGCTACGGACAGCACGGGCGTATTGCCGAACTTTTCGAGAAAGCGCTTTTTGCCCTCGTTGTCCAGCGGGTAGGCGATAGTACCCACGGCGGCGATGATATAGTCAAAGCCTCCGGCAGCGGCCAGGTCGAACAGTACGTTATACTGATACTCATAGGTAGTATCGAAGACTTCGTACAAATTCTGAAGGCCGATATATTTCCCGGGAAAAATGGTAAGGTCGGCGCCAAGCCTGTTTGCGGCGGCCATAGCGCCTTTAGCGACAGAATTGCTGAAAGGATCGATTATATTTGCAACGAGCAAAGCGATATGCGGTCTTTGACCAGCCATAGCAGAGTACCTCCGATCATGTTGATATACATATATTATATCATACACAATGCTGTGAAGTCAACACATTTCCGAGGTCGTTCAGGACCTTCTGCACAAAAAGCTGCCGGGTGCACAGCTGGCGGACAGTTATCCGGCGTAAAAATGATTTTCCTGATGCCGGCGCGGGGACAGCTATACGGACCGCGGCCGGGATATAATAAAAAGCCCCTGCTGCATACACAGCAGAGGCATTACTGGTGGAGCTGACGAGAATCGAACTCGTGTCCGAAAGCAGATCCCTGCGAACTTCTACGGGTGTAGTCTGTTATTCCGGCTTACGCCCTCTCCCTCCGGCGGTGCAAGCAGACACGCGCCAACCATCGGCAGCCTGTTGTACATACAGAGGCTACAGGCTTCCCCTCCGCACGTTCACCACTGATCGACGCCCTAACCAAAGCCGTGGTACTCTGAGGCAGGACGAGCGCTGACTTAAGCAGCAGCTAATTCAAATTTAGATTTGTCGTTTAATTTTAAAACGTTCGCCTTTTAAAGAGAGTGCGATCCTCTACCCGCTTATCACACTTCACCGCCCCCGTCGAAACCATTACAGCCCCGTATAACAGAGGGTGGACAGCCGTTAATCCCTGTTCCTGTCCTTCATAGCTCTGTCAATGTCGCGCTGGGCGGCTTTATTGGCCATATCGTCGCGCTTGTCATAGAGCTTTTTGCCTTTGCACAGGCCGAGAGCCAGCTTGACTTTACTGCCCTTGAAGTACAGCGACAGGGGGATGAGCGTGAGCCCTTCCTGCTTTACCTTGCCGAAAAGCCGCATTATCTCGCGCTTGTGCAGCAGCAGCTTGCGTACACGCATAGGATCGCGGTTGAAGATGTTGCCCTGCTCATAGGGAGATATATGCATACCCTTGACCCACATCTCGCCGTTGTCTATCGAGCACCAGCTGTCTTTCAGGTTGACACCGCCGTTCCGTATCGACTTGACCTCGGTGCCGACAAGCTCGATACCGCATTCTATCTGCTCCAGCACGAAATAGTCGTGTCTGGCCTTGCGGTTGTCGGCTATCTGCTTTGTACCGCTTTTATTGATCGCCACATCGGCACCTCCTTCAAAGGTAGTATTTTATTATATCACGGTGGGGATGCAGTGTCAAGGGGTGTTTTGCCTGTTCACCGTTTATTTACAAATTCCAAAGCGAGCGTAAATGAACAAACTGTAAATATTGTGTTTCTGTATAGCAAACTGTATCATTTTCTACAAAAAACTCTTGACATTATGCGCAAATGTGATACAATATAGATAAAGGCGGTGCTGCGAGCAGTCTGCCCGCTGAGTTTTCTGTAAAGGAGAATGATTATGGAACTTAAAGAAATGATCGCTCAGAACGATTTTTATGACATTTACAAGTCTTCCGACGCAAGGGCGGTATGTGTTTACAAGAAGCCGGAGTACAAGGAGAAATGCCTTTATGCCGCGCTTACTCACGCAAGAGTAGAGACCACGCTCTGCAACTCGTCGATAAAGATGGCAACTCTGCACGAGGTGCTCGTTATTGACGGAAAGTGGTGCAACGTTATGGACTGGATCGAGGGGGACACTCTCGAGCAGCTGATGAAGAAGAATCCTGACAAGGTCGATACATACCTTGACAAGCTCATCGACGTACAGGTGGAGATACACGACCAGTATATGCCATTGCTGTCGAAGCTGAAAGACAAGATGACACGTCAGATCAAGAGTCTCGGTCAGATCGACGAGATCAAGAAGTATGAGCTGCTGACAAGGCTCGACTCAATGCCCAAGCACATCAAGCTTTGTCACAACAGTTTTGAACCCAAGAATGTAATAATCAACGACGAGGGCACATATGTTATCAACTGGGGGCACGCAAGACAGGGAAATGCTTCGGCAGATGCAGCCAAGACCTATCTGCTGCTGAAGCTGCATATGCCTGAGATCGCTGACAGCTATCTTGAGCGCTACTGTGTGAAGACTTCCACCTCGAAGCGTTATGTACAGGCCTGGCTGCCTATCGTTGCGGCGGCTCAGCTGGACAAGGGGATCGAGTCGGAGAAGGAATTCCTGCTGCGCTGGATAGACGTGGTGGATTATTCCTGATATTCTGTAAACACTTTGGAGATGCTGTCTCCGCTTCATGCGGGGGCAGCTCTTTTTGTTTTCCTGCGGTCATTGACCGGATGGGCTCCGGCTGCATATAATATGGCATAGCAACAGTTTCGGAGGTCATACCGTTATGAAGAGATCTGTACTTTGCGTCGGCGGAGACGCAAGAATGATATATATGTGTGAGAAGCTTGCCCGTGATGCTGATGTATATTCCTATCTGATCGGCTCACCGCCCCGCGGGGTGAAGGCAGTCGGATCCCTTGAAGATGTCATGGGCAGGGCAGATGTGCTGGTGCTGCCGATGCTCCGCGGGGTGAGACATTCCGGCGGGAAGCATTATCTGCAGTGCGGGCTGACTTCGCTGGAGCTGTCAGAGCTCCTGCCTGTTCTCAGGGACGGAGCTGTTGTTACAGGGGGGCTGCCCGATGCGGAAACAGCTGTATTTTTTGAGAGAAACGGTTTTGAACTGATAGACTATTTCAAACGGCGGGAGCTGGTGATCCGCAACTGCATCCCCACCGCTGAGGGTGCGCTGATGATCGCTATGCAGGAGCAGGCTTTCACTGTTTTCGGCAGCAGAGTGCTGATAACCGGCTTCGGGAACGTGGCAGCGGCAGCGGCGAGGCTTTTCAAGGCTGCGGGAGCAAAGGTATGCTGCGCGGTGAGGCGCTGTGATGCGGCAGCCGAGGCCGAGTCGGCGGGATACGAGAGCGTGATGTTCGACCGCCTCGGGGAGCGCATCAGCGAGGCGGATACGGTCATCAACACGGTTCCTGCTCTTGTGCTGACGGCCCCTCTGCTGAAAAAGCTGGAGCCCAAGGCTCTGGTCATAGATCTTGCATCGGTGCCGGGCGGGGTGGATAAGGAAGCGGCCGAAGCACTCGGTGTAAGATGTGTACACGCACTGGCTCTTCCCGGAAGGGTGGCCCCCGTGACTGCCGGAAGGTATATAGCCGAGGCAGTCGAACACATCATATCCGAAAGGGGAGAACAGAATGTCATTGGTAGGTAAAAAGATAGGCTTTGCCATGACAGGATCCTTCTGCACGTTTGAAAAGGCGTTTCGCGCAGCGGAGGAGCTTACGGCTCTCGGAGCCGAGGTCTTCCCCGTAATGAGCTTCAATGCTGCATCGATCTCCAGCCGTTTCGGTGAGGCTGACGACAATCTTGCCAGGCTGGCGGGGATATGCGGACACCCGGTGATCGTATCGATAGCGGATGCCGAGCCTATTGGTCCGAAGAAGATGTTTGACATCCTTATCGTTGCGCCTTGCACTTCAAACACCATAGCTAAGCTTGCACACGGCATTACGGACACACCGGTAACTATGGCGGTGAAGTCCCACATCCGCAATGCACGTCCGGTGGTGATCGCCATTTCGACGAACGATGCGCTTGCTGCCAGCGGGAAGAACATCGGCAGGCTGCAGAATTATAAAAACTACTATTTCGTGCCTTACCGACAGGATAATTATGCAGGAAAGCCGAACTCCGCGGTAGCAGATTTCACGAAGATCGCTGAGACAGCAGAGGCGGCGCTGGAGGGCAGGCAGATACAGCCGATGCTGCTGCCGCCGGCGGGGCAGCACTGATAGCCGGCAGACTGTACCGGCCCGGGCAAAAAGGGGCTGGTGCATCCCGGCATAATGCAGTGTACCGCACAACGGTATCCGGCGGGTATCGCCGGCCCTTGTGCGATATATGCAGTATGCCCGGAGGCGCCAGCCCTCGGTCTTATGCGGTGTTGCCTTAAGCTTGATTTACGAGCGCAAGCACGTCCTCTTCGGAAGTCAGCCCGATGCTTCTGCCGATTTCTTTGCCGTTCCTGAAGGCGATCAGGCAGGGGATCGAGTAGATCCCGTATCTTTCGGCCAGTTCACTTTCGCTGTCCACGTTGACGGCTGCGATCCTGATATCTTCGTGCCCGGCAGCGATACGGTCAAGGACAGGTCTCATCATCCTGCACGGTCCGCACCATTCGGCGTTGAAATCTACGATGACAGGCTTGTTTGATGCAAGGACCTCTGCTTCAAAATTATTTCCGTTTACTTCGATTACCTTCATTTCATCAGGCTCCTTTCAGATCATTGTTTCGTTTTGCTGTCGGTTTTCTTTGATGAGGTCTACTGTGCATTTACCTCAATTAAATTGTATCAAATTTAATTTGATATGTCAAGCAAGTTGGCGTGAAATTTACACTTTGTTTATATTTTGGGCAGAGGATGGAAGGGATATTCATTGCGCACACTAAAAGGGCTGAAGCACGCCCCGCAGCTGCGATCTCCGGGTGTGCCTCAGCCCATTATTTTGTTTTTGACTGCGCATTGGATCATAGGTCAGCGCGGAAGCTGTGTCATTTCTTTATCAGTCCGAAAATAACCTTCCCGATGACGAACATCGCGGCGGCAGCTATGGCGAATATCAGGGCGAAGGAGTTGACCTCCTCGTTCCAGCGCATACCGATGACCACCGCGTCGAGCACTGCCATAATGATGACGGGTGCGAAGAACAGCAGATCCTCGGCCTTGCCGATGAAAACGAGTCTCATCATATAGGTGAAGCATACGACCAGCACTATAGCTGTCACCGCGGCGATGATATGGAACAGCGTTGCCTTCTCAATGAATGAGCGGTACATTACGGGTATCGACATCGAGAAAACGGTCAGATACGCCAGGGAGTACCAGAGCTTGAACTTGCTGTCGGCGGCGGGAGCAGTCTCTGCAGTTCTTAACACCATAGCGAGGATTATAGCCCCGTAAGCTCCGAACTGGAGGGGAGCGATCGTATTTTCAGTATGCACCATCCCTGCCAGGAGCAGCACCCCGGCGGTCACGGAGAGCCTGGTATAGTCGGGCACTGTGGAGCTGTCGATGAGTGAGCGCAGGAAGTCGCGGTTTATTGTGACAAGCAGCACAAGCGTGGCCAGCAAAGAGATGCAGGTCAGCAGATTGACATAGGTATCGAAGCCTGAGGACAGCAGTCCCTTGCCATTCGGACCGTAAACCGTACGCGCCATGCTCTGCACCCTTTCGGCGAAGAGGACAGCGAAATAGACAAGCACGAGCCATGAGATCACGATACTCAATTTGTGTTCACTCGCTTTCATAATGATCTTTCCTCCTTGAATGGATACTGTCAGCCGTCAAAGGCTTCTGTCCAGTACTGCTGGTTATAGATATCTGTGAACAGATAGCTGATCTTAACTTTCTTGTCCTCGCCGACGGATATGTTGGCGACAGTCAGTTCCTTGGTGACGGTGACGGGATCACCGATATAATATGTGTCCTGATATTCCTGATCATAGGTATAGAAATCACAGATGAACCGGAGCTCGTCGCCGATCTCCAGGCCGCTGATGTTTTTGGGGGAGGTATCGGTCTCGCCGTCGTGGTAGTCTGTGGAAGCGCCGGTGATATAGCCTTGCGGGTGCTCGGTATCAAAGGCCAGCAGCAGCTTGACGCGCTCGCCGTTGAGCATTGCGGGGACATATCCTGTTATCATATACCTGCTGCCGTCATCTACGGTGTCGGTGTGGTAGTAGGCGACGGTCTGTCCGTTTATAGACAGCCAGTTCTTCTCGCTGTCGGCTACGAGCTTTTCGCCGTCGAACTTATACACGTTGTCGAGTCCCAGGTCGATGTAGCCGCTGCCGTTATCAAGGAACATATTCTTGTCCAGCTTATGGACGAGCTTCCACTGGTCTGCCGGGATGTCAAGGCAGTGGACGCCGTCCTGCTCCTGCCATTTGAGATTGGCGGTATCCAGGTAATTCCCGGCGAGATATTCGGCAGTCTTACCGCTGTCGAGGTCGCTCATATATGCGGTGTTGGAGCTGTCGAGCCCGCTTATGCTCCTGCCTCCGCCGAGGAAGCCTGAGAGCAGTGAAGATATAGAGCTCTGATCTCCCGAGGAGCCGGAGGAGCCGCTTCCGAAGAGGGCAGCCAGCGGATTGGAGGTACCCTGAGCGGCGATCTGTCCGCCTGTTTCGAGCTGGGCGAACTGTTTGATGCACTTGGAATACTCGGAATCCATACCGATCGAGTTATAGGTCGAAACAGCGGTATCTACCAGAGAGGTCCTCTGATAGGGGAAGTATATAGACACGCCGTAGGCGTTGGTCATATTCGATGAGGACCGGTTGTACTTGACAGCGCCCTTGAGGGCTTCGGCAAGGGCCTTGCCCTCGTCATTGGCCATATTCTCGGCAAGGTTGACCAGATCCACCTGATCTATCTTGGAGCTTCTTGCAAATTCACGGGTGGCGTAACGTGCATCTGAGACGGTCTTATACTCCTTGTTCTCAATAAGGGCCGTCATAGACTTTGAGAAGGAGGAGAGCCTGGAGGGAACGGTGTTGGCAAACTCAGCCAGGTCGATGACCGAAAGGGTGGTCTGCTGCCCGCGGCACTTGGAAGCACAGGTCTCCACGAAGTCATCAACTATATTCTTACCTATCTCGACTGTTGGCATAGATGTATCCTTGGCCAGCTTGTTAAGCCAGTTGGTATAGTACCAGCCAATTCCTGGCTCGGTCTCCTCGGAGGCGATCATATAATCGGCGTGGGAGTTGAGCATCAGGGCAGTCTCAGCGGTAGCCATAAGGCAGGCGTCGAAGCCGACGAAGTCGAACTTGACTCCTGCATTCGTGAGGGCCTTGTTAATGCCGTCAAGGCTCATAGCGCCCTTGCGGGTGTTCTTCTCGTCGTAGCCGTATCCGGTAACTGAGCCGCCGCCGTGATCCCAGAGGATCAGCTCGTTGCGGTCAGCGGGGAAGTTCTGAGTGCAGTATTTTATAAACCCGGTGAGGGTGGAGGGATCCACCATAGACTTGCTGCCGTCGTCAGCCACAAGCTGTTTAAGGCCGCCTTTCTGCACCTGATAGATCTGATTGACCTCATTGCTGATGCCGTCGGTCTTCCACTTTTTGCAGCCGCCGGTATAGACGATGATGTTCACATTGCTGCCCAGGTCGGCCTGAGCCATTTCGTTCAGGTCGCTTGAGGCCATACTGTGTTTGGACTCCAGGTCGGTGCCGCACATATACACCATAATGGTGACCTTGTCCTTGCCGCCGCCTGCGATGGCGGTGTACTTTGAGCGGGAGCCGGGGGCAACAGTGTTATTGACAGGAATGGCGGAATTCTGCGAATATCCGCTTGTGGTGTCGCCTGCAAAACCGTCGGGGAGCTGGTCGCCTCCCACAAGGGAACCGAGGCCGCCGGAGCCGCCGAATTTAACTATCAGTATGACAGCGATGATTATCAGGGGCAGAGCCAGACCTCCGCCGATAGCGGCGCGTTTAACGTTGGGGTTGGCAAAGGCACCGCCGCCTGTCTGGGCGGTATTGCCCTTGCGTTTTCTGCCGGCATAGCCGTCCGGTGAGCCGACGGGACCTGTTCCGAGGCCCTCGCCGTGGATGTTGGCGTTTCCGTCGCCGGAGATAACGTGCTTTTCTCTTGCACGGGGTTTATTGTTAGGATCCATAGGGCACCTCCGATATCTTGTTTGATACATAATAATTTTACCTTATATATCGTACATTGTCAAGTACAGGACTGCGGTCACTGCTTTTTTTACAAAAGGTTACAATATCCGCGCTGACTGTAACTATTGCTTTGCGGCGGGCGGGGGGAGGAGTGAGTTTCAGTACAGCGTGTTGGATAGTATTTTTCAAAGCATACCTGTGCCGGCGGTTTGCTCACAGAGGGCGCATCTGCGCAGGATAACGCTCGTATCGAAACTGCGTTCCATATCGGGAACATATATTTTTCAAAACTGGGAATTATTTTGTACAACTTACCTAATCTTGTTTGTTCAAAACGGAGAAAGTTACAAAATCGTGTTGCCATTTTGTAACTAATATGGTATATTAAACTCACTCACCGGTATGAGTCTGTGCGTTTGGACTCATACATTCTGATCTTACAGAAAGGACGTTAAGATGAAGGGCTTTTTCTCAAAGCTGCTGTCGGCCGTTTGTGCAGCAGCTATCGCAGTAAGCGTTTTCCCGGCAGTGCCATCTGCATCGGCGGCGGTATCTTCGCTCGAAGAGTACGATGTGGAGATCACCGAGGACGGACAGGTGGTGGACAGCTTCAGGGGCGTTGATGCGAGATACGCAACATATTACAGCTGGTCGGGAGAGTATTCCTGTGCGGCTTATATCGACAATTTCTATGAGAAGCATTTCGGAGTAATGCTTTACGACATAAATAACTATGAGGGCAAGCCGAGAGTATATCTTTACGGACACGATGCCGAGCTCAGACAGGTCTCGAAGCCTATCCCCGGCGATGTTGCTCAGGATTTCGATTACTCCCATGTGGCTATCGTCAAGGACGTCAGCGGCTCGGAGGTCACACTTATCGAGCAGAACTGGAAGTGGAACGACTGGGCGACAGGCGATCTTGTCTGCACAGTCAACCGCAAGATAACCACGAGCGATTATTATTTCTACAGGCTATATATCGACGGCGAGGCTCAGACGCTGGACACTCCGGTGCCTACTCTTACCGCATCGGCATCATCCATAACGAGAGACGGCTTTACTGTCAAGGCAAAGGCCACGGATGACGGCGGCATCGCCAAGTTCCGCATAGGGACCTATCCCAAGAGCCTGGGCTCCTCGGCGATCAAGTGGAAGACCGTTACAAAGAGCGGGCCTTTGTCCTCCTCGACGAGCGTGGCTGTCAAGACCTCGGATTTCGGTGATCTTGAAGACACCTATGTAACGAAGGTGGAGGTATATAACACCTCGGGCGTCAAGAAGACCAAGACTATAAACACTGTTGTCAGCCGTACAGCGCCGACCATATCCTCGGTTATGATCTCGGGCAAGTCCTCGACGGGCTATACAGTGACCTGCGTTGTTAAGGGTACCGGTTCGATCAAGTCGGTGAAGTTCCCGACCTGGACCTCGGCGGGGGCCACGGACGATCTCAGCAAGACCTGGACCACAGGCACTGACTGTGACGGCAAGATCAGCGGCGAGACTGTTTCCTTTACGGTAAAGACCTCGGACCACAACAAGGAACTGGGAGAATACAACACCTACATCTACGCATATGACAGCTTCGGGAATATGTCCTCGAAGGGTGTGCAGGTGAATATCCAGAGGCCGCTCAGCGAGCTGACTTTCGGAAGCATATCCAATCAGAGTTACACCGGCAAGGCTTTGAAGCCTTCCATCACTGTAAAGGACGGCAGCAGGAAGCTGACGGTCAATAAGGATTACAAGCTCACCTATTCAAACAATATCGCTGTTGGAAAGGCATCGGTCAAGGTCACCGGTATGGGCAACTATTCCGGCACCAAGACGCTTTATTTCAAGGTAGTCCCCGCAAAGGTGACAGGGCTGAAAGAAGTCAAGGCTACAGCCGAGACCATAGATCTTAGCTGGAACAAGAACAGCAATGCGGCCTGCTACTACATATACCGCAAGGACGGCACGAGCTGGAAGAAGATCGGCTCCACCTCGTCTGCGAGCTATACGGTCAAGTCTCTGTCGGTAGGAAGCAATTATGAGTTTATGGTACGCGCATTCAGGAGCGTGAACGGTAATGATTATCTCAGCAATTATTCCGATGCGCTTTCTGCGGTCACAAAGGCCGGGGATGTGAAGAACCTGAAATCCACCAAGAGCGGAAAGACCTTCAACCTCAGCTGGGACAAGGTCAGCAGGAGCGACGGCTATATGGTGGAGGTATCGACTGACGGAAAGACCTTCAGCAGGGCGGCTGTCATAAGCAAGGCTTCTACTGTCAAGTATGCGCTCGCCGCAGGCAAGTCAAAAATGTACGTCAAGGTACGTGCATTCAAGCTGCTGGGGAACACGCATTACTACGGCAAGTACAGCAATATGATACAGGTCAAATAAGAACGGATAAAAGGACGTTTCGGAGAAGCGCCCTTTTATTATATATGTATATATGCCAAAAGGCACCTCATCCCGGGTGTGGGGTGAGGTGCCTTTGCTATAAAGATCTGCTTGTGAGGGAGCCTGCTGCCGGGTACGGCGTTTCAGACCATTAGGCCGCAGATAAGGTTTGCGAACTCGACGGGGTTCTCGACGCTGAGTCCCTCGATGAGCAGAGCCTGATCGTAAAGCAGCTTGGTGTAGTCCCTGAGCTTGTCCTTGTCATCGGCGTAGAGGTCTTTCAGCTTCTCGAATATGGGGTGAGATGCATTGAGTTCAAGCACCTTGGTCGCCCTGACGTCTTCCTTCTCGTTCTGAGGCATAGCGCTGAGGACCTTTTCCATCTCGATGGTGATCGGGCCTTCAGCCGAGAGGCATACCGGGTGGGATTTCAGCTTCGAGGACAGTATAACGCTCTTGACTTTGCCGTCGAGAGCTTCGGCCATAAAGGTGAACATATCCTTGTTTTCCTCGGCGGTCTTCTTGGCCTGCTCCTTTTCCTCCTCGGATTCAAGATCCAGGTCGCCGTCAGAGATAGACTTGAAGGGGTGGTCTTTATACTTCATCATTACCTTTACAGCAAACTCGTCAACGTCCTGAGTCAGGTAGAGGACCTCAAAGCCTTTGTCCTTTACTCTTTCCAGCTGAGGGAGCATCTCGATGCGGTCGATGCTCTCGCCGCAGGCGTAGTAGATCTCCTTCTGATCTTCTTTCATACGCTCAACGTACTCGGCGAGAGTAACGTTCTTGCCCTCAAAGGAGGACGGGAACATCAGCAGGTCTTCAAGGGTATCCTTGGCGGAGCCGTAGCTCTGATAGATGCCGAACTTGAACTGGAGGCCGAAGATGTCATAGAATTTGAGATACTTTTCCCTGTCGTTTTTGAGCATCTTGGTGAGCTCGTTCTTTATGGATTTCTCTAAGTTCTTGGCGATGATCTTCAGCTGTCTGTCGTGCTGGAGCAGTTCGCGGGAGATGTTCAGCGAGAGGTCCTCGGAGTCAACAAGTCCCTTTACGAAGCTGAAATAATCAGGCAGCAGGTCGGCGCACTTCTCCATTATCATAACGCCGCTGGAATAGAGCTGCAGGCCCTTCTCGTAGTCCTTGGAGTAGTAATCGAAGGGTGCGCGGGCGGGGATATAGAGCAGGGCGTCATAGGTAGCCAGGCCCTCGTTCTTGGAGTGGATGTGAGTTATAGGAGGAGTATAGTCCATAAACTTCTCGGTATAGAAGTTATTGTAGTCGTCCTCGGTGAGCTCGTTCTTGTTCTTCTTCCAGATAGGAGTCATGGAATTGAGGGTATCGTGGGTGACTTCCTTCTTCTCCTTGCCATCATCGTCGTAGCTGGTGTGCTCGATGTCCATTCTGATCGGGAAGCGGATATAGTCGGAGTACTTCTTTACAAGCGACTGTATCTGATACTGGTCGAGGAACTTGTCGTAGTTCTCGTCGTCAGTATTATCCTTCATTTTGAGAATGATCTCGGTGCCGGCGGAGTCCTTTTCGCACTCCTCGACGGTGTAGCCTTCAACGCCGTCGGACTGCCATTTATAGGCCTTGTCAGAACCGTAAGCCCTGGTGATGACTGTGACCTCCTTAGCCACCATAAAGGTGGAATAGAAGCCCACGCCGAACTGGCCGATGATGTCCACATCGTCGCCCAGGTTGTTGTCGTTTTTGAACTTGAATGAACCGGAGTTGGCGATAGTTCCAAGATTGTCCTCCAGCTCCTGCTCGGTCATACCGATGCCGTTGTCTGAGATAGTGAAGGTGCGCTCGTCCTTGTTTACCGAGAGCTCGACAGCGAAGTCATCCTTATTGAGACCGACAGAGGTATCTGTCAGCGATCTGAAATAAAGCTTGTCGATAGCGTCGCTGGCGTTGGAGATAAGCTCTCTGAGGAAGAT
>JAFXRI010000099.1 GCA_017526445.1 Ruminococcus sp. | reverse complement strand
CTCTCGGGTATAATGCTCGATACCAAGAGCTTTGTTATGAAAACAGGCGTCCGTACCTTTGAAGCTGCGGCTTACCTTAAAAAGATGGGCGCCGATACCGTTAAGGTCAAGAAGCTGTTTGCCGATCCGATCGAGACTTATCAGTATAAGTCCCAGATCATCAATTCGGCACAGATATACCGCAAATGCGCCATCGCAGTCGCCGAGAGCGTGTTTGACAGCGTCCGTGTGGCCTCCTCGCAGGCGGCGGACGAGATGCTGGGCATCGTGGGCGTAAATGCCTCCTTCGTGCTGTATGAGAGCGGAGGAGTGACCAATATCTCTGCAAGGAGCATGGGCGCCTTCAATGTTCAGATCATTATGGAATCCCTCGGAGGCGGCGGACACCTTACTATGGCCGCCACACAGCTGAAAACAGACATCAATACCGCCGGCAGGATGCTCAAGGACGCTATTGATGAGTATATCAGGAACAACGGCTGATAAGGCCGCTGCAGGGCGCGCAGGCTGCGTGCCGTATCACTATGTAAAATATCCCTTTCAAGGAGGAAACAGTTATGAAAGTTATTCTGATCAAAGATGTCAAAGGCTCGGGCAAGGCAGGGGATACCCTCAATGTTGCCGACGGCTACGCAAGGAACTTCCTGCTCGCCAGAGGGCTTGCCGTTGAGGCCAACGCAAAGAATATGAATGAGCTGGCCGGTAAGAAAGCATCCGCTCAGCATAAGCTGGATGTGGAAAAGGCCGAGAATGAAAAGACAGCCGCCGCCCTCGAGGGCAAGGAGGTCGTTGTAAAGGCTAAGGCCGGACAGGGCGGAAAGCTCTTCGGGGCAGTTACCGCCGGCGCTGTTGCCGATGCCGTAAAGGAGTCCTTCGGCCTCACCATAGATAAGAAGAAGCTCGTCCTCTCGGAGGAGATCAAGAGCTTCGGCGATTATTCCGCTGTCCTCAAAATGACTCAGGGCGTCTCCTGCTCCCTTAAAGTAAAGGTGGTAGAGGACTGATGGCGAAGCAGGACAGCTATCTGCAAAGCCTGAGTGAGCTCCTCGGACGGGAACCGCCTTACGATATTATGGCCGAGCAGGCGATACTCAGCGCCATCCTCGTGGATCCGCTGAAGCTTGCCGATGTCAGACAGATCGTTAAGCCTGAGTATTTCTACGACGAGATAAACCGCGGGATAATGACAGGCATCGACATCCTCGATACCGGGGGCAAGCCTATCGACCTCGTTACTGTGTGCGAGATAGCCGTAAGCAGCGGAGTGTTCGCTTCCTCCGAAATGGCAAGGAGCTATACCAAACAGCTGCTCGACGGATTTGTCACGACGGCCAATGTCACCAACTACTGCGAGATCGTCAAGGATAAGTTCTATATCCGCACGCTCATAAATGTCTCGACCGAGATCATCGAGCAGGCTTCGCAGAAGAACGCGGATGCCTCCGAGCTTCTCGACCTTGCCGAGCAGAAGATCTATAATATCAGAAAGAACGGCACCGCCGACAGCCTGATAACGATAGACGCAGCCGTCAGGGACGTGTATGACCACCTCCAGAAGATCACAGGCCCCGATGCAGATAAGTTCAAGGGAACGAGTATGGGCTTTTCCATGCTCGACAGCGTCACTACCGGACTTAACGATACCGACCTTATCATACTTGCAGCCCGTCCTGCTATGGGAAAATCAGCCTTTGCGCTGAATATAGCCGTGAATGCCTGCAAGAAGTCCAAAAAGGATACGGTCATCTTCTCCCTCGAAATGTCGCCGGAGCAGGTCGCTACGCGTATGCTCGCCAGCGAGGCTCTGGTAAATAATACGATACTCCGTTCCGGTGAGTTCGGTCAGGATGATGACATCTGGGACAGGCTGGCCAACGCCTCCATAATGCTGGGCTCGCTGCCCATCTTCCTCGACGGCACCGCCAATATCACCGTGCCGGAAATGAAGGCCAAGCTGAGAAGACGCGAGAACCTCGGTCTCGTTATCATCGACTATCTCCAGCTGATGAGCAGCCCTAATCACCATACCAGCCGTGTTACCGAGGTCTCGGAGATCACAAGGCAGCTGAAGCTTATGGCTAAGGAGCTGAGGGTGCCTGTTATCGCCCTCTCGCAGCTTTCGAGAGAAGCCGAGAAGCGTGAGAACAAGCGGCCTATGCTTTCCGACCTGCGTGAGTCGGGCTCTATCGAGCAGGATGCCGATATCATCCTTTTCCTCTACCGTGATGCCTATTACGATAAGCAGTCTTCGGATCAGAGTATCGCCGAGTGTATCGTTGCCAAGAACAGACACGGACAGACCGGAACAGTCAATCTTGTATGGCGCGGCGAATATACGCTGTTCACCGATGCCGATCTGATACACAGGGAATGATGCTATGCTGGATAAGGTCAGAGCTGCAATAAAAGAATATTCTATGCTTGAAGAGGGCGAAGCTGTCCTCTGCTGCCTCTCCGGGGGCGCGGACAGCGTTACCCTCCTTTTGTGCTTGTATGAGCTTGGTTATAAAGTCAGCGCAGTCCACGTTAACCACCACCTGCGTGGGGAGGAGTCGGACCGCGACGAATCCTTCTGCCGTGAGCTGTGCAAAAGGCTGGGAGTAAGCTTTGAAGCTGTGGATGCGGATGTGACCGGATATTGCCGTGAAAAGGGCTGCTCCGTCGAACTCGGCGCCCGTGAGCTGAGATACAGGATCTTCGGCTCGTCACCGATAGAGAGGATCGCCACAGCACATACTCTTTCCGACAGCCTGGAAACAGCACTTTTCAACCTGTCAAGAGGTACTGCCGCCAAAGGCCTGTGCGGTATCCCGCCGGTGCGGGGGAGATTTGTCCGTCCTCTTATAAAATGTACCCGTGAGGAGATCGAAAAGTTCCTCAGCGAAAGAGAGCAGTCCTTTGTTACCGATTCCACCAATCTCTCGGATGACTATACCCGCAACCGTGTGCGCCATAGCATCGTGCCGGCATTGAAAAGTATAAATCCCGATGCCGAGCACGCCTTTATGCGTATGTCCGAGGCCCTGAGAGCCGATGACGAGTACCTCTGCGCCGGAGCGGAAGCCCTGCTTGCCGGCGCTGAGATCCCCGGGGGATATTCCCTCGGAAAGCTATCAGAAAGCCCCCAGCCTTTGCTTTCAAGAGCTGTTGTCAGGCTCCTGACCGGCAAAGGCGTTCCCTATGACTATGCCCGCGTCAGCGAGATATGCTCGCTTATCAGGAGCGGCAGCGGCAGGATGTCCCTCAGCGGGGATGTTTTTGCCTTCGCTTCGGGCGGAGCGTTCCGTATCGCGTCTCCTGCCGTACCCGAAACAGGGGAGATACACGTTTCGGGAGACTGCGAGTTCTCCCTTTGCGGAAAGACCGTCAGCATTAAAATTTCAGGAAATAAATCAGATGACGATAAAATTCATAGAATGTTTACATATATCGCGCTCGATTATGATAAAATAAAAGGTGAGCTTGTGGTCAGAACACGCCGGAGCGGTGACTATATCCGCCTGAACGGCCGCGGCTGCGGCAAGAGCATCAAAAAGCTTTTTAACGAAAGCATCCCGCTGGAACTGAGGGAAAGCACGCTCCTGCTGTGCGACAGCGAAGGCGTCGCCGCCGTGGAAGGCCTCGGACTTGCTGAGCGATGTGCTGTTGACAGCCGGACGGCAAGAGTGCTCCGGTTCGGTATAAAATATGACTGAACCTATCATATTTCTGTCACAATGGCGTATTATAATTTAGAATGTCCGGTTTTGCCGGACAGTAATTATGCTTTTTTGCTCACCGCCGTACCGCCGGCGGTATGAGGGGCTGTGCGGTGCCTTCCGCAGCGTCCCGGAAATATAAAAAGGAAAGAAGGATTGATGGATTGAAAAACGGCAGCAACGGAAAATCGCTTATCGTTTATCTGCTTGTCTCCGTGATCGTGCTGGGAGGACTTGTGTATATGCTCACTTCCATGAGCAGCAATAAGACCGATGAAGCATACTCCGAGATAATGCAGAAGTTTGATGCGCTGGAGGTCGCTGAGTTCAAGCTCGACCTCGGCTCCGGTAAGATGACTTATCGCCTGCGCAACGACAGCGCGGATCAGGTGCGCAACTATACCGTTCCGAACGTGTCTATCTTCGTGCAGGAGGTGCTCGGCGGCGAAAGAGCCGATACCTACCGAAAGAAGTATAACGAGAAGTACGGGGAGGGCTCGCTGAAATACGACCTTATCCCCATATCGGACAACAGCTTCTGGATAAACCTTATACCAACACTGCTGATGCTCGGCGTGATGATATTCCTCTTCGTTTTTATGATGCGAAGCGCCGGGGGAGGTAAGATCAATTCCTTCGGAAAAACTAACGCCAAGCAGGTGCCTTCCTCGAAGAAAGCGACCTTTGCCGATGTGGCAGGCGCCGACGAGGAAAAGGAGGAGCTCCGCGAGATCGTGGACTTCCTCAAGGATCATAAGAAGTATGACGAGCTGGGCGCGCGTATCCCCAAGGGCGTGCTCCTGCTCGGACCTCCGGGTACAGGTAAGACACTGCTGGCAAGAGCCGTCGCAGGCGAGGCTAATGTGCCCTTCTTCTCGATATCGGGCTCTGATTTCGTCGAGATGTTCGTCGGTGTCGGCGCATCCCGTGTAAGAGACCTTTTCGAGCAGGCAAAGAAAAACTCACCCGCGATCATATTCATCGACGAGATCGACGCCGTCGGCAGACAGCGCGGCACCGGACTCGGCGGCGGTCACGATGAGCGTGAGCAGACTCTTAACCAGCTGCTCGTCGAAATGGACGGCTTTGAGGAGAACGATTCGGTCATCGTAATGGCAGCCACTAACCGCCGCGATATCCTCGATCCCGCTCTGCTGCGTCCGGGACGTTTCGACCGTCAGGTGCTCGTAAGCTATCCCGACGTCAAGGGCAGAGAGGAGATACTCAAAGTCCATACCCGCAATAAGCCCCTCGCTCCCGATGTTGAACTCAGTACTATCGCTAAATCCACAGTTGGCTTTACAGGCGCCGATCTTGAGAACCTCACTAACGAGGCTGCGCTCCTCGCTGCAAGGAATAACCGCAAGGCTATCACCAAGCACGATATGGAAGAGGCTTCCATTAAAGTCGTTGCCGGCCCCGAGAAGAAATCCAAGGTCGTTACCGACGACGAGAAACGCCTTACTGCCTACCACGAGGGCGGCCACGCGATATGCACATACTTCTGCTCCTCGCAGGATAAGGTCCATATGGTCACTATCATTCCGAGAGGTCAGGCCGGCGGCTTTACAATGAGCCTCCCCGAAAAGGACAAGGCCTATGTCTCCAAGCACGAGATGATCGAGAATATCATCGTGCTGCTGGGCGGACGTGTTGCCGAGAAGATCATCCTCGACGATATATCCACCGGTGCTTCCAATGACCTGGAACGCGCTACTGCTACTGCAAGAAATATGGTCACCCGCTACGGCTTCTCCGATAACCTGGGCCCTGTCGTTTACGGCAGGGGAGAGCATGAGGTGTTCCTCGGACGTGACTACAGTTCTACTCCCAGCTATTCCGAGAACGTCGCCGCCGAGATCGACGCCGAGATACGTTCGATCGTCGAGGACTGCTTCGAGAAGTGCGAATCGCTGCTGCGTGAGCATATCGATAAGCTCCACCTTGTTGCCAAGTACCTGATGAAGTATGAGAAGATCGACGGCAAGGACTTCGATAAGCTGATGAAGGGCGAGCTGCCGGACATCATAGATGTCCCTGCGGAGGAGGTCACTGAGATCACTGATGTGAACGAGCTGCCCGAGACTCCCGCAGTCGGCGAGACACCGTTCATCACCGACGAAACTCCCGCTCCGGACGATACCGAAACCGAAGAATGATATTTTCTGAAGACACGCTCTGAAAACGGGCGTGTCTTTTTCATATTCTCGCATTTGCGTACTTTGCTGCTTCAAAGCATTGTAAACGTTACCGCAAACGTTATCGTAGATTGTATCGAGTATGAGTACGTTTTTTTGTGCAATTTTTGTGAAAACCGCCCAATTATCGTGCAAAAACATTGTGCAATATTTTTTTCGCTTTTTGTAATAAAATTGTAAAAACCTCTTGATTTTGGATTTGAACTGTGCTATAATACAACTATGAATTGAGAAACAATTCGTAAAACTATTTTCAAATGGAGGAAACTAATATGAAAATTCGTAAGATTTTCGCCGGTATGTCCGCTCTGGCTATCGCTGCTTCGATGGCTGTTTCTGCATCGGCTATCGAAATCAATGGTACACCTGAATTCGTTTCTGTAAATGATTCTGGTATGCTTACTGTTGACCTCGTTGCCGGCACAAACGGTGATCCTGCTTCTGTTAAGTCAGTTAAGTTTGAGTTTGAGCTTGACGATTCCGAAGGCTTCGGCGGCGGTATCATGATCAATGGTTCTGAGCCCGGCTGGGTACAGGTTGACAAGGGCGACGGAAACTGGAGCTGGTGCAACGCTGACGCTGAGGATGCTGCTGACAAGGGTATCCATGCTGAAGGTTCCGACGGCAAGTACACCCTCGTGTTTAATATCCCTGAGGATACTGACTGGGGCGAAGTTGCTGAGGAAGACTACTGGGCACAGGTTTGCGTGCAGCAGTGGTGGGGCGATACAGCTAAAGTAAGCAACGTTGTTCTTGATACAGGTGCCGCTGCTGATCCCGAGCCTGCTCCCGAGCCCGAGCCCGAGCCTGCTCCTGCTCCCGAGCCTGAGCCTGCTCCTGCTCCCGATCCTGAGCCTGCTCCTGCTCCTGCTCCTACACCCACAGCTCCTACAGGTGCTGCTGCCGGTATCGCTCTGGCAGGCGTTGCTGTAGCTGGTGCTGCTCTCGTAGTTACCAAGAAGAGAAAGTAATTTTTCTTCAGGATATCTATGATAATTAAAGCTCTCCTTCGGGAGAGCTTTTTTTGCGCTGTAAAATTTTGATTTACCCCTTTACAAAAGTAAATTAGTATGCTATAATATATTTTGGTGTGTTGTGTTTGAGCATCAGAGAGGTGCTGACCGGCACGAAAGCAGCAATTACTGCAAGGAGGAAATATTAATGGTAAGAGCTATTGTAGGCGCTAACTGGGGCGACGAAGGCAAGGGCAAGATCACTGATATGCTCGCTCAGGACTCGGATATCGTTATTCGTTTCCAGGGTGGTGCGAATGCAGGACATACTATCGTAAACCATTACGGTAAGTTCGCACTCCACACTCTCCCGTCCGGCGTTTTCTATGACCATACCACAAGCATTATCGGCAACGGCGTCGCACTTGATGTTCCCAAGTTCTTCAAGGAGGTCGGCGAGATCACTTCTCAGGGCGTTCCTATGCCTAAGATCCTTATATCCGACCGTGCGCAGATAGTTATGCCTTATCATATACTGTTCGACCAGTATGAGGAGGAAAGGCTCGGAAAGGCCAGCTTCGGCTCCACCAAGTCCGGCATCGCTCCCTTCTATTCGGATAAATATGCAAAGATCGGCTTCCAGGTGCAGGAGCTTTTCCATGAGGATACCCTCAGGACCAAGATCGCCCGTGTCCTCGAGACTAAGAATATCCTGCTGGAGCATCTGTATCATAAGCCCCCTATCGATCCTGATGAGCTCTTTAATACCCTTATGGAGTATAAAAAAATGGTCGAGCCCTATGTTTGCGACGTTTCCGCTTTCCTGTGGAAGTCCATAAAGGAGGGTAAGAATGTCCTGCTGGAGGGCCAGCTGGGTTCCCTCAAGGATCCCGACCACGGCATCTATCCTATGGTAACATCCTCGTCCACACTTGCCGGCTACGGCGCTATCGGTGCCGGCCTGCCTCCATATGAGATCAAGCAGATCGTTACCGTCGTTAAGGCTTATTCCTCTGCTGTAGGCGCCGGAGCTTTCGTCTCCGAGATATTCGGCGACGAGGCTGACGAGCTCAGAAGACGCGGCGGCGACGGCGGAGAGTTCGGCGCTACCACAGGCCGTCCCAGACGTATGGGCTGGTTCGACTGCGTTGCTACGCGCTACGGCTGCCGTATCCAGGGAACTACCGATGTAGCTTTCACCGTGCTTGATGTGCTGGGTTATCTCGATAAGATCCCCGTTTGCGTTGGCTATGAGTATGAGGGACAGCGCATCGACGATTTCCCCACTACCCAGATCCTTGAAAAGTGCAAGCCTGTTATCGAAGTCCTCGACGGCTGGAAGACAGACATCCGCGGTATTAAGAATTATGATGATCTCCCCGCAGCCTGCAGAGCTTATATCGAGTTTGTGGAGAAGCAGATCGGCTTCCCGATCACAATGGTATCCAACGGCCCCAGCCGCGACGATATAATCTACCGCACCAGCACTCTTAAATAAAATTGCAAGCCCCCGGAAAGCTCCGGGGGCTTTGCCCTCGGAAAGCTCCGGGGGCTTTGCCCTCGGAAAGTTCCGGGGGCTTTGCCCTCGGAAAGCTCCGGGGGCTTTGTTTCTGCACAGACGTAAAAAAGGCACCTCCCCGCGGAGAGGTGCCTTTTACATAAGCGCTATCTTTCACAGCATATCAGTTTGATGCCCGTACGTTCCTCATCGTTTATAGTCAGCGATGCAAATGCCGGAACGGTTATCATATCGATCCCTGCAGGCGCAAGGTACCCCCGCGCAACAGCACAGGCCTTTACAGCCTGGTTGACTGCTCCCGCTCCAACAGCCTGAATCTCGACCTTGCCTTTTTCCCTGATGATCGCCGCGATCGCCCCCGCAACGGAATTGGGGACCGAGCGGGACG
>JAFXRI010000098.1 GCA_017526445.1 Ruminococcus sp. | reverse complement strand
TCGACGCAGGCTTGCAAGCGAAGTTCACTTCGCTTTACGCAACGTCAAGGAGAATTGACGTCATCTTTGATGACGTTGGTGATCATGACGGATAAGCCGGTCGTCAAGCAGGCTTGACACGGCAGATGACGTGCAGAGGCGTTAGCCATGGGTTGTGCGGTGTTGCCTTAATCTTGCCATATCTTTTACCGCAATCCGCACACCGTCCGTGAGCTTCATTGATTTGATCTGGTCTATATTCTGATTATAGTACAACTGGCGGTATATTGCAATGGAAAGGGCGTGAAAAAGTGTGCAGAGATTGACTATTTCGGGGCTGTTTGTTATAATAAGGGTTAGTGATAGGGCAACATGGCTTTCTCGCTAAATCGGAATTTGTAGGTGTTAAAATGAGTTTATTTGAACATACGAAAAATACAAGAACAATTATAGACGGTAACTATCGATATGTTAGAAGTGATGTTCCAACCTATTTATCTCAGGAAGAACGCCAGTGGTTGATAGATAATAATATTTTAACTATTGTTGATTTGAGAGAAGAAGCTGAACAAAATCAAAAACCTTGTCCGCTAAAAAATGATGGTGCTTTTAATTATATTTCAATGCCTGTCAAAGGTGGAAATGCTATTCCTGCTGTCCCAAGTGAAGTTGCACTTTCATATATAAATATGGTTGATGATATTATGGATAACATAATAGATACAATTATGAATGCTGATACAAATGTTATGTATTTTTGTAATGCAGGGAAAGACAGAACAGGTGTAGTAACTGCTATTATCCTAAGCAAACTTGGATATTCAAAACAGTATATCATAAATGATTACTTATTATCTGGTGAAAACCTTAAAGCAGAATTGCAATTGTTTGCCCTAAATCATACTGAGATTGATATAGATGTCATAACACCAAAAGCCGAATATATTGAAAAGTTTTTAGAATGGTATGAACAATAAATTCTGATTTAGCTTAGTAACTGAATATACCCAAACACGGATAGACCGTCCTCATCAGACAGCTATCCGTTTCTTATTATTCCGCATACCCACAATCCAGCACCCTCAGCTTTGTATGCTCACTGTCCTGCGGTGGGGCAATATCATGTAAAGCCAAGCCGCCCTTTGCAGCTCGGCTTTTTTTATAGTATATCATTTTCAGAGCTTGTTTTCAACCCCTACATCGACATCTCCGGCTCCTCGGTCTCCGCAGGCTCTTTTACCGCCAGTGATCTTGGTTTCCATTGTAATTCTATTCTTATCCCACTTAGCAAGGATAGTCGGAGTGATGTACTGGAGCTTTATATCTTCCTCTGACATCTCCTTCTTTGAAAGTATGGTCATAATCGCACCTCCACTTCTGATAAGTCAATATTATTGGTTGTACTTCATTTATTATTTCACATTTTATACAATTCGTTAATTATATTCATGACTTTTTAGTAGAATATTACACAATGGACAGACACAAAAACCCGGTGCCTGTCCCCAGGCACCGGGTCATTATTGTGCGTATTTTCGGGCTGTCCTCAGCTCAGCCTTACCTCTACATCAATGTCCTCCCACCCTTTCGAGTGCAGCACACCGTTTGTTTTGGCTTTAAAGGCTTTTGCATCTTCGGATGTTACCCTGAAATTTACTGCAAGTTCTATGCGGTCGGGATTATTTCCCAGCCTCTGCGATAGCAGCCTGAGCAGCAGCCAGTCTTGCAATCGGCACGCGGAAAGGCGAGCAGGATACATAGTCAAGACCGATCTTGTGGCAGAACTCAACGGACGAAGGATCGCCGCCGTGCTCGCCGCAGATACCGCAGTGGAGTGAGGGATTAACAGGCTTGCCGAGCTCGATAGCCATCTTCATCAGCTTGCCTACACCAACCTGGTCCAGCTTAGCGAAGGGATCAGACTCGAAAATCTTAGCATCATAGTATGCGCCAAGGAACTTGCCTGCATCGTCTCTGGAGAAGCCGTAGGTCATCTGAGTCAGATCGTTTGTACCGAAGCAGAAGAAGTCAGCGTTAGCAGCGATCTCGTCAGCAGTCAGAGCAGCTCTCGGGATCTCGATCATTGTACCAACTTCATACTTGAGATCGGAACCAGCCTCAGCAATAACAGCGTCAGCAGTCTCAACAACGACCTTCTTAACGAACTTGAGCTCCTTAACATCGCCAACCAGCGGGATCATAATCTCGGGCTTTACAGTCCAGTCAGGATGCTTCTTCTGAACATTGTTAGCAGCCTTGATAACAGCCCTGGTCTGCATCTTGGCGATCTCAGGATATGTTACAGCAAGACGGCAGCCTCTGTGGCCCATCATCGGGTTGAACTCATGCAGCGAAGCAATGATGTCCTTGATAGCCTGAACAGACTTGCCCTGAGCCTTAGCCAGAGCCTCGATGTCTGCTTCCTCAGTAGGAACGAACTCATGGAGCGGAGGATCAAGGAATCTGATAGTAACAGGATTTCCTTCAAGAGCCTCGTAAAGAGCCTCAAAGTCAGCCTGCTGCATCGGCTCGATCTTTGCAAGAGCAGCCTCTCTCTCCTCAACAGTATCGGAGCAGATCATCTCTCTGAAAGCAGCGATCCTGTCAGCCTCAAAGAACATATGCTCTGTACGGCAAAGGCCGATACCCTCAGCGCCCAGTTCTCTTGCCTTCTTAGCGTCAGCAGGAGTGTCAGCGTTTGTTCTTACCTTGAGCTTTCTGTACTTGTCAGCCCATGCCATGATGCGTCCGAATTCACCGGCGATAGTAGCATCAACAGTCGGGATAATACCCTCGTAGATGTTACCGGTGGTACCGTCGATGGAGATGTAGTCACCCTCAACGAAGGTCTTGCCGGCCAGCTCGAACTTCTTGTTAGCTTCGTCCATCTTGATGTCGCCGCAGCCGGATACGCAGCACTCGCCCATACCTCTTGCAACAACAGCAGCGTGAGAGGTCATACCGCCGCGGACAGTCAGGATACCCTGAGCAGCCTTCATACCGGTGATGTCCTCGGGAGAGGTCTCAAGTCTTACCAGGATGACCTTCTCGCCCTTGTCAGCCCATGCAACAGCATCGTCAGCAGTGAATACTACCTTGCCGCAGGCAGCTCCGGGAGAAGCGCCGAGGCCCTTTCCAAGAGGAGTAGCAGCCTTGATAGCCTTAGCATCGAACTGGGGATGGAGAAGTGTGTCAAGGTTTCTGGGATCGATCATAGCAACAGCTTCCTGCTCAGTCTTGTGACCTTCGTCAACCAGATCGCAAGCGATCTTCAGAGCAGCCTGAGCGGTTCTCTTACCGTTTCTGCACTGGAGCATATAGAGCTTGCCGTCCTCAACGGTGAACTCCATATCCTGCATATCGTGATATCTGTTCTCAAGGATCTCGCAAACCTTAACGAATTCCTCATAAGCCTCAGGGAACTTCTCAGCCATTTCCTCGATAGGCATAGGAGTACGAACGCCTGCAACAACGTCCTCGCCCTGTGCGTTGGTGAGGAACTCGCCCATCAGCTTGTTCTCGCCTGTAGCGGGATCACGTGTGAAAGCAACACCGGTGCCGCAGTTGTCGCCCATGTTGCCGAATGCCATCGACTGTACGTTAACAGCAGTGCCCCAGCTGAAGGGGATGTCGTTGTCACGTCTGTAAACGTTGGCTCTGGGGTTGTCCCAGCTGCGGAATACAGCCTTGATAGCGCCAACGAGCTGCTCCTTGGGATCGTCCGGGAAGTCAGCACCGATCTTGGACTTGTACTCAGCCTTGAACTGATTAGCAAGCTTCTTGAGATCGTCAGCGTCAAGATCAACGTCCTGCTTAACGCCCTTCTCTTCCTTCATATTGTCGATAAGCTGCTCGAAGTACTTCTTGCCGACTTCCATAACAACGTCGGAGTACATCTGGATAAATCTTCTGTAGCAGTCCCAGGCCCATCTGGGGTTGTTGGACTTCTTTGCGATAGTGTCAACAACAGTCTCGTTCAGACCGAGGTTGAGGATCGTGTCCATCATACCGGGCATAGAAGCTCTTGCGCCGGAACGAACGGAAACGAGGAGCGGATTTTCCTTATCTCCGAATTTCTTGCCGGTGATCTCTTCCATCTTAACGATATACTCGTTGATCTCTGCCATGATCTCATCACTGATGCCGCCGTCCTCATAATACTGAGTGCAGGCCTCTGTGGTGATGGTGAAGCCCTGAGGAACAGGGAGGCCGATGTTGGTCATCTCAGCGAGGTTTGCGCCCTTACCGCCGAGAAGCTCTCTCATGTTGGCATTGCCTTCAGAGAAAAGGTAACAATACTTTGCCATTGGTTTTCTACCTCCAAATATTTGAATTCCGCTTTGGGGTGCAGACGCACTCCTCTGCGGTAACAATATCATTATAACAGATTTTCCTTAAAAATACTATAGTTTTTCCGAATTTTTTACTTTGAATTTTTACACAATATTTAGTATCGCTTTTTATGTATTATGCACAAATTGTTGTAAAATGCGCGGTTTGCAAGCCCGGGCGTTAACAAAATTCACAATAAATTTACAACAAAGAACGCCTTTCTGAATCCGCTAAGAAAAAACAGGAGTTCCTCGCTCTGTCGGGAAAACTCCTGCTTTATCTGTTTTTTGTTACTTAAAAGAAATCTCCCTCGGTTAGCTTGTGCAGCAGGAAGTTCTGGAAACAGCCGTCGTTAATATATGAAATATACGATGATTTATTATGGCTCCTGTCGAATGACGGGTCGATAATATTATAAAGTAATTTATCCCGGTAGAATTCCCAATAACTCTCGTTTATTTCATACTGCTGATATATTACGGTCATTCCATCGTATTTGACCATATTTCCTTTTTCGTCGTATTCCAGAGTATAGGATACAGGGTCAGCCAAAACACCTTTTACTTTGGCCAGCTTTCCGTTACTGTTATATGTAAATTCGAGTTTTGAATAATCATCATTGTAATCGATCATAACAGGCTGGTCGTTATCATTGTACTCGATCGTTACTTGAGAACCACTTTGGTCATAGCCTGAAACGAGACCTTTTTCATTATAGTAGATATTATATGTCGAGTCGTAGCCTTCGTAGCTGGAGGGCGAGCCGATATCGTTGACATGGGAAACGTTAAAATCGTTTGTCAGTTCTGAGCCTTTTTCATTTGTAACTTTTCCCAGAACATAGTCACTGTCGTAGAAAAAGTAGAATGACCTGTTATCTCTGTCATACTCTGTCAGTTTGGTGATCTGTCCCTTGTCGTCATACTCCATTGCCTTTACAGCATCGCCGTTGACGTCGGCGACCAGGGTTGGCAGCCATACCTGGACCTTACCGTCAACAACAGGGTATCTGCCTTCCTTTAATTCGACCTCCGGCTCCTCGGGTACACTCTCTTCCTCTGCTTCACTGACAGAGGCTTCGCTTCCTTCGTTTTCCTGACCTTTTGCCGAAACCGGTGCGGCTGCCTTGCTGTCTGATGCGGGAGCGGCAGTGCTGCTTTCATCGGCAGAGCCGCAGGCGGTGAGCATAAGACCCGCAAGCACTGCAGCAGCTATAGTTTTCATATTCATGCTTCATTTTTCTCCTTGTACTATATTTTGCCTGAGCAATTTCTTAAAGTATAATATATATATATATTGTGTACGTAATGTGGGCGAAATGTTAACAAGTTGCATTTGTTTATTCAGGATATATTACAGCAACTCTTGAAAAATCTGAAATAATAGTGTATAATATAAAAGATACCTACCATAAGGAGGAAAAAATTATGAGAGCAAGCGGGATCCTGATGCATATATCATCACTGCCCGGAAGATACGGCATAGGCAAGCTCGGCCGTGAAGCGTATGCCTTTGCGGATTTTCTGGCAAAAAGCGGGCAAAAATACTGGCAGATCCTTCCCGTTACCCCCACAAGCTACGGCGATTCACCCTATCAGAGCTTTTCCGTCAATGCGGGCAACCCCTACTTCATAGATTTCGAGACTCTCGAGCAGGAGGGTCTGCTCAAAAGTATGGAGTATAAGCGCGTTAACTGGGGCGAGGTCGCAAATGTGGATTACGAGCTGCTCTATAACAAGGTCTTCCAAATACTCAGAAAAGCCTTCGCACGGTATGTGCCGGACGGGGAGTACAGACAGTTCTGTGAGGAGAATCAGTCCTGGCTGGATAACTATGCCCTGTTTATGGCCCTGAAGGATGCCCACGGCGGCAAAGCCTGGAACGAGTGGGAGAAACCCCTGCGTATGTTTGAGGAGAAGGCCGTCTCCGCCGCAAGACGTGACTATGCCGCGGATATAGATTTCTATAAGTTCATCCAGTTCGAGTATTTCAGGCAGTGGAGAAAGTTCAAGGCCTACGTCAACTCCCTCGGCATCGATATGATCGGCGATATCCCGATCTATGTGGCATATGACAGTGTCGAGGTCTGGACCACCCCCCGTTATTTCCTGCTGGACAGTGATAAGACTCCCATCGACGTGGCCGGCTGCCCTCCGGATGTATTCGCCAAGAAGGGCCAGCTCTGGGGCAACCCCCTCTACCGCTGGGATGTTATCGAGGCCGAGAACTTCAAGTGGTGGATCGAGCGCATCCGTTCAGCAATAAGCACTTACGACGTCGTCAGGATAGACCACTTCCGCGGCTTTGAAAGCTATTATACCATACCCTTCGGCCGCGAGGATGCCGTCGTCGGCGAGTGGCGTAAGGGCCCCGGCATGAAGCTCTTCAAAGAAGTCAAAAAGCAGCTGGGCAGCTGCCGCATCATCGCCGAGGACCTGGGCTTCATCACTCCCAGAGTCGCAAGACTGCTGAGATCCAGCGGCTTTCCCGGTATGAAGGTGCTGGAGTTCGCCTTCGATGCCTCCGGCGGCAGCGACTATCTGCCCCATAATTTTAAAAGCTCCAACTGCGTGTGCTATACCGGCACCCACGATAACGAGACCCTCGCAGGCTGGACAGCCGCCCTTTCAAGAAAGGATGCCAGGTTCACAAGAGAGTACCTGAATGTCAGCCGCAATAAGGATATACCCCGGGCAGTGATAAGAGCCGCCTGGTCAAGCATAGCCGATACCGCCGTCGCCCAGATGCAGGATTTCCTCGAGCTGGGCTCCGAAGCGAGAATGAATATCCCCTCGACTCTCGGCGGCAACTGGCAGTGGAGGATGCGCTCGGATGCCCTGACCGATAAGCTGGCTCAGGAGATATACGAGCTCACAAGGATCTACGGCAGGCTCCCGGAAAGAGCAGAGAGCAAGGCCGAATGACCTCTGCCTCGGAAAGGACAGTGTTATGGAACTTAGCGAAGCTATAGCGAAAAGACGCAGCTACCGCGGGAAATATACCGGCGAGGTGCCGCCCAAAGAGCATCTGCGGCAGATAATGCAGGCAGGCCTCGATGCCCCTTCCGGCTGCAATAAGCAGACAGTCAGCCTTATCGCCGCTGATGAGCCGGAACTGCTGTCAAAACTGTGTTCCGTCATCGATCCGCCTCTGCCGGCGGATCCCCCCGCTATGATATGCGTGCTTACACAGCGGGTAAATGCCTACCGCGATAAGTGCTTTGCCGTGCAGGACTATTCTGCCGCTGTCGAGAATATGCTGCTGACCGTAACGGCTCTGGGGTATCAGAGCTGCTGGGTGGAAGGGCATATCACCGACGATGACCGTATATGCGATAAAATGGCAGAGATACTCGGAGTCCCCCGGGACTATGAGCTCGTGTGCTGCCTGCCGGTGGGCAGGGCAGCAGATGAGGTCCCGGAAGCTCCCCGTAAAAAAGACTTTTCCAAGCGCGCCTGGTTCGGCGGCTTCAGATGCACCTGATATTTTCAAGGAGGATAATAAATGGATAAACAGTATCTGTACGACGAGATAAACAAGGAGACTATGGGCCGCTTCGGCCTGTGGGCGGATAATGCTGATGCCGTTCAGCTGCACGAGGCAGTGTCTTCCGTGGTTATGAGAGAGATCTCCCCCCGCTGGAACGCTTCCCGCCGGAAACACCTTTCCGGACGCCGCGCCTGCTACCTTTCTATGGAGTTCCTTATGGGCAGGGCAGTGTATAACAACCTGCTGGTTCTCGGTATAAAAAATGACGTTGACGAGGCCCTGAAAATGTCAGGACTCTCCCTCGCAGAGCTCGAAAGTATCGAGGACGCAGCCCTCGGCAACGGCGGCCTCGGAAGACTTGCCGCCTGCTTCCTTGACTCCGCTGCCTCCCACGACATCCCCCTGGACGGCTACGGCATCAGGTATAAGTACGGCCTGTTCCGCCAGGCTATAGAGAACGGCTTCCAGAAGGAGTATCCCGACGACTGGCAGCGCCAGGGCGATCCCTGGAGCAAGCCCTGCGACGACGAGGCCGTTAAGGTCGAGTATTCGGATATGACCGTAAAGGCCGTGCCTTACGATATGCCCGTGATCGGATACGGCACCGATAATATCGGCACCCTCCGCCTCTGGCAGTCGGAGGCTTATGACGGCTTTGATTTCGATAAGTTCAACTCCGGCGACTACGACGGCGCCGTGAAGAATGCCACCGATGCCGAGAATATCTGCAAGGTGCTCTATCCCAACGACAATTTCGACGAGGGCAAAAAGCTGAGACTCAGACAGGAGTATTTCTTCTCGGCAGCCTCCCTTGCCGATATCACCGCCAAGCATATGAAGAACTTCGGCACCCTCGATAACCTTGCCGACTATGTGACCGTCCAGCTCAACGATACCCACCCCGTCATCTCTATACCCGAGCTTATGAGACTTCTGGTGGACAAGTACGGCTATGAGTTCGGGAAAGCCTTTGAGATAACAAGAAAGGTGTTCAACTATACCAACCATACCGTTATGCAGGAAGCCCTCGAAAAGTGGGACAGCGCCCTTATGGAGCAGCTCCTTCCGAGAGTCTATGCCTTCGTCCTGATGATAAACGAGCGCTTCATAGGCGATATGTATGCCCTCGGCAAGGACAGGAAGTTCATTAATAAACTCTCCCCCGCAGCCGACGGACAGGTCAGGATGGCTAACCTCGCCTGCTATGCCTCCTCGTATGTCAACGGCGTCGCCCGTATCCATACCGAGATACTGAAATCAGATACCCTCAGGGAGTGGTATGAGCTCTATCCCGAAAGATTCCAGAATAAGACCAACGGCATCACTCAGCGCCGCTGGCTGGCCCTGTGCAATGAGGAGCTCTCGGCTCTCATCACAAGACTTTTGGGCTCGGATGCCTGGGTCAAGGACCTGGATAAGCTGGCTGAGCTCAGGAAGTATGCCGACGACGAGTCCGTGCTCCGTGAGTTCATCGCCGTAAAGAAACAGAAAAAACAGCAGCTCGCCTGCTTCATCAAGTCCCATGACGGCGTCTCAGTCGATCCGGATACCGTTTTCGATATCCAGATCAAACGCCTCCATGAGTATAAGAGACAGCTGCTCAACGCCTTGTCTATCCTCTATATCTACTACGGCATAAAGGACGGCTCGATCAGGGACTTCACGCCGACTACCTTTATCTTCGGAGCTAAGTCTGCCCCCGGCTACAGACGCGCCAAAGCCATAATCAAGCTCATCAGCGAGATCGGCAGACTAATCGACAGCGATAAGGAGGTCAGCGGCCTCATCAAGGTGGTCTTTGTGCAGAATTATAACGTCAGCTATGCCGAAAAACTCGTGGCCGCCTGCGATATCTCCGAGCAGATCTCCACAGCAGGCACCGAAGCTTCCGGCACCGGCAATATGAAGCTTATGCTCAACGGCGCAGTCACCCTCGGCACCCTCGACGGCGCCAATATCGAGATCGCCGAAGAGGCCGGCGAGGAGAATGAGTATATCTTCGGCGCTAAGGTGGAGGAGCTTGAAAAGATAATGCCTGAATACGATCCGAGAGAGATACTCATGAAGGACGAAAAGATCAGACGTGTCCTCGATAAGCTCATCGACGGCACTCTGGATGACGGCGGCGTTCCCTCTTATGAGGAGGGCAGCTTCAAGGAGCTCTATAAGGCCCTCACCGACGGCGCCTCCTGGCACGTCCCCGACCACTATTACCTCCTGGGCGACCTTAATGACTATGTGCAGACTAAGCTCCGCGCCAATAAGGATTATAAGGATGAACTCGCCTTCGCAAGAAAGTGCTGGCTCAATATCTGCTCGGCAGGCAAGTTCTCCTCCGACAGAACCATCAAGGATTACGCCGAGAATATATGGCATATCTGATAAAACTCACAAATGCTGCCCGTGCCCCCCAAAAGGCTCCGGGCAGCTGCTTTTTGCGTGAAAAAGCCGCCGCCGGATGCCTGAGGCAACACCGCACAACCCCTGCACGTCATCTGCTTGCATATTTCCCGTCATAGCACACAAATTTTCCTTGCCGGGCGAAAAGCGAATTGGTCTTCGCTCGCCCGCCTGCGTCAAAATTATGCACTCTGACGAAAAATCTCAGCTCAACTTTATTGAGCT
>JAFXRI010000097.1 GCA_017526445.1 Ruminococcus sp. | reverse complement strand
TGCATAAATTTGACGCAGGCGGGCGAGCGAAGACCAATTCGCTTTTCGCCCGGCAAGGAAAATTTGTGTGCTATGACGGAAAATATGCAAGCAGATGACGTGCAGAGGCGTTAGCCGTGGGTTGTGCGGTGTTGCCTTAAGTATCGCTGTACCGGTGTAAATGATCTGCGGTGTTGTCACCGCGGCAGGAGGTATCCTGAGAAAGTGCTGCAAGCTTCATTCAGCCGCTTCCCGCAGTCTTTTCTCCGGCACAGCCGTGAGGGTGCCGCTCTCGCTTCTCTTGAGCTCCTTGCAGCTGTAAAACCCGATGCACAGCACGACTGCCATAAATATCCAAACCAGAGGCTCGGATATTATGATACCCGTATAGCCTATACTCGGAGCAAGAACAAATGCCACAAGGAACTTCCCGGCCAGCTCGATAAAGCTGGATATGACCGGGAACAGCTTTTTCCCCACGCCCTGCAGCGCATTCCTGAAAACAATGACGATGCTCAGCACCAGATAGAAGGGCGTGTTGAACCTCAGATACCTGGTCGAAAGATCGATGATGTATTCATCGTCGAAGCCTGTTATCAGACGCAGCATTACAGGTGCCAGCGTATAGATCGCAAGCACGGTGATGCCGCTCCATATCCATCCGAGAAGGGTGGCATCATAGAAGCCCCGGCGCACACGCTTGTATTTGCCTGCTCCGTAATTCTGCCCGCCGAAGTTGGCAGCCGCCGCCCCGAATATCGAGAAGGGCGTCATAAACAGCTCGCTGATCTTTCGGGATGCTCCGTGAGAAGCTATGGTGGCGGTGCTGAAGCTGTTGATCGAGCCCTGCATAACAAGCGAGCCTATTGATACCAGCGAGTACATCAGTCCCATTGCCGCACCCTGGGCATACATATCTGCCGCCAGCGAGCGCGGGAACTTGAAATGTCTCCGCGAGGGCAGCAGCTCGGTATGGCGGGTGAACATATAGTAGATACACAGCCCCACCGAGATCGCCTGAGAGATCAGCGTAGCATAGGCCGCGCCCTCCGGGCCTGTCTTGAACACGCATATGAACAGCAGATCAAGTCCGATATTCGCTGCTGCCGATACGACAAGGAATATCAGAGGCATCACCGTGTCCCCGACGGCACGCATCAGCGCCGCTGCTATATTGTAGCACATTGAAATAGTCATCCCTGCCAGGATCACTCTTATATAGCTCCTGGCCTCGGAGAAGATATCATCGCCTACATTGATAGCTGTCAGCAGCGGATCAAGGAACACAAGGCTGAACAACGTCAGCACTGCCGAGGTGACTGCCCCGAGCACCAGCGTTGCCGCCACAGTCTGCTTGACCTTTTCGCCGTCCTTTGCCCCGAAAAATCTGGCTGTCACCAGTGCGAAGCCGGCGGTCAGACCGTTCAGGAACCCGACAACGGTAGTATTCAGCGAGGAAGTGGCACTCACCGCCGCAAAGGAATTCCCTCCCAGGAACTGCCCGACTATTCGCGTGTCAGCCAGGTTATAGAACTGCTGGAACACATTTCCCAGCAGAAGCGGTATCGCAAACAGTACGATGAGCTTCATCGGCCTGCCTTTTGTAAGATCTTTCATACTTTCACTGTCCTATTTAACATATCCCATTATGCCTATTACAAAACCGAAACAGCAGAGCAAGTCAACTGCTGCTCTGCTGTCGGATAGTATAGCACTTTACAAGCTATAATTCAATTAAAAAACATAGTGCCGGTATTTAACTTTTTATTAACTGAGCATCTGCGAATGCCGTTTCATTTTTCAAAATGATACACACGCTTGCCCCTGTCTGTGAAGCTGATGCATTTTCTTCCCCTTACATCACATAGAACAGCAGCTGGCCGTAGGTGGGATAAGGCCAGTACTTCTCGCCCACAAGAGTCTCGATCTCATCGGCATAGGCTCTCAGCTCACCCATTGCCGCAAAGACGCTGTCGTGATAATAATTTGCCTGAGCCTTTATATCCTTGATCTCATGGCATTTTACCAACTCGTTCTCCAGATCGCCCAGCTTACGGTAGGTCTGGGAAGCAAGTGTGGAAAGGCGCCTTACCATTTCACGCTCAAAGGTGATATCGGCACCCAGTCCCTCGGCAAGCTGTGCCGTCTGCGACAGCTCCCGGATGTAGGTGGACACAGCAGGCAGGATGTCCTTCTTCGCCATATCGATCATTGTCAGAGCCTCTATGTTCAGAGTCTTGCAGTATTCATCCAGCATTATCTCCACGCGGCTGCGCAGTTCAGTCTCCGAGTAAACACCGTACTTCGAGAAGAGATCGATGTTTTTCTTCTCTATAAAGCAGGGAACTGATGCCGGGGTGGATTTCAGATTAAGAAGGCCGCGCTTTGCAGCCTCGTCCTCCCATTCGGCGGAATAGCCGTTGCCGTTGAAGACGATGCGGGAATTGTTCTTGTATTCACGCTTGATAAGCTCCTCCAGAGCCTGACGGAAGTTCCCGGCAGAACCCAGCTCGTCGGCAAACTTGTCAAGGGTGGATGCTACTATGGTATTGATGACCGTGATAGGCCCGCCGCAGGAAAGGCGCGAGCCCGGCATCCTGAACTCGAACTTGTTTCCGGTAAATGCAAAGGGCGAGGTCCTGTTGCGGTCGGTGGTGTCCTTCGGAAAATGCGGAAGTACATCCACGCCTATCTCCATTTCAACGCGCTTGCCCTCGTATTTGTCACCGTGAGCTATGGCCTCGAGTATCCCCGTCAGCTCGTCGCCGAGGAATATAGAGATTATCGCCGGGGGAGCCTCATTGGCGCCCAGACGGTGATCGTTGCCGGCCGTAGCCACAGATGCGCGGAGTATATCCTGATAGTCATTCACAGCCTTGATGACCGCCACCAAAAACAGCAGGAACTGCGCGTTCTCAGAAGGTGTCTTTCCGGGATCAAGCAGATTGACGCCGGTATTGGTGGACAGCGACCAGTTGTTATGCTTGCCGGAACCGTTTATACCGGCAAAGGGCTTTTCATGGAGAAGGCACTTGAATCCGTGCTTTCTGGCGGTGCGCTTCATTATCTCCATAGTCAGCTGGTTGTGGTCGGTAGCGATATTGGCCGAAGCAAACACAGGTGCCAGCTCGTGCTGGGAGGGAGCCACTTCATTATGCTTGGTCTTTGCATAGATGCCGAGTCTCCAGAGCTGCTCGTCCACATCCCTCATATATGCGGCGACTCTCGTCTTGATAGTGCCGAAATAATGATCCTCAAGCTCCTGCCCCTTGGGTGCCGGTGCGCCGTAAAGAGTGCGCCCGGTAAATATCATATCCTTGCGGTGGGAGTACATCTCCCTGTCAACGAGAAAGTATTCCTGCTCGGCGCCGCAGTTGGCAATGACTCTCGTTGCATTAGAACCGAACATTTTAAGTATCCTCAGCGAAGCGCGGTTCACAGCCTCCATAGACTTGAGCAGAGGTGTTTTCTTGTCAAGAGCCTCGCCGTTATACGAACAGAAGGCAGTAGGTATGCAGAGGGTATTCTCTTTGATGAAGGCATAGGATGTGGCATCCCAGGCGGTATAGCCTCTCGCCTCAAAGGTAGCTCTCAGTCCTCCGGAGGGGAAGGAGGAAGCATCAGCCTCGCCCTTGATGAGCTCCTTGCCGGAGAATTCCATTATAACGTGCCCGTCATCGGTAGGGCTGATGAAGCTGTCCAGCTTCTCGGCGGTAAGTCCTGTCATCGGCTGGAACCAATGAGTATAATGAGTCGCGCCTTTCTCAACTGCCCAGTCCTTCATAGCATTGGCGACGACGTTCGCAAGCTCTATATTCAGCGGCTTGCCGTCGGCTATGGTCTTCTTGAGTGCCTTATAGGTATCCTTGGGGAGCTTATCTCTCATCACAGCGTCGTTGAATACCTCACTGCCGAAGATCTCGGGTACGTTCATACATTTACCTCCTGAAAAAGTCAAATAAAAAAGCGCTGCGTTCCCCCTGAGGAGTCCGCAGCGCCTTTGCTGTCTTACAGATATGATTATAGCGCCTTTTCTTCATTTTGTCAAGTACAGCCGAAACTTTCGGCGTTTGCGACAATCCGGATAAACAGCTGCGCCATTTTTTGTCAAATTACAGCATACTGTATCAGGCTTTGGCGATCCTCTGGAACCCGAACAGCTCATAGCCGCCGTCAACAGGCTTCATCTCCTGCCAGTCAGGCTCGCCGTTTTCCTCGGCTGCTGAATAAAGCTTCCCGCCTTCTTCCTTCCAGGCACTCTTTTTCGCTATGACATATGTATCGTCATAAGGCTCTCCCTCGCCGGCAGGAACGAATTCCTTAGACATCAGCGAGATCATCGTGCCGTCCTCCCCGAACACATATGCCCCCTGAGCCATAGCCTTCTGCATCGGATTGATGCTGTCGTCGGCTGCGATCTCATCAGAGGTCTTCCATGTCTGCTTGAAGTCCTTGTCAAAAGCGTTGACTGCGCTTACCTTCCAAAATCCTGTGATATCCATATCGATCTCTCCTTTCAGATCATTTTATGTCAATGAATCTCCTGTCTTCTCCCTTGCTGAGCCTCGGATCAGAGCCGTCACCGCCGGAGGTCTTGATCCCAAGTATCTTCTCAGCCTTCTTCTTTCCGGTAATGACTCCGAAAAAGTTTGCAACACCGGATACGACGAGCATCACTCCGAGAGCCATGAACGGCAGCTTCGATGCAAACAGCATAACGATGCCGAGCACTATCGTCACAACAGCAAAAATACAGGACATCTGCCAGCCCGCTCCGTCATTGTGCTTGCGAACCACCATAGAATTATAAAGCGCTATAATACCGCTTGCAAGCAGATAAACGCCCAGCAGCATCGAAATGACCTTATAAAGGACATCCGGCTTGATTATCAGAAAGATTCCCAGCACCCCGAAGATTATTCCGCGGACGAGCCATACGGGAGAAGGTTCATTATCCTTGGCAGCGACGAACCTGCCTATCTCGATCACTCCGCCCAGGATGATAACGCCGCCCAATATACAGCTTATTGCCCTCGGTATCATTTCAGGCCAGATGATGAAGAATATTCCGAGAAGGATACACATTGCTGAAAGCAGCAGGTAATTGCCGAGAAGTTTTTTCAGTTTTTCCATTTAGTCCTCCTTCTTATCGAGCGGACGCTGCCTTTTCAGCTTGACCGCCTTTATGACCTTCAGTCTTGAGAATTCTTCCCTCTCCTTTTCCTCGAGAGAATCAGAGATGAATTTCACCGCCGCACTGTCCCGCGGGATGATGATGTTCTGCAAAGCGTTTGCACGCTTCTGAGTTTTCCTTATGGCCACCGACAGCCTGTATATGCTGTTCTCCACCTCAGCCAGCATAACAGTTGTCTTCTTTACCTTATCGAAAGCAAGATATGCCCGGTCCAGCTGTGAGGTGGTGTTCAGGAACCCGTAGTTTATATCCAGCTCCTGAGCATCAAGACTGACTCTCGGCAGCTCAACGCCCATTACGCTTTTACTGGTCAGGGACAGCCCGTTCTCTATGGGAATGCTCTCGGCATAGGGAGTTATGAGTCCCAGCGAGATATTTGCCTGCATAAGATCGGCATAGGCATCTTTATAGGTATCCTCGATAGACGCTCTCAGCTGAGCAGCCTTGTCCACAAGAGTCATAAGCTCATGGATCAGGATATTGCGCTTCCTGTCAAGCAGGTCGTATCCCAGCAGCGCAAGGGAGAGCGACCTTTTCATAGCTATTAAGTTACCCTTGGTCGGAAAGACCTGCATCATTGCTCACCCCGTTTGCCTTATACTGCGCTGCTCAGAGCCCGAACAGCACCGATGCCTTGTCAGCATCATAGAACTTGCTGATATGCTCCTCATCCACACGGTCAAGCTCGCTCTTGGGCAGTGTTGACAGCAGCTGCCAGCCCAGATCGAGAGTCTGCTCTATCGACCGGTTCACATCGAAGCCCTGATCTATAAAATGCTTCTCGAACAGATCTCCGAAGCGCAGATAGCACTTGTCGTTGTCCGAAAGCTCCTCCTCACCGATGACCGATGCGAGGGATCTGGCGTCAGACACCTTTGCATATGCTGCAAAGAGCTGGTTCGCGCACATTTGATGGTCCTCTCTGGTATAGCCCTCGCCGATGCCGTCCTTCATAAGTCTCGAAAGGCTGGGAAGAACTGCCACAGCAGGATAGACACCGGTCTGATCCAGATTTCTGTCAAGAACTATCTGTCCTCGGTGATATACCCTGTAAGGTCAGGTACTGGATGTGTTATATCGTCATTGGGCATAGTCAGTATCGGTATCTGAGTCACCGAACCGCTGGAGCCCTTTACCACGCCTGCTCTCTCATAAAGCGAAGCAAGATCTGAATACAGGTATCCGGGATAGCCCTTTCTTGCGGGTATCTCTCCCTTTGACGAGGAGAACTCACGCAGCGCCTCGGCATATGCCGTCATATCTGTAAGTATTACAAGGATATGCATATTGTGCTCGAAGGCCAGATACTCCGCACAGGTCAGAGCACACCTGGGAGTCAGTATTCGCTCGATGATAGGATCGTTGGACATATTCAGGAACATAGCCACTCTCTGCAGCGAGCCTGTCTCCTCAAACGAGCGCTTGAAGTAATCCGCCACATCGTTCTTGACGCCCATAGCGCCGAATACGATAGCGAAGTCCTGTCCGCTCTCCTCTGCGATCTTGGCCTGTCTTACGATCTGAACGGCCAGCTTGTTATGGGAAAGGCCCGAGCCTGAAAAGATCGGCAGCTTCTGCCCTCTTATAAGTGTCATCAGCGCGTCTATGGAGGATATGCCGGTATTGATATAGTTCCTCGGGTACTCGCGGGAAACGGGGTTCATAGGCCTGCCGTTTATATCCGCCCTCTTTTCGGGATAAATGTCCCCCAGTCCGTCAATGGGCTTTCCTGAGCCGGAGAATATCCTTCCCAGCATCTCCTTTGACAGCGGCAGCTCCATAGGCTTGCCTTCAAACCTTGTTGTTGTATTGCCCAGCGAGAGCCCCTTTGTCCCTTCAAAAACCTGCAATACCGCTCTGTCCTCAGAAATCTCGACCACACGTCCCAGTCTTTTGGTGCCGTCAGACAGCCTCAGCTCAGCCATCTCGTCGTAGCCTATCCCGCTGACGCCTTCAAGTGCAACGAGAGGGCCGTTGATCTCGTCGAGACCGATATATTTAAGCTCCAATCAATGCACCCCCAGCAGAGCGTCAAAATCGCTCTCCATTTTTTCTTCGTATTCCCCGAACATACCGGGCTTGTTATTTGGTATATCGTATTTCACCTTGATGATCGACTCTACCCAGCCGGTGCCGAGTATCTCCGATACAGTCCTGCCGGCTGCGAGAGCCGCCTTTCCGAGGGAGTAGAACCTGAGTATCAGCTTCATCATCAGATACTGCTTCTCCAGCGGGACATATGTATCGTCCTTATGGTAAGCGTTCTGCTGCAGGAACCCGACTCTTACGGCTCTCGCTGTCTCGATCAGCAGCTTCTGATCGTCCGGCAGCACATCGGAACCCATAAGCTTAACGATCTCCATGAGCGAATTCTCACGGTTAAGTATATTTGAGATCTCCTGTCTTACCTCCATAAAATCCGGAGCGACATTGCTTCTGAAATAATCTGCCAGATCGTCGGTATATTCCGAATAGCTGGTGGTCCAGTTTATGGCGGGATAATGCCTTGCATAAGCCAGGCTCTTGTCCAGCGCCCAGAAGCATCTCACGAATCTTTTGGTGTTCTGTGTGACAGGCTCAGAGAAATCACTTCCCTGGGGAGATACAGCCCCGATGATCGACACCGAGCCCTCAGTCCCGCTGAGAGTCTTAACATACCCTGCTCTCTCATAGAACTCGGAGATACGCGACGGCAGATAAGCCGGAAAGCCTTCCTCTGCGGGCATTTCTTCAAGACGTCCCGAAAGCTCTCTGAGCGCCTCTGCCCATCGTGAGGTGGAATCTGCCATTATGGCGATATGATAGCCCATATCTCTGTAATACTCCGCCAGAGTGATTCCGGTATATATCGAAGCCTCTCTGGCAGCCACAGGCATATTTGAAGTATTGGCGATAAGCACCGTCCTGTCGGTCAGCGGTCTGTCGGTTCGGGGATCTATAAGCTCAGAAAACTCCTCAAGCACCTGAGTCATCTCGTTCCCGCGCTCACCGCAGCCGATATATACGATTATATCCGCATCACACCACTTTGCCAGCTGATGCTGAGTCATAGTCTTTCCGGTGCCGAAGCCCCCGGGTATCGCCGCAGTACCGCCCTTGGCAATAGGCGCTATGGTATCTATGACTCTCTGTCCCGTGATGAGCGGTCTGTCGATCGGCAGTCTCTCTCTGCTGGGACGGGGCGTCCTGATAGGCCACTTCTGACATAGCGTGAGCTCCTCAGTATCGCCGACTGCGTTCTTTATCTTTACAACAGTCTCGTTTATGCTGTACTCGCCGTCGGGAGCGGTCCACACTACCTCTCCTCCCCCGGACACCGGCGAAAGCATACACTTGTGCGTGATGACATCGGTCTCAGGGCAGGTGCAGTATATCATTCCCGGCTCCAGCCTGTCTCCGACTCTGACTGTTAATGTCACACTGTATTTCTTTTCTGTATCCAGCGGCGAGACCTCCGCTCCGTCGCCGATAAAAGCGCCGGTCAGCCTCTCCAGGCTCCTCAGCGGTCTCTCGATACCGTCGAATATATTTGCAATGATGCCCGGTCCCAGCAGTGCTGACATAGCAGCACCCGTCCCGACCACCGGCTCGCCCGGCATCAGTCCGGTAGTACCCTCGTACACCTGGATAGTCGTGAACTCAGAGTTGACACCGATGACCTCAGAGATCAGTCTTTTCTTTCCGACATAGACCATCTCCATCATCGAGAAGCTTCTTGAAGCCCTGACCTTCACGACGGGGCCGTTTATCGAATAGATCTTATCCATATCATATCTCCTGATCCCTGGCAGCGGAAAGCTCCCTGTTATTGCAGAAGGCTGCACGTTCAGCCTCAAACTGCGAATCAAAGGTGCAGTCAAGCACTATGCCGCTCCCCTCGAAGCCAACTATCGTCCCTCCGAGCAGGATCGTCTTATCCGCGTCGGCATGAACGCCTTCGGGACAGAATTTCATATCCGCCGGGGCCAGTCTGATGACCGCCTTCTTTCCCGGATACTTGTCGGCACACTTCTTCACGGTATCAGCGAGCCACTTCCTGTACTCATCAGTAGATCTGAACGCAGCGAGCTTTTCCCTGACCTCGCTGAACACCTCATCGGCAAGTTCTTCTCTCCTGATAAGGACCTGTCTCTGCATCTCCAGCTTTGCCGCCGAGATCTCTCTTCTCAGCCTTTGCTCAGCCTCGTCACGGATGCGCGATCTCGCAGTCCTGTTGTTCTCCTCAGCGATGATCCTTGCCCTGTGCAGTATATCCTCGCTCTCGGCCTTTGCCTCATCGAGCATCTGCTTCACCTGCCCGTCAGTCTCTGCACTGACGGCCTGTTTAAACCGCTGCAGCTTCAATGCTTCATCGGTCATCGTAGTTCACCCCTTCACGGTTCAAAGCTTGATACCGACCGCTTCCCTGAGATACTCGGCGATAGTGTCCGATATACCCGACGAGGAATGTCTGTCAGGTATCTCAACGATCAGCGGCTGCTTTCTTGTAAGCTTATAGTTATACACCTTTTCACGGCACTGCTTGACAGTATGGTCGGTCATCAGCACGACGCCCACATCGCTTCTGGACATAGCCTCGTCAAGTGCCGCCGCGACCTCCTCCGGCTCGTGCACGACGGTGCCCTCGACACCGCTCAGCCGCATACCGAGCTGAGTGTCGATATTATCGCTTATCAGGAAAAACTTCATATCATCAGCCCAGATTGTTTACGATCAGGATCGAGATCAGCAGACCGTACAGAGCGATACCTTCGCCCAGTACGACGAAGATCAGAGCCTTAACGAAATTCTTGGGGTCCTCCGAAGTAGCTCCGATCGCTGCGGGAGCACCGGCTGCAACAGCGATGCCCGAACCGATACAGGACAGACCTACCGAAAGAGCCGCAGCCAGATAGCCGAGACCTGCGCCTGTGGTAACAGCAGCCTTGGCGCTGCCCTCCTCAGCTGCAAAGGCAACCACCTTGCCGACCGAAAGGATAAGACCTGTAAGCATCGTTCCGCCGAATATGGAAAGGTTTCCGATGAAAGCAGGCTTGGCAGACTTTCCGGCCTTTACTCTCTTAGCACACATAATGAACGGAGCGCACAGCAGCGCAACAGCAACGAGCGGTAAAACAAATAAGATCCACATAATGATTTCCTCCAAATATTTGATTATTCGATCTCGGTCGAGAATCCTGCCTTGACGGGTTCAAAGGGCTTTCCGTCGCCGCTGTAGAACCGCGAGAAGATCTCATAGAATTCCAGCCTTATTATCTGTATCGCCACGATCATACCTTCCATGACCATAACGAATGCATTTCCTATCACCAGCACAGCGGGTTTAGCCCCGGCGCTGACCATATCCATAAGCGTCGATACAACGAGCATCATACCCGCGTGTGAGAGCACGAAACCTCCGACTCTCAGAAAGCTCATCGTATTTGAAACGTAGCTCAGCACATACTCGAACATCTCAAAGAAGTTCTCGACGATAAAGTTGCCCACTGTCATATTTTCTTCGTCATTCGACAGGCGCAGCTCCTTGTATTTTACTGCCGCCGCAAAAGGCACCTTGCAGAATATGCATATCGCCGGTATCACGATGAACAGCAGTATGAACGGTCCGGACATTATCTCGACGTCGAACAGCATAGTTGCCGCAACGCCTCCCGCGATGGAGCCGTAGAACAGCAGTCCCGCGATGCCGTTGTTTGAGAAGACGGCTTTTTCGATATCGCCTTCCCTGAAGCCGATGATTATATTCAGTATCATCGAGATCAGTATCAGCGCCACGCCTATTCCCACTGCCGTGAGCAGTATAAAACTCGTGTTATGGAAGGGATGCAGCGGCAGAAAGTCTATCCCGATGCCCTCGAACACCGGATCCAGCAGGTCCTCGAACCCGAACACTGATCCGTAAACAGTTCCGAACAGCATACTCGAAACGCCGCATCTCGTCATCATCCCGCCGAAGCTCTTGTGCACCTTTTTCCCGATGAGCAGTCCCAGCAGGAATATCACGAAGCCCTGTCCCAGATCTCCGAACATTATTCCGAACATCACGGTGTATGTAAGCGCCACGAAGGCCGTGGGGTTGTATCCCGTGTAATCCGGCAGTCCGTACATCTCCACCAGCATTGCAAAGGGCCTGGTGAACCAGGTGTTTTTCAGCACCGTCGGCGGTGTACAGCTCGAATCCGCATCCGGCGGCATGAACGTCAGGATAGCACCCGGATAATCCGCAAAGAACTTTTCAAACTCCTTGTGCTTCTTTGCCGGGATGAAGCCCTTGATGAACACCTTGTCCCTCAGCACTCCGACCTTCCGCCTCAGCTCGAACACGGCGCGCTTGTGGCACAGCTTTGAGAACGCCCGCTGTATCTCTCCCTCATGGACATCCGCAAAGCTCCTCAGCTCACTCTCAGCCTTCTCAACGTTCTTCTCTTCCTCGGCGATCTCCGCCCCGATACGCTCAAAGGCCTCAGCAGTGTTGCCCTTTACGAAATCCGGTATCCTTACCGTCTCAAAATACAGCGAGGTAAAGATATCGTCCACGATCTCCTTTTCGTCCTTGGGACAGAAGTACATTCCCCAGCAGTAATTGCGGTCGTGCTCAAAAGGTACGAAGAAGAAATCCTGCTTGTAGTATTCCAGCTTTCTCTGGCTCTCTATCGGCAGCTTGCCAACTCTCACATGAACGTGCTTGCAGCTGAATATCCTGTCAAACTGCTCGTTCAGTCCGTTCAGGTGAGTTATTTGTATAAGGGCGGCCTTGCGCTGAGAAATGATCTGCTGTACCGCCTCCTTTATCCTTGACGCCTCTGCCAGCGAGGATTCCAGCCCGTCACAGAATTCGGTGAAATCCGCTCCCGATTCGAGCCGGCAGGACGAATAATCCGTCTCGATCAGCTCTATCCCCAGCTCGGTCGCAATGGACGCGAGCCCTTTGAACGGCACATCGTAAGGGTTTTTATCATTCAGGAGCTGCAATGCTTTCTCGCCGTCGCCCGAGGACGTCGCTACCGCAGGCTCGATCTGGAAGCAGCTGCTCTCGCAGCATTTATCGAGCACGGTATCAAGGCAGTCCCTCGATGAGGTGATAGAGACGAACTCCATCTTTTCGATAGCCATTTCCTTACCCCTTTCGCGTATCCTTACCCCGGATACAGATCAGATTATCAGCATTCCGAATATCAGCGCGGGATCCACGTCATACCGCACGCCTTCTATGACGCGCACGATATTCCTGATCTCGTTCTCACAGATATACATGAATGCATACAGCGCCACCGGCGCGGAAGTTGTCTTTGCAAGCGAGTGCTTCATGATCTCCAGCGCACGCCGTCTCAGCCCGTCCTCGACATTCCTGTCTCCGGTGCTGACATATTTACCGTACACTGACTTCTCTATCTGCCGCATCATATCCTGCGGCCCGCTGCTTTCGTAAAGCTTTCTGAGGCTCTTCTTTCCCATATGGCTGTAAGGGAGCATCGAATGCTTTATCCTTTCAGGCTCATACCTGAAAAAGGCCTTCAGCCGGTAAGAATTGATTATATTTATAACATCAGTCTCGATGCCGATGAGCCGGAGCAGTTCCGACGAATCAGAGCCGAAGCTCTTCTTTATATCCTCAGCAAGGCCGTTGTAGAACCTCGTCCTGAGCTTGATCTCCGCATCCGGGAAGTCAAATCTCCCGTCCTCGCCATATCTGAAGTTCCTGAACACTTTGTAGTAAACGGTCCCCTTAAGGGCCGCCGTCAGTTCCTCGATGCTGCCGCAGGCGGCAAGTGCCAGAAAATCTATCTTCGAGCTTGACAGCACATACCCTGGCACCTGCTGTACAAAGCTCTCAGTCAGCCCGCAGTTCACGGCATTGACAAGGCTTATCATCTGCGCACATTCGTTTTTCCTCACAAGGAAGTCATAGAACGGCTTGTTCTCATAGCCCTGAAATTTGCAGAACCGCTGGTATGTCTCGAAACAGTGCTCGGCAAGCAGCCTCTCAAGCAGTGCACGGTGTATCGTGTTCGGATCAACGTCCCTCAGCTTGGCGGAATATCTCTCGGTGCTTCTCAGGAGATCCGCGACATCGGCAACGCTTCGTTTGGAGACCATTTCCTTCAGGTCGTCGCTTGTCAGCATCTTTCCGTAGACCGAACGGATCTTTGCGACTATCGCATTGGATGAATACCCTTCAAGCAACGAATATCATCTCCTTCTCCGGTCAGCGCACGCGGCGCTTCTTATATAAAGGTACAGCGGCTCAGCCTCTGTCAGTGATCCTCTTAAAGATGCCGTTCACCCAGGCTTCACGGTTTCTGTCGAAAACGCTTTTCATATCCGCTATCTGCCTGTCACGGCTTTGCAGCATCTCAGCGGTTGCAGCCTCACGGCGGCGGACGTTGTCCTGCTCGCACTCCTCGGCATATTTTTCCTCAAGTGATTTGTTTTCATCCACAAGACGCTGCTCCTCGGCGTGAGCATTCTCGATCATCTCCCTGCACTGCTCGCGGGTACTTTGCAGCGTTTCCTCAGCGAGCCTGTCGGTCTCGAGGATCTCGGCGATGATGTCCATAGATCACCCTCCCTTGACTGTACAGCCTGAAGCCGTACAGGTACATCTACTCAATATATACAGTCATTTTACACCTAATCCGGGACGATTTCAATAACTAATTTGAAAATAATACGAAATACGAGGCTATTTTGTGAATTGTGATAAAGTAATAAAATATCTTCTTAATAATTTTGTGTTCTTTATGCATATTATTCAAAATAATGGTAAACTGCCTTTTGCGGATCATACCGTCGCCCGTCTCCAAAGAGGACCCATATGTCAAAATGGACGATTACCAAATGTGTACAGGCACTTAATTTGTAGGATTAAGCATTGACAAAAATTGCGGAATATGTTATATTTGTATTTGTCGCAAGCACACTTGTTTTTCGGAGGTGGACTTTTTGGCGGAAACAGAAGGCAAAAGCAGGCTCGTGATAGTAAGCGAACAGGTGCTTCCGGAGATCATCTCCAAGGTACTTGAAGCCAAGCGCCTGCGGGCAGGCGGTGAGGCTGCCACGTCGGCCGAAGCGTGCAGGGCCGTGGGCATCTCAAGAAGCGCATACTACAAGTACAAGGACCAGGTGTGGGGATATGAGGAACAGTTCTCCAACCGGATCATCTCGGTATATCTGCTGCTGAGGGATGAGAAAGGCGTTTTATCGTCAATAATCCAGCGGCTTTATGAGCTGGGCGCCAATATACTGACCATCAACCAGAACATCCCGATCGACTCGGTCGCTACAGTGACAGTTTCAGTAAGGTACGAGCAGGAGGGTACATCCTCCATACTCAAATCCGAGCTTGCAAATATCAAGGGCGTCGTCGATGTCAAGATCATCTCGGGCGAGTGACAGAGCGGAACAGACACCCTACTACAGAAAGGAAAGAAAGAAATGCGGAATATAGCAGTGATAGGCTACGGCGTCGTAGGATCAGGAACGGTCGAGCTTTTTGAAAAGAACAGAGAGGAGATATGCAAAAAGATCGGCAGGGACTGCGACATCAAGTACATCTGTGATCTGAGGGACTTCCCCGGGGATCCTTACGAGGACAGACTCGTCAAGGATTTCAATATCATACTTAACGACGATGAGATCGAAGTAGTTGCCGAGGTAGTCGGCGGTGCTACATTTGCTTATGAATATACCAAAAAGCTGCTCGCAGCCGGCAAGAGCGTCGTAACTTCCAACAAGGAACTGGTGGCCACCCACGGCGCCGAGCTTTTTGAGATCGCCAAGGACCACGGCTGCAACTACCTGTTCGAGGCCAGCGTGGGCGGCGGCATCCCTATAATCAGACCGCTGAACAAGTGTCTCGCCGGTAACTCCATCGAGCAGATCTCCGGCATACTCAACGGCACCACCAACTTCATCCTCACCAAGATGATAAAGAGTCAGATGGATTTTGACTCCGCCCTGAAAATGGCCCAGGAGCTGGGCTATGCCGAGGCCGATCCCACCGCAGATGTGGAGGGCCACGACGCCTGCAGAAAGATCTGCATACTCGGCTCACTCGCTTTCGGAAAGCATATTTATCCTCAGTATGTACATTGCTCCGGCATCTCGCGCATCACCCTCGATGACGTTGAGTATGCCGAGGACGCAGGCTACAGCATCAAGCTGGTAGGTACTGTAAAACCCGCCGGCAACGGGAGGATCAGCGCGATCGTATGCCCCAGGCTCGTCCCCAAAAACAGCCTGCTCTCCTCCGTTGACGACGTGTATAACGCCATTACAGTAACAGGCGACGGCGTCGGAGATGTACTGTTCTACGGAAAGGGCGCAGGTAAGCTCCCTACCGCTTCGGCCGTCGTAGGCGATATAATCGACTGCCTCAAGCACCGCGACAGACGTATAATGATCGACTGGGAAGACTGCACCGACAAGGACTATGTGGTGCCCTATAAGACCACGCTCAATACTATGTATGTCCGCATCAAGGCCGCGGACGCCGAGTCTCTGAAGCCCGCTGTCACCGAGCTTTTCGGCAAGGTGCTCTACCTCGAAAGGAACGGACGCCCCGATAACGAGCTGGCCTTCATCACCCCGAATATGGTGGAAGCCGATATCGACACCGCCCTCGAGCAGCTGTCCAAGTCAGCCGAGATCGCTTCAAAGATCAGACTTATGTGATAAGTGAAACCCGCAAATGCCCGGACTCCCTCAGTTGGGATCCGGGCATTGATATTTTTTTGTCAAAATAAAAAAATTTCTCTGAATGGACTTGATTTTTTGCCGTTTTTATTATATAATAGTATCTGCGGGCAGACGCGGTGCGCAGTCCCCGCAGCATAGTTATCAATTCGGGTAAAACCGGAAATTTATAATGAGAGGATGTCATTATCATGGCAGGTTTGAACAAGGTCTCAGTTGACGACATTAATGTAAAGGGCAAGAAGGTCCTCGTAAGAGTTGACTTCAATGTGCCGCTCAAGGACGGAGTTATCACTAACGATAACCGTATCACAGCTGCTCTGCCCACTATCAATAAGCTCGTGGCAGACGGCGGCAAGGTCGTTCTCTGCTCACATCTCGGCAAACCCAAGAACGGTCCCGAGGATAAGTTCTCGCTCGCTCCCGCAGCTGCAAGACTTGCTGAGCTCGTATCTGCTAAGGTGACTTTCGCCAAGGACGATACCGTTGTAGGCGAGAACGCTAAGAAGGCTGTTGCTGAAATGGCTGACGGTGAGATCGTTGTTCTCGAGAACACCCGTTTCCGCGGTGCTGAGGAAACCAAGAACGGTGAGGAGTTCGCTAAGGAACTGGCCGATCTGGTTGACGATCAGGTGTTCGTAATGGACGCTTTCGGCTCCGCTCACAGAGCACATGCTTCTACCGCCGGCGTTACCAAGTTCGTTAAGGAGACCGCTGTAGGCTACCTGATGCAGAAGGAGATCAACTTCCTCGGCAATGCTGTTGAGGATCCCGTTCGTCCCTTCGTTGCTATCCTGGGCGGCGCTAAGGTCGCTGATAAGCTCAACGTTATCAATAACCTCATCGAGAAGTGCGATACCCTCATCATCGGCGGCGGTATGGCTTATACCTTCCTGAAGGCTCAGGGCAAGGAAGTCGGCACCTCCCTCGTTGACGATACCAAGATCGAGTACTGCAAGGAAATGATCGAGAAGGCAGCTGCCGCAGGCAAGAAGCTCCTCCTCCCCGTAGATACCACCGTTGCAGCAGGCTTCCCTGATCCTATCGACGCTCCTATCGACGTAGAAGTCGTTGACGCTATCCCTGCCGACAAGATGGGCCTTGACATCGGCACCAAGACAGCCGAGCTCTATGCCGAGGCTGTAAAGAGCGCCAAGACCGTTGTCTGGAACGGACCCATGGGCGTGTTTGAGAACCCCGTTCTCGCTAAGGGCACTATCGCAGTTGCCAAGAGCCTGGCCGAGACCGATGCTACCACTATCATCGGCGGCGGCGACAGCGCAGCAGCAGTTATCCAGCTGGGCTTCGCTGATAAGATGAGCCACATCTCCACCGGCGGCGGTGCTTCCCTGGAGTATCTCGAGGGCAAGGTGCTCCCCGGCATCGATGTTATCGCTGACAAATAAAGGGACAGTTTCCTGCCCCTGAGGCTTTCAAAATTTCGGGGCGGCTGACCTGTCGCCTCTGGACCGCCCTGCGCGGTGTCAGAGGGACTGTTGGTCTGCCCCTTGTTTTTTGGTGATAATAATGGAACTGATGCATCTGATGCATATCCTCGCCGAAAACGAGGAGGACGGCACCGCCATTTCCAAGGCAGGTTTCTTCTCCGAGTATATGTGGATAGTCGGATTGGTCCTTATAGTCGTCGGACTGGCTGTAATGTATGTGGGGCTGAAAGTCGGCAAGGGCTATAAGTTCATGCCCGAGCAGACAGAGCCTGTCGTCATCGACGACGAGCTGCCCTCTGTCAATGCGGAGATAATCGAACGCCGCAGCACCGAGATCCCCGATTATTCAGGAGACGAAAACGGCAGGATCGTCTTTAAGGAAATGCTCATACGCTTTGCCGCCGACGGTATAACTTATGAGGAGTGGATAAACGATCCGGGCGACTTCGGAGATACTGTGCCGATAAAGTATAACCCAAATAATCCGCAGGAGTTCCACGTTAGCGAGGGCGAGGGCGATTTCGAGGGCATCCCCGACGAAAACGGCTCCCTCGACGGCAACGAGGATAACGACGGCGTCCCCGAGGGGAACAAGTCCGTGATGCTGACACTGCTGAGCGTCGGGATCATAGTGCTGGCAGTGGGCGTGTTCGTGCTCATCGACGGACTGTCGAAGTGATACATAAGCAAGTCAAAAATATATTAACATAAAGGAGTAATCATAATGAAGAAAAGCGTAAGAAAGGCTATCATCGCCGGAAACTGGAAAATGAACAAGACTCGTCCCGAGGCTAAGGAGCTCATCGAGGCTATCAAGCCCCTGGTCGCAAACGCTGAGGGCAAGGTCGAGGTCATCACCTGTGTGCCCTTCACTAACCTCGAAACTGCTGTCAATGCGACTGCCGGCAGCAATGTAAAGGTGGGCGCAGAGAATGTCCACTTCGAGAAGAGCGGCGCCTTCACCGGCGAGATCTCCGCTGATATGCTGGTCGAGCTGGGCGTTGAGTACGTTATCATCGGCCACAGCGAGAGAAGACAGTATTTCGGCGAGACCGACGAGACCGTTAACAAGAGAACAAAGGCTGCTCTGGCCGCCGGCCTCAAGCCTATCGTTTGCGTAGGCGAGCTGCTCTGGGAGCGTGAGTGCGGCATCACCGAGGAGGTCATCGCTCGTCAGATCAAGCTGGACCTCTGGGATGTATCCGCTGAGGACGTAAAGAAAACCGTTATCGCTTATGAGCCTGTATGGGCTATCGGCACCGGCAAGACCGCTACCGCCGATCAGGCTGAGGAGGTATGCGCATTCATCCGCGCTCAGCTTGCAAAGAAGTATGACGAGGCTACCGCTGAGGCTGTTACTATCCAGTACGGCGGCTCTATGAACGCCGGCAATGCAGCCGAGCTGCTCTCCAAGGAGAACGTTGACGGCGGCCTTATCGGCGGCGCTTCCCTCAAGGCTAACGACTTCAACGTTATCGTACAGGCTGCCGTAGAGGGATAAGCTTCATCTGAAATGACCGGAGAGGGGGATGCCTGTGGCCGAAGCTAAACGTGATATAAAGATCATAGAAGGTGAGTACACCGGCAAGCCTCCGCGCCCGCTGAGACAGACACTGGATCTGCTGATCGGGGCCTGTCTCATTGCGGCTCCCCTGTGGGCTGCACTGACTTATTTCAGGATAACCGTTGTCTGCGCAGGCTTCGGCCTTGTGTTCCTTATCGTGCAGAAGATACTTGACCGCGGCGAACCTTCGGCCGCTGTCAGGCGTGTATCAATGGGGCTGAGGATCTTCGCCTGCGTTATCCTCTGTTTCGCCGTATTCGTGGTATCAGGCCTCGGCAGCGGGATGAAAGGACTCTTCTCCGTAAGAAAAGGCCTCTACTGCCTCGGAAACGGCATCGACTCTGCCGAGCTTGAATTTATGCCCGGCATACCCTCCGGAAGCTCTGATTTCTATATGAACTTCTCGGCTCCGCGTGTCGGACAGGAGGGCGGCTCGAATGCAGCGATACACTTCACCGCCGATGAGGAGGGCGTGAGTACCTTCCGCGACGAGATCATATCCAAGGGCGGCAAGCTTGAAGAAACAGACAGCTTCGTGCATAAGAAGCTGCGCATCTACTGCGAAGACAACGGAAAGATCATCGGCAGGTCCGAGGTCTATTCTATGGGCGAAACAGGCGAGCACTGCCCCGCCTGCCTTGTAGATCCCGAAACGGGATTCTGCGTTATTTATTGGTGACCATCCGGCCGCCTCAAATAGAAAGGAAATTTTTATGGCAAAGAAAAAAACTGTTGTACTGGTAGTTATGGACGGTGTGGGATTTTCCGTTACAGGTCTCGGCGACGCTGTTACCGAGGCTAATACCCCTACACTGGATATGCTGCTGAAGAATTACCCCAACACCTCGCTGAAGGCTCACGGCGACGCTGTCGGACTTCCCTCCGATGACGATATGGGCAACTCCGAGGTAGGACACAACGCCCTCGGCTGCGGCCAGATCTACTCCCAGGGCGCTAAGCTCGTAAACGAGTCTATCGAGAGCGGCAAAATGTTCTCCTCCGCTACCTGGAAGCAGCTCATCGAAAACGTAAAGACCAAGGATTCTACTCTCCACTTTCTCGGACTGCTCTCCGACGGCAATGTTCACTCCAATATCCACCACCTGGAGAAGATGCTCGCCAAGGCTAAGGAGGAGGGCGTGAAAAAGGTACGCTGCCACATCCTGCTGGACGGCAGAGACGTTCCCGCAACATCCGCTCCTATCTATATCAAGGAGCTTGAGGACTGCATCGCACAGCTGAATGACGCTTCCTTTGATGCACAGATCGCTTCCGGCGGCGGAAGAATGAAGATCACTATGGACAGATACCAGGCCGACTGGGGTATGGTCGAGCGTGGCTGGAACACTCACGTTCACGGCGAGGGCAGACAGTTTGCTGACGCTCAGACCGCTGTTGATACACTCAGGAACGAGACCGGCGCTATCGACCAGGATCTTCCCGAGTTCGTTATCGCTAAGGACGGCAAGCCCGTCGGCAAGGTCGAGGACGGCGACAGCATGATCCTCTTCAACTTCCGCGGTGACAGAGCTATCGAGATCTCTATGGCCTTCGACGGCGGCGACGAGTTCAATCACTTTGACAGAGGTGTGATCCCCGACGTTATCTATGCCGGTATGCTGGAGTATGACGGCGACCTCAAGATCCCCAAGAAGTATCTTGTAAATCCCCCCGAGATCAGGAATACTCTTTCCGAACTGCTGGTAAAGAACGGCCTTTCCTCTTATGCCGTTTCCGAGACACAGAAGTACGGCCACGTTACATATTTCTGGAACGGTAACCGCTCCGAGCGCTTTGACGAGAAACTCGAGACTTGGAAGGAGATCCCTTCTGACCGTGTATCCTTTGATGAGCGTCCCTGGATGAAGTCCGCTGAGATCACCGACGATATGATCGAGGCTATCCGCTCCGGCAAGTATGATTTCATCCGATGCAACTACCCCAACGGCGATATGGTAGGTCACACCGGAAATATGGACGCCACCATCACCGGTGTCGAGGCTGTTGATCTCGGTCTGGCAAGACTTATCAAGGTGTGCGATGAGTGCAACTGCACACTGCTGGTAACAGCCGACCACGGCAATGCCGATGAGATGCTGGAGAAGAACAAGAAGGGCGAGATCCAGGTAAGAACTGCACACTCGCTCAACCGCGTTCCCTTTATCATCTGGGATAAGGAAACACGCCACGACATCATAGATGCTGACAGCACAAAGTACGGTCTTGCAAACGTAGCCCCCACAGTAGCCAAGCTGCTCGGTATCGAAGCTCCTGACTGCTGGGAAGACAGCATGATCTGATCAACAGCACATAAAAAAAGCCCGGGATTGCTCCCGGGCTTTTTTATTACTTGAATTCAATCTTTCCGGATGTTCTTGCTCTCTCGATGACTTCGGTGAAGTCATCAAGAAGCACGGAGTATTTCAGGGACTTTCCGATGACGATCGCGCCGCACCTAAGTGATACTGCGACCTCTCCGCCGCTGTATGCGGTTTTGCTGCCGTTTTGGGCAAGCACTTTATCGGCTATTTCCATGACCTTTGCACGGTCTGTGCTCTCGGTTATCATAACAAACTCGTCCCCTCCGATGCGCAGGCAGAGCATATTCTCCTCAGCTGCCTCGTTGATACGGCGAAAGGCTTCGAGGATCACCTTGTCGCCTGCCTCGGTGCCGAGGTTTTCGTTTATCGGCAGCAGATTCTGTATATCAAAGCAGAGTACGTAACTGCCTGCCTGAGATCTGAGGTAATCATATACTTCGGATACATCAAATTTCTTAACGTTCATAGTATCAGCTCCTTTTACAAACTCGGGATTGAGTCTGGGATAGAGCCCACAGTCGCCTTTCCACTCTTTACGGAAACGTGCCGGAGGCAATCCCCAGACTTTGGTGAATGCTCTGGTGAACACCTCATGAGAGTTATATCCGTACTTCATGGCACAGTCAAGAACAGAAATATCGCTGTTTATCAGGTCACGGCCTGCAAGGGTTATGCGCCTCTTGGTGATATACTCCCCTATTGACGAACGGGCGCAGTATCTCCATGTTTTCTGCAAGGAGGACAGCGAAGCACAGCAGGCGGAGGCGATATCCTCCTGCGAAAGCTCTTCAGTAAGCCTGCTCTCGATGTAATCGAGTGCCGAAACAAACAGCAGAAAGCTGTTTTCATATACTCTCATAAGCTATCTCCATATTGCGGTCGGTCAGAGCGTATGCATCCGTCCTTACCGACACCCGTAACGTTACTGTACTTACAGTATATCACACCCGAAAGGAACTGTCTTGATGTTTTGCGTAAAATATGTCACGGAAGCTGTCAGTAATTCAGATTGCTCCCTCCGACGAACTCCCTTACCAACGATGTCCCGGGAACAAGGTCGATATTTACGGGTTCAAGATATTTCAGTATCTCGATCATCAGGTCCAGCTGTGAGAAATTGAAGCCGCTCTTTCTTATCTTCTTCAGATCTTCAAGAAGATAGCTCTTGTATATCGACGGTTCATAGGCCATAAAGGTGTTGATCGAATACTGGGAGTTGTGCTTGTAGGGCATAATGTACTTCTGCTCTCCCCTCTCCACCGAGGCGAACATATTTATCGTATCCATACAGGTGCGCCCGCGGAAGAGCTTGTCGCGGATTATCCTGCGCATAAGCCGCAGATGTGAGGGATGGAGCAGTTCATCATGCTTGGATTCGAGCCTTGTTCGCACGCTGACATAAACGCCGTTGGCAATGTCGGTGTGGGCTCCCATCACATCCGGGTTCAGAGCGTGTATCCCCTCGAAAATGATGAGCTCCCCCTCCTTGCGCTTGAGTTTTCTTGTCTTCTCTCTGCGGACCTGATTTGTAAAATCAAATGAGGGTATCTCGATCTCCTCCCCACGGGAGAGCATCACCATATGCTTGTTCAGCAGTTCAATATCCAGACGTGAAGGCGATTCATAATCTATCGTGCCGTCCTCGCACCTTTCCGCAGTCGCCTCATCCAGGGGCAGGAAGTAGTTATCCATCGAGATAGTATGCGTCTCCATACCCGCCCGGTCCAGGTATTCCTCCAGTCTCAGCGCCGTAGTAGTCTTGCCCGATCCGGAGGGACCTGCCAGCAGTATAATGGGCTTTGCCCCGCGGCTCTCAGCTATCGAGTCAGCCACAGTCTCTATCTGCAAACGGTAATCCTCCTCACATCTTCTGACGAAGGATGATGCCTTTTTCTGTATTTTTTTGTTTATTGCCAGACAGTTAAGTTTCTTCATATCTGATCTCTCCCTGTTTAGTCAAAGTATAATATATATCTTATAAATGGTTTATATTGACCATTATATAAATTTAAATGTTGTAATACGAACCTTGCTCTGAATCCTGCAAGCAATCCATAACCCCGCATATGTTCCGTCATTCCTTTGCTACGCTGCTTCTTGAAAATGTGGACATACGATACATTCAGAAAATGCTCGGTCACAGTTCGATAATTACAACTCAGATCTACACTCATGTAACATCATCAAAGCAGAAAGAAATAATAAAAGCAAAGCACCCAAGGAACAAGTTGAGTATTGATTAATAAGACGAGGAGGCAATTCAATTAAAAATATGATATTACTATTGATACTGTATCGTTATACTTATTAGTATATTTCAAACGCTTTTTTACATCTATTTTTCATAAACAAATTCGGGATCACCTTCATGCTTATAATATGCTTTAACTATTATTTCATCCTTATAATGATCGATATAATCATCCACGAACCAAAAACTATTATTCTGTTCAAAAAATATAGGTAACGAAAAACTTGGTTTATAGAGTTTGATTTCAAGAACATCAATACATTCTGACAAGTATTTTTTCATTATATTGTTTTGGAATACATAACTATTGATTAATTTCTCAAGTTCTTCACGTTTTTGGGGTGGCTTCTGAATAAAAAAATACAGTGATTGAATCTTATTAATGTTATCTGATGACCACACTATTGCTGTTCCAGGTATTTCAAAAATGTTTGGTTTACTACTATCATATAGTCTTTTGTATATCACCAAACCCGCTGCGAAAGATAATACTGCAAATATGATTACAACTAATAGTATAATTTTATTCCTTGGTTTTTTCATTACTGTAATTCTCCACAAAACGGAATATCATGTTTAGTCAAAGTATAATATATATCTTATGTCACAGGCGAAGTGCTCTGTCACCGTTACAGGCTCACTGACTCTGACGAAGCCGTGCTTCTCGTAAAAGCGCTGTGCTTCGGTCATATTTGGCAAAGTCTCCAGATAACAGCTCCTGTACCGGCCTTTTGCAAAGGTGAGGGCGATCTTCAGCAGCCGTCCCGCAATGCCATTTCCTCTTGCTTCGCGCAGAAGGTACATCTTCTGGAGCTCGCAGATCCCGTCGGTGCCTTCAAGTCCGCCGATGCCAACACCGCCCACGATCCTGCCGCGGCTGTCCTCAGCCACCCAGTAGCAGCTGCCCTCAGCGCTGTAGACCTGCGAGAAATGCCCCAGCATCGGATCCGTCCAGGCTGTGCCCCCGTGATCTCCGCCGTACTCCACGAGACAGCCGCGGATGATGCTCTCCACAGCGCTGTCGTCACGGGGCTCTATCCGCCTGATGATACAATCCTGCATATCCATATCACGAGCCCCACTTGCTGCAAAGGTTGGCGATAGTGTCTGCCATCTTGCCCAGTTCCTTGTTTGTGAGCCCCTTGCTGGACTGAACGATAGCGCTCAGGCGGTCAAGGGATGCCACGAGCCTCTGATACGCTGTGGAGGGCTTCGATGTGCGGACGATCGGAACAGGCTCTGTATTGCTGAACTCGCCTGTGATAAGATCAAGCTCAGCCCCGCTGTAAGGACAGTAGGCATCGATACCGAGATCATCTCTCAGGTGAGCAGTGTACTGCTCGGCTACGGCGCTCTCACCGTGATTTACAAAGACCTTCTTCCCCGGCGAGGTGATATGCTTTATCCACTCGTCCAGCCCCAGCATATCTGCGTGCCCGCTCACACCCGGAAGAATAGTTATCTCTGCACGGACTGTTATGTCCTCACCGAAGAGCTTTACTCTCTTGACTCCCTCGCAGAGCGATCTTCCGAGAGTCGCCTCAGCCTGATAGCCCACGAATACCACCGTACATTCCGGTCTCCAGAGATTGTGCTTCAGGTGATGCTTGATGCGCCCTGCCTCACACATTCCGCTGGCCGAGATTATGACCTTCGGCACGCGGTCAAAATTTATCGCCCTCGACTCGTCGCTGGTCACCGACAGCTTCAGCCCGTCGAACATAATGGGGTTGATGCCCCTGTTCACGTAATCCATAGCCTCGCTGTCATAGCAGGATTCCTTGTTGCTGACGAATATAGCCGTAGCCTCGATCGCGAGGGGCGAGTCAACATATACAGGAAAGTCCCCGTGTCCGCTGACCAGTCCCTGCTCCTTGATCTGCCTGAGAAAATAAAGCATTTCCTGCGTCCTGCCTACTGCAAAAGAGGGGATTACCACATTACCGCCCCGGTCAAAGGTCCTTTGAAGCACCACTGCCAGCTCCCTGGCGTAATCTGCCGGGCGGTCGTGTATTCGGGTACCGTAGGTGGACTCCATAACAACATAATCAGCCTCGGAAAGATACTGAGGATCCCTTATAAGCGGCTGATGCTTGTTACCTATATCTCCCGAGAACACAAGCTTGCGTGTCTCACCTTCCTCGGTGATCCAGATCTCGATGCTTGCAGAGCCCAGCAGATGCCCCGCATCGACAAAGTGTATCTTCACGCCCTCGCACACCTCGATGACCTCATTGTAGTCATGCGGCACGAGGCACTTTATAGCTCCTTCGGCATCGTTGATATTGTAAAGCGGCTCCACGTTATCCTGGCCCTTTCTTTTGGCTTTGCGGGAACGCCACTCGCTTTCAAATTCCTGTATATGGGCCGAATCACGCAGCATTATGGCAGCAAGATTGGCTGTTGCCCTGGTGCAGTGTATCTCTCCGCAGAAGCCGCCCGCATAGAGCAGCGGCAGAAGGCCCGAGTGGTCGATATGCGCGTGGGTGAGCAGAACAAAATCTATGTTTGACGGCGAGGTGGGTACCTGGGCGTTCTCATATACATCGACCCCCTGCTCCATACCGAAATCAACAAGAAAGTTTTTGCCGCAGGCATTGATATAGGTACACGAGCCTGTGACCTCGTGGGCAGCTCCGATAAAATGCATTTTCATGGCTATACCTCCGATGATCTGATTAATGAGCGGATGAGGTCAGAGCGCGTTCAAGTCCGTCCGGACCTCTCCATATACATTATAGCACATTCGATATATTATTGCAATATTATTCCCAAAAATTATTGATTTTAACGAAGGGGAAGTACGCAAAAAAGCTGTGTGCTCCCCGCTCACCGAGCGGAAGGACACACAGCTTTGTGCTTTGTCTTGCTGTTGCTATTGTATATTATTCTCTTATATTATCCTGACGATGCAGTTCACAGGGTTGTAGTACATTGCTGTGGAAGCAGACTGGATCCTGATGCCGTCGCGCCAGTTCATAGCGTGAACGAGCTGACCGTTGCCGATATACATCATCGCGTGATTGTAGCCGTTGGCAACGATGATGTCTCCGGGCTGCATATTCGCAGCAGATACTCTCTTGCCCCTGAGCATCTGACCGTAAGCGGAATGAGGAAGATTTACGCCGATCTGTCTGTAAGCCAGCATCGTAAGTCCCGAGCAGTCAGTAGCACGGTAGCGCTCGCCGCAGCTGACATAGCATCCGCCAGCATTGGACTTGGCGTAAGCGACCACCTTGTTGATCTTTGCCTGACGCTTCATATTCTCGACCTGTGCGGCTGACATACGGTGAGTATCATCCGGGCGAACATAAAGCCCCTTGTAGTCGCCGCTCTTGATCTTGATATACTTTACTGCGGTATCCTTTGACTTGCCTGCCGCAGCCTTGGCATTCTTATCGACCTGAACGCCCTCACCGTAACCGGTGTAGGCCACAGTGCCTGCCGACTTGAACTTTCCGTCGGTGAACTTGTAGAGCTTGACTCCCGAATTGAGCTTGAAATATGTGACAGAAGCTGTCTTGACAGTCTTGGATGTCCTGGAAGTCAGCTGTCTTCTCTTGGCTTCTATCGCGATCTTGTAACTCGTCTCCTTTTTCAGGTTCTTGTCGGGATCGCTGTAAACTGAAATGTATCCGTCACGCTTTACGGCAGCGAGCTTGACAGTCTTGAGCTTAGAGCCGTTAACGTAAACGTTGAATACAGTCCCGGCCTTATAGGAAGAAAGATTAGTGATCCCCACACCGATCTTGTCGGCAGACTTGAATTCTACCGAAAGCTCAGGCTTTGCGGGAGCAGCAGACTTGACCTGCTCAGAAGTCTTTCTTTTTACCTCCGATACGGAGATGTACTTGTTCTTGTAATCACCCGAGGTGATCTTTATGTACTTTGCAGTGTTGGTCTTGACATTCTTTCCCTCGCAGTTCGCGCCCTTCGCATCTGCGAGAACGGCATAAACGTAAATATCCTCTGGAAGAGTGCCGGCCTTGACCAGCTTCTGACCGGAGAGCTTGTAATATGCCCTGCCCTGAGAGGCGCGGTACATTGTCTTGTCGGCAGTGACAGCAGTGAATGTTTTGGAGAATGCCGATTTCTTGCTTCCGGACACTGCTCTTACCTTGACAGAATGCTTTGTCTTCGGTGCAAAATAATAACTTCCGCCCGCGATCTCAAATATATTGTCATCCTCAGCGAGCGATTCTATTGAAGCGGACCTGGCATACTTGCCGTCCACCCAGACCTCAAACTTGGTTCCTTTCTTGTACTTGCCTGAATTTTCAAGCGTCAGTTCAAACTTACCCGAGAATACAGCCTTTTCACTAATAACGGGTGTTGTCAGCGTGCTTGCCGCAGATACAGAAGCAGGCTTTATCAGCAGACCGCAAAGGAAAATGCCGATCACAACAGTAACAGCTTTTGAAATGAAACTATTCATCATAGTACCTCCTATGCTAAACAGTATAGCATAGGAATTGTAACAAATATTAATCTCGCTGTAACTATTTTGTAAACATCGTAATCGATTTGTAGTATTTTTGACAAAACGAAGTGCTATTTTGTAATAATTTTGTGCAATATGCAGAATGCATAAATTCCAAAACGATTTCTATTGCGTTTTACACAAGAAAAAACCTCCCCCAGGTCAGTATTAACTGCCCGGCAGGAGATTTTCTGTTACTGTTTTGTAAGAATTTGTCCTGCATCCACAGGCTCGGAAACGTAATTGTCCGGCCCGCAGGAGCAAAGCATCGTGAGCGCTGCCAGAGCAGCACCGGCCAACAGTATTATCTTTTTGAGCATTTGCTTTCCCTTCCTTATTATATATACATTATTAATGCTATGCCGCAGGGTGCCGCCTTAAATAAACCTCACTCCTGCATCCCGCAGCCTGGCGTGAGCCTTTGTTACCTTTTTCTCCGGGAATACAGTAGCCGTCCCGCTGCGAAGGATCTCGGCCTTTATCCCACGCCTTGCAGCCCCCAAAGCGGTGGATGTAACGCATCCGCACTCGTCAAGGCCGCAGAGATGCAGCATCTCATACCCCCGCGACGTCAGCAGCTCCCTCAGCTTTCTGTTGGACAGCGCATCCCCGACCAGTTTGTCGAAGATCTGATCCGAGACTATGTCCAGTCCCCCGAACAGCTCGGCTCCCTCGGTCCCGGCAATGGAATAACCGAACAGCAGCCTGTTGGTGGGAAGGTTCTGGATGATATGCCTGATGTAGAACACATCCTCCTCAGGGTAGCTGTGTATCAGCTCATTTACCGAAGCCGTCAGCCTCGGAGTATCATAGGCAAACCTCTTCTTCCGCTTATCATAAAGGTAGTCATTCTGCATATCTATAACTATCAGCGCGGTCTTCATAAGCTTCACTCCCCTAAAGCGGCATATTCCGACAGTCTTCTAAAATATTATAACACAGCAAAAATACAATTTCAAGTATTGCTGCCAAAAAAGCGCTTGAAAAAAGAATGCGGCTGTGCTATAATGGTACTGTTCCTCTTTTGAGAGCAAGAATAATCTGTCGGAGGCGTTTTAATGAACAAAAAAGAGATAAACGAGATAAAGCGGAACTTCTCGGAAAAGGTGGGCTTCTTCACAATAGGCCAGGTGGTGCAGGCTTTCGTTGACAGCGAAAAGAACATAAAGTTCAAGTCCAATACCCTCTTCAACGTGCTGCCCCAGGATGAGAGCGAGCTTATTATGGCCATACTCAAAAAAACACTCTCCGGAAGCTTCGGAAGACACCTTAAAGAATATGCATTTCCCAAGGATGCTTACCTTGACGGCGGTATGCAGCCCTTTATGTACTCGCTGGTGAAGTCAAAGCTCACAGACGATGAGCTGGTGGACAAGTTTCTCTCGGCTATCACCGAAAGGATGCAGTACGTTTCGACCTACGCCGTATTTTCAGCACACTGCACTTACAGCGTGCTGAACAAGAATAAGAATGACGAGCTCACCGACGATGCAGAGAGCGAGATCGACTATAACTTCATCATCACAGCCATATGCCCGGTGGACCTCCGCTACGACGGGCTCATCTTCTCGGACGAGCAGGAAGCTATCGTCAAGAAGACCACCGCCGACCGCATCATCGGAATGCCCTCGGACGGCTTCCTGTTCCCGCTGTTCTCAGACCGGCAGCCGGATATAAACGGCGTGCTGGTGTATTCCCAGAAGCCCAACAAGCCTAACACTTCGGTAGTCAACGACCTGCTTGGCTGTGAGTTCGTGATGTCCTTCCAAAACGAGAAGGAGACATTCCACGCTATCCTCGGGAATGTGGTAGGCGACGAACTGGACTATGACCTGATAACCGAAGTAAACGACAAGATCACCGACCTGGTGGACAGATCTGCCCACGAGACCGAGCCCGCTACTATCGGCCAGCAGGAGCTGAAAAATATTCTCTGGGAGTCGGGCGTTTCCCAGGAAAAGCTCGAGCATCTGCCCAAGGTCTTTGAGAACGCTATGGGCGAGAAGCCTCTGACCGCTGTGAACCTTATCGAGCGAAAGACTGTGCTCACCGCCCCCTCCATAACCGTGAACATCGGCAAGGACGCTCAGGACAAGGTAAGATGCGAGAATATTGACGGCAGGCGCTGCCTTGTGATCGCCCTTGACGATCCCGAGGTCTCGGTAAACGGTATGCCCACCAACATCAAGTGAGTGACTGCTATGAAGAATATAACTCAGACCAATGCCACCCGTGCGCTGGCACAGAAGAAGATACCATTCAAAGAATATGACCACGGGCTTCCCGCTGAACGCTCCGGCGCTGAGATAGCCGAGGCTCTGGGCCAGGATAAGGAGCGCGTATTCAAAACGCTGGTGACCGTCTCCCCAAAGACAGGAAAAAACTATGTGTTCATGGTCCCCGTCGCCGAGGAGCTCGACCTGAAAAAGGCCGCCAAAGCCGCAGGCGAAAAATCTGTCGAGATGATAAAAGCGAAGGATCTGCTGCCGCTCACCGGCTACGTCCACGGCGGATGCTCCCCCATCGGGATGAAGAAAGCCTTCCCGACTTTTATACATAAGACCGCCGAGACCTTCCCGGAGATCTTCTGCAGCGGCGGAAGAGTCGGTCTCCAGATAGAGCTTTCCCTCGACAGCCTCCGCAGGATAGTGCGGATCGAGCCGGCCGACATAGTATAAGTGTCCCGGAAAAACCTATTCCGGAGCAGGTGCAGACCGCTGCACCTGCTCTTTCTTTGCTCTTTTTTAGGTAATGATAATAAAGTGATATAGCGCAAAAATATAATATAGCTTTTTTCACGGGGCTGTGCTACAATGTAATCAATTACAATAACGCATTTACGCAATATCACAGGAAGGAATGATCTCTATGAACAACAGAAAACTGCTCTCAGTGCTGGCTGCTGCCGTGCTGCTGGCAGGCTGTGCCGGAAGCGACAGCTCCTCCGGGGCAGCTTCATCCCCGGACAGCTCGGAAACAGCAAGCTCTGCCGACAGCGGCAAGGACGCAAGCACAGCTGAAAACTCCGAAAGTCCCGAACAGTCCGGCTCCGCCGATGAGAGCAGGACCTCAGAGCCAAAGCCGGCGATCAATGAGAATGCCTCCGTTGTCAGCTTCTCAGCCGCCGGAGGCGTGTATCCTCAGAAGCAGTCGGTGGAACTCACCTCAAAAGACGGCGGTACCGTGTACTATACCACCGACGGCTCCGATCCCCGCACCAGCAGTACGAAAAAGAAGTACGAAGGCGCCGTAGAGATCGATAAGCGTGACGGCGATCCCAATGTCGCTTCAGCCGTGGACACCACCCTCATCTCCGGCAATTTCAACGAGGTAAACTTTGCCGAGCGCGGCTTCGTATGCACAATAAAGCCTCCCTCCGACGATGCGGTCGATAAGATCACAGTGCTCCGCGCCTGTGCGGAAATGGACGACGGCACTTTCACCAAGGCTTTTTCAAACACCTATTTCATCGGAACAGCTGAAGAGCATATCCAGGGCCTTGCCGACAGCTGCAAAGCTATGGGCACTCCCCTGGCAGTAGTCTCCCTCTCTATGGATCACGACGACCTTTTCTCCTCCGACAGGGGCATCTACGTCAAGGGCGATATCTTCGAGAAGGACCTGCCCGTATATATCAAGAACGGCGGTTCCTATGAACCCGAGACCGCCCGTCAGGTCGATGCCAACTACAAGCAGAAGGGCAGGGAGTGGGAACGTGCCGCCCATGCCGAGCTTTTCGAGATCAGTCCTGACGGTACCGCGACTGTGTTCTCACAGGACTGCGGCGTGCGCATCCAGGGCAACTATTCGCGCTCAGACCTGCAAAAAGGCCTCCGTCTCTATGCGAGAGAGGAGTACGGCGATAAACGCTTCCACGGCAGCATATTCAAGGGACTGAAAACTTCCTCCGGCGAGGATATAGACAGCTTCAAGACACTTGTGCTCCGCGCAGGCGGCAACTGTGCCTTCACAGCCAAATTCAACGATACCTACTGGCAGATGGTCTCCCAGTCCCTCGACTGCACCACCAAGGCCTCGCGTCCCTGCGTGGTGTATCTCAACGGCGAATACTGGGGGCTCTATGTCCTCGAGGAAGACTATTCCCAGAGCTATTTCAAAGACCACTTCGGCGTGGAGAAGAAGGACGTCGTCATATATAAGGGCGACGCCGAAAAGTACGCCAGCGGATATAAGCTGGACGAAGGCGACCTGCCCGACGGTGCCAAGGAAAATTACTACTTCCAGCCGCTCATGGACTTCTTCAAATCTCACCGCTCCATAGAGTCTGCCGAGGATTATGAGGAATTCTCCAAGCTGGTGGACATCGAGAGCTGCCGTGACTATTTCCTCTCGGAGGTATGGATAAACAACAAGTGGGACTGGCCGGGCAAGAACTGGTCTATGTGGAAGACTGCCAACACCGATCCCTCCAATGAGTACGCTGACGGCCGCTGGAGATTTATGTTCTATGATATGGAGTTCGGCGGCGTCTCGGGACGCTCCGACAGCTCAGTCAATACCGTCAAGGAAGACAACTACAAGCCCAAGGGCCTGCTGGATATGGGTACGAACAACCCCTGCGTGCTGTGCTTTGCATACCTGATGACCAACGAAGGCTTCCGGAACGATTACCTCTCAAGACTTGAAGGTATGTCCGGAGACATTTACAGCAGCGATAAGCTGCTCGCCAAGCTTGACGAGCTGACAGCGCAGTACTCCCCCCTCTTCGATCAGTTCTTCGAGCGCTATAATGGCGCCGGCACTGCAGAGGATGCTGTCAGCGGAGGATATGCTTCCGCAGCCTGCATAAGGGATTTCATCAAGGGCAGAGAAAGAGGCATCACCAAGATCATCGACTGGGTGAAAAAACAGTTCTGATCCAAAGTGCGTAAAAAACCGGATAATTGATCCACACGGACGGCCGTTTCTGACCGTCCGTTTTTTTGTACATCCTCGTCACAAACGGTTAACAAAAAGTTTACATCCGCCTTTTCTGCCAAAAAACAAATAGTTACATTTTGATTACAGTATATATTGTGTCCGATAATCTACCCTTGACCATATATTTGGCGTGAAAGTTTGTTCGTCGCATAATGCCCAAAATTACGCGGATATTATTGAATAAAATGACTATTGATTTTTATTTCGACGGTTGCTATAATTTCTATACAAAATACAATATTATCTGCGGCTGGACCGTTTTTTGGACTGTTTGTTACAGTAAACACAGTTAACAAAAGCCGCATAGACATATGTCCACTGACCTTTTGACCGACGGGAGGAATGAGTACTATGAGATTTCGGGTAAACAAGGCTGCGCTTTCGATAGCTACCGCCGTGATGATGCTGACATCAATGTTTTCGATGCTCGGCACATCTGCATCAGCTGCAAATGAGATAACACTTTCGGCAAATAAGCAGACAGTCTCCGCCGGAGACAGGATCGACGTCTCAGTCGGTTACATTCCCAACGAGATGGGTGCTTCGGGCTTTACTCTTAACCTGAGATACGATCCTTCCAAGGTCGATGTACATATCCCCAGCGAGTGGGAGACTGACAACAAGTACAATATTTCCGGAAGCTTCTCCGTTATCACGAACTATGTTTATGCAGACGGAGTTATCAGGATCGTCGGCGCAAACCTTATGAATACGAATATCCTGAACAGCTCGCCTCTGGCTCTGGCCTCTTTCGATGTCAAGTCCGGCGCAAAGGGAGATATAGACTTCTCTGTCGATGTGGAGACGATGGTATCCGCATCAAACGGCAGCTTTGTCAACTCGGCGTACAACTCAGTTCCGCTGACTGTTAACGGTCCGCAGGCTGCAACGACTACACCGAAGGTCACCACCACAAAAGCCACTACCACAGCAAAGGCGACTACTACAACAAAGGCCACGACTACAACCAAGGCCACGACCACAACCAAGGCCACGACCACAACCAAGGCCACGACCACAACTAAGGCTACTACCACAACTAAGGCCACTACTACAACTAAGGCCACAACTACAACTAAGGCCACAACAACCGCAGCCGAAACAACAACAACACCTACTCCTACTACTACTGCCGAAGCGGTGACAGAGCCGGAAGAAACAACCACTTCCACGTCAGCTGCGCCCGAGGAGGAGATCCCCGCTGAGATCACTGAGACCCCCGCTGAGGAGACCGAAGAAACTGCTCCCGCAGAGGAAACAGAGAAGACCGATCAGGAAGAGACCTCTGCCGAGACCGAAGCTCCCGAAGAGACTGAGGCTCCTGAAGAGACCGAAGCTCCCGCAGAAGACGATTCCCCCGCAGAGCAGCCTGCTGCCGTAGTACAGAATGAAGACGGCTCTTCCCTTTTCGTTTATCACCAGGAAGGCGGAGACTTCAACTCCGAGACTTTCGTTTCCTATAATATCTCCCCGAGAGATTACGGCCTTGATCCCGATAAGAGCTATGACGTTGAGATCGCTGTGGAAGCCTCCGCAGCAGCCAACGGCGGCATCGGACTGATAATGGACGGCCAGTATCAGAAGCAGAACGAAAAGCTCCGCTCCGACTCCGAGGAGATCTGGACGGTAAGGTCCGTAGTTCCCTCCCACCTGTCCAGCGATCTTGTGGTAGCGCTCTACTATCTCAAGGATAACGCAGATTTCAAGGTCAATTCCGTAAAGTTCATCGAGACCGATACCAACGTGAACGCCCCAGATACGATAGACGCTGAGATCAGCGGCGGCTCAGATGACGATGATGACGGCAATGACATTGACACCAGCGGCGATACAGACGACGATACTGACGACAATGACATAGATGCCGGCGGCGATACAGACGACGATACTGACGACAATGACATAGATGCCGGCGGCGATACAGACGACGATAACGACGATGATGACATTGACGTCAGCGGCGATACAGACGACGATACTGACGACAATGACATAGATGCCGGCGGCGATACAGACGATAACGACGGCGCAGACGGCAACAGCTTCGACGGCAGCGGCGAAGAAGATGAAGATGATGACATTGCTGAATACGCAGGCAGCGAGGGATCCGGCATAGGAGAGGATCGGAGCCCTGCAGAAAACGTAAACAGCGTGACATCGGCGGAAAAGACTGACCTGACTGCATCATCAGAAATCGAGAAGGCAGTTATCCACGCTTCTCAGCAGGCAGGCAGCCCCGCCGGAAATAACCCCGGCACCGGCGAGAGCCACACGGCAAGGAACATCATCTATATCGTATGCGGCGGATATATTCTCTGGTCGATAAGCATACTGATAGTTAACCGCAAAACCTCCGGCAAGGAAAAGAAATGATCCGGAGACCGCATCTCATAAATAAGTTCTGAATACCCGACCGCCCCGCTGCTTTACGGCAGCGGGGCGATATTTCGCAAAAAATGTACCTTCACCCGTATGAGTGAAGGTACATTCTGCATATGAGACCTTTCGTGCAGCCTCATAAATTATTCTGTTTCTTCCGGTCAGATAAGATCCATCAGCAGCAGTGCAGCTACGATACCAACTGCCAGCAGAGCAAATATGCCAAGACCGATCAGCTTCTTGATCGAGTGCTTCTTTTCTTCCTGATGCTTCTTGAAGGTCTCGATAGCATCCGGCTCGTACTGAACGCGCTGTGTCTTGTTTCCGATGTGAGGATCCAGCATATCGTCTATCTTGACGTTCCTGTACTTCTCCTCCCTCGTCATAGCACCGCCGCGGTCAACGACCTCGTAAGGCGAATCAAGCCTTGTCTTATCGTAGGTCTTCATATTTATATCGTCCATCTTCAGGTCGGGAGTTGCAGGAGCTGACAGAGTGTCACCGTTGTTGAAGACGTGCTTGGTATCAACATCCTTCATGAACTGGTTCCTGCTCTTGTTAGCACGGAGCATCTGTACCAGTGCAGCAGTGTAGATGTTCTCCTCCTCTTCCTCGTCCTCGGAAACTTCGGTGAGGTTTATATCGGTGGAATCTCTTCTCAGCTGCTGAGCTTCCTCATCTATAAGACTTGTACGCTTTTTCTTTCTGATAGCGGGAGCAACTGTCTGCTTGCCGTCATCCGGTGCAGTCTCCCCTGCTTCGGGAGCAGCCGGTCTCGGAGCAGCAGGTCTCGGTGCTGCCGGTCTCGGAGCAGCCGATACGTTCTCGGCATTTTCCTTGGTAAGTATGCCCGTATTTACAGGACGCTTTATCATCCTCGGAGCAGTAGTGCCCTCCCCGCTGGAATCGGTGGTGGACTGGAACCTCAGCGGCTTGCGTGCCGTGAAGTCGTCATCATCCTCAGCCTTGGGAACGAAGCTGGGCTCCTCGGGGATAACGTCTTTCTCATCAGGCTCTTCAAGGATCTCGTCAGCAGAAATGGCGGAAGCAGCCTGCTCGAACTCGTTGCTCTCTACCTTTGCATCGGCAGAACCTGCAAAGGATACCATCTTTCCGGTATTGGTATCGAAATACTCTTCGCCGTCCTTAACAGCTATCTTCAGCTTGGGAGCAGGAGCACCGTCCTTGGGCACATTGGCCTGAGGTATCTCGATGAACTCGAACTTTTCGTTCACGTCGATGCCCTTGAGCCTGAGTATATCAGTAGCATTGTCACACTTCATCGAGCCCCTTACCATTTCCTTCAGAGGCAGCAGGATGATCTCGCAGAATGTCACATAGAATGAGCGGTAGCAGCTTTTCTGAGGATCGATCATCTCAGCGGGGAAACGGTTGTCGAAGTATTTCTCGAACTTATCGGGCGAGGAGGTTATAAGCTTGTCAATATGCTTTGCAAGCGAGATCCAAAGCATATGCTCTTCCATATTAGGATCATTGATAACGAGCCACATATAGCATCTGAGGAAGCAGTCATAGCAGGAAATATCCCTCAGGTTGAGAGCAACGTCATCAATATTGAGCGGAACAGTAAACTGGCTGTCGGAATAAGCAAAGCAGCGGTAGCCGTTGCTGGCGAGCTTTGCATAAGCCGTTCTGAGTGCGGCAGCATCTCTCGAGAACGGAGGCAGCGAATTGAAGTCGTATTCCGTCTTGAGCGAAGCGGAATTGCCGGCGCCTGCAGCAGCAAGGAACTCCTTGTATCTTCTGTCTATCTCCGCCTTAGTAGCATCAACAGCGATGCCCAGCACCCTGAACGGGTTGCAGGCAAAAAGCTCAGTCGCTGTAATGCCGATCTTCTGGTTAAGCAACTTGATTCCCCCTTGAAGAATGTTTTGTTAATTCTTTTTATTAAAATAAGTCGCAATATCAATAATATTACATTAATTATTATAACAAACTCTGAGCCGGAATATGATAATAAATAATTACTATTTTATTGAAATTATGTGAACTTTACAAAAAATCCACAAATTAGCAAGGTAATGTTTTTTAAAAAAATGATTAAAACTTATTGCATTTTCCCCGAAAAAGGTGTATAATATAATAAATATATTATGTATTTTTTACGATAAGGATATAAATATTATACTAAGGAGGTACTTTTTATGGCACTTTTTGGACATAAAAAGCGAACTGACACTATCCCCGCACCCGCCGCGGCAAACAAGCCGACGGTAAACCCCGATGACATTTTCGGTGCTCCGACTCCGAGAAAGCCCAAGGCTCCCGGTGCAGACACCGTTTATATCAAGGAGTCTAAGTACGATCCTGCCAAGCCCGAGACCGTCGGTCCCGCTGCGATCGATCCCGAGACTATCAAGAAAAAGATGGTTGAGCTGGAGCGTGAACTGGAGGAGCAGAAGAACAAGCCTGTCGTCACCGCATCCGACTTCACAGCCGAGAATGTGGGCGACAAGGAAGTATCTGCCGCTCAGGACGATTTCGAGACTCAGTACCGCATCGAGCACGAGCGTTTCCTGAAAGCTCACGATAACAAGGACATCGTTTCCGCCAATGCCGACGACGTGGATAAAAAGATCACAGCTATGGTGGACGAGGTCGAGAGCCGTGCAAGGGCAAGAGAGGCTATGGATCTCGATATCGAACACGTCGGACAGGATGAGGTGGACAGGAAGCTTTCGGATCTTGGCGTCGCCAAGGACGTGACCAAGGACGCAGAGTATAAGAATATCGAGGCAGTCTCCGCCAAGGATATGAGCGGTATCGAGGATTATATCCATAACGAGCTGGATACCCGTGTACCTCCCAGCGACGACGATGACATCGAGGCTGTTTCGGAGCAGTACCTCGCCAAGAAGAAGGAAGAATTTATGAAGCAGTACGGTGACCGCAGGAGACAGGACTGACTCTCCGTCGCGACTGCTCACAACTTATGAGATGGAGCGATCACATTGCTTATAAACGTAGAGCACCCTATAATCAGCTATTCCGATAAGGGAAAGCCCTTTCAGTATGAAAAGCTTTTCTATGCTACTGTTGAGCCTTATATACTCGAATTCAAGAACTGCCGGCTCGATAAGCTGACAGACGAAGACGCCGCCCGGTGTCTTGCCAGGATCTTCAATAAGATGGAGGTCAACAGCGTCCCGGTGACGGAGTTCTTCAAGGCCGACATCGACAAAATGAAGGCCGCAGGCAAGAGCCAGTATGAGATAACCACGACTCTCGCGTCGATGATAGCTCACGATATATTCTGCTGCTTCGACAAGAATCTCTATGACGAGAATGACGAGTTCGCTGTGTGCGACAGGATATACTGCATAGTTAAGGACGGGGAAAAGGACTTTATATACTGCAACAGCACCGTAAAGGAAGGAAAGCTCGCAAGGAAGCACCCCTCCCCCGAGGCAGTTTATTTTGCCGAGCTTATGAAGTTCAATGAGCAGGGAAAGCTTCCAAAAGTAAATGACAATTAAGAAGGAGTGTATGACCGATGGTCGTAATTGAAATGGAGAACGGCAAGAAGATAAAGATCGAGCTTTATCCCGATGCCGCACCGATAACCGTAGCTAATTTTGAGAAGCTGGTGGGCGAGGGCTTTTATAACGGCCTGATCTTCCACAGAGTCATCAGCGGATTTATGATCCAGGGCGGAGATCCCGAAGGCACCGGAATGGGCGGCTCAAAGGAAAAGATCAAGGGCGAGTTCCTTGCAAACGGCGTAGCCAATCCTATCAAGCATGAGCGCGGAGTCGTTTCTATGGCAAGGGCTATGAACCCCAATTCCGCCAGCTCGCAGTTTTTCATCATGCACGCAGATGCACCTCATCTTGACGGACAGTATGCCGCCTTCGGCCGTGTAGTCGAGGGAATGGATGCCGTTGACGAGATCGCAGCTACACCGGTAGGCTTCAACGACAAGCCGAGAACGCCCCAGGTGATGAAGAAGGTCACTATCGAATAAAAAAGCAAAAAGGGAGACTTCGGTCTCCCCTTTTTATTCCGGGAAAGCGTTCCCCTGCCCGCGTCCCGCAGCTTCATACTGAAAAACATCCCCCGCACAGCGCGGAGGATGTTTTTTTGTATCAGAACTTTATCTCTGCTGTGAAATCGCCGGTGGCTATCACGCTGCCGTTGGACTTGGTCAGACGGGAAAGCTTCAAAGTCGCTGTGTCGCCGGCCTTCAGGCCCGAACCCTCGGTATCAAAGGTCACGGACAGCAGCATATGATTTCTTCCCCAGGCCATCCAGCCCTGGCCAAGAGTCTTGACCTTCCTGCCGTCAGATGTGATAAGAACGAAGTCATTTTCAGTGCTGAGTGCGTCGTCGGTCTCCTTGGAAAGGAACTTACCGTCGCGGTCATCGCAAGTGATGTCAATGACGGGGGCGAAGTATCTTCCCTCTGCGGCGGCGGTGCCCATAAGGTTCATCTTCAGGCCGTTGAAGCCGAACTGGATCTCGCCGTTTGCAAATTCCAGAGCATCGGGCTCCTGCGGGATGATCTGCTTTTCTTCGCCGTTTTCGTCATAGTATCCGCAGTAAGCTGCCTTCTGCATAAGGTAGAAGTTTCTCGCCTTCCAGCTCAGCTGTTCAAGCTGCTCATCTGTAAACTCGCTTTCGCTGCTCTCAGCAGGCTCGCTCTCGTCAGCCGCACTGCCGTCAGACTTGCTCTCATCGGGAGCACTCTCATCCGAGCCGTTATCCTCTATCGAGCCCAGCTCAAAGCTGTCCTCATAGGTCCCCTCTGCCACCTTGTTGCCGTCTGTGTCATAAAGATCCTTTACCGTGATCCTGATGATCTCACCCTCCTTGAGGCCGAGATCCGTCACAGGGATAGCACCCGTATAGGTGATGCTGTAGCATATGTTGTTTTCTGGCTCGGTGCCGAACTCAAAGGTGTTGCCGTTTGTGAGCTTGACCTCTCTGCCGTCGGGGAGTGTGGCGGTAACGCTCTTGTCCAGATCAAGCTTTTTATCCATCGGGAAATTGAGCAGGTTAATATATACCAGCGCCTCGATCTTGCTCGTGTCTGTGCCGGTGCCGTCCTCATTCATAGCATATTCCATCCTGGCACCGTCAAGGCCAATGGTCAGATCGTCGAAGCTCAGCATTTTCTGAGGCTCGGACTCCTCGGGCTTGGAATCCTCGGGCTTGGAATCCTCAGGCTTGGATTCTTCAGGCTCGGAAATGCCGTCCTTTACCATAAAGGTGGACTGGTTGATGCCCAAAAGGAACCTGTCGATGTTGTCTGCCCTGAGAGGATCGTTGAAGAACGCACGCTTTACAACAAAGTCGCCGTTTTCAAGTCTTGTATAGGTCACCGAGCCGGTGTTGTTTTCCTTGACTTTCAGAGCATAGCGCTGATAGCCGCTGTCCTCAACAAAGGTCACAAAGTCTTCTTTATTGAACCTCGACGTACCGGAAAACAGAGCTACCGGTTCGCACAGAGCCGATTCCACACGGCCCAGATATTCATCCGTTGCATTGTTGAACGAGAAGGTTATCTCTGCTCCCGTATTGGAGTATTCGACCTTCTTTACGGTGATCTTCTCTGTTCTGGAAGCGGCGGGATCAAAAGGCGTCACTTCGATCTCAGTATCCACCGCTACAGAGTGAGAAAATCCCTCTGCCGGAGCATATACGAACTCCGCCGAATAATTCTCAACAGTCTCCTGAGGGATCGAACCGCTTTCGCCCTCGCTGCCGTCACCTGTTTCAAATACTATGTTCTCTGCCCGGAAACTGAGCTTGTCGCCGGCCTTGGCATTCATCAGCTTGTAAGTCTCAGCCTCCCTCTGATCGGGCTTGAATATAAAGCTTATCATTTTTGAGGTCTGCGAGTCGTAGAATACCGGCGAGCCTGTCAGAACGCCCCCGTCCGGAAGAGTGATCACAGCATCACCGCTGCTGAACAGGCCGTACTTTTCAGCCTCTGAGGATACTGCCAGATCGACCATAATGTAGGATCCCGACGAGCGGTAGCCGATCATACGGATCCCGACCTTGCCCTCATTGCCGTTTGTGTCAGCGGACTTTACCGTCGGGGACTCAGTCTCCAGCGGATATAACGAATCCTTCACAAGATCGTACTCCACGTTTATATCTGCGAAGTGATCCAGATAGGCTTTCATATTCTGCCTGTAAGCCTCGCTCTCCTGACGGACATCGGGAGTGCTGTCAGGGGTGCTCTGAGTGCCGCTGGCGGTGCTCACGATGTCGGGTGCCTTGGGATCCACCTTCCCGCTGCCCGAGATCCTTGTGTAGGCGAATATACCTCCGCCTACCAGAGCCGCACAGGCTGCTGCCGTGCCGATGATCCCGACTCTTCTTTTCAAGGCCGCGCCCTGTGTTGAAACGATGTTGTTCCTGTTCTCTGTCTCTTTCATGTCTGCATCTCCCGTCAATTCGTCAAGGGGGATCTGTTTCATGATCTCTGTAAGTCTGCTCATAATATAACTCCTCCCTTGATAAGTTCCTTTCTCAGCATAGTTTTTCTTCTTGAAAGAATATTCCAGACCTTTTTCTCCTTGAGCCCGCGGCGTACTGCTATCTCTTTTACCTCCAACTCAAAATAGTACCTGTCGATGAACACCTCTCTGTCCGGCGAGGGCATCGCCTGCACACAGCTTTTTACTATATCTAAATTGATCCTGCGTGCAGCCTCGTTCTCCAGGTCCAGGTCCAGCTCCAGGTCATCCTCGAGGGGATCCACCGCTTCGCCCTTTGTTATCTTTCTGAGCTTGTCGATGGTGCAGCTCGAAGCAGTCATGGATATGTAGCTTTTAAGGCTCATCTTTTCCAGGTCTATGATATCTCTTTTGTCCCACACTTTATAGAAAGTATCCATGACCGTTTCCTCCCTGTCGCTTTCCGAGCTCAGGGCTTTGGCAGCAATGTACTCCACAAGGCGCTTGTACTTCTTCATTATCTCTTCAAGTGCACTTTGGTCATTACAGCGCATACGCCCAAGAAGCTCACTGTCTGTCATATTCTTCACCACTTTTCCTTGAAAGGTACCTTCACTTATATATTCGTAAGGGAGATGTGTTTTCACTCACTTTTTTTTCAAAAAAATTATTATTTTTTTATCCCAATTTGGTTGTGTATTGTTTCCCCCGCCGCAGGCGGGGGAAAGATATACAACGCTCAATTATCCTTTTGTTTACCGCATTTTTAGTTGGCGTGCTAAAAGGATAGTCATATTTTTCAAAGGTATATCTCGTGGAGCCTGAACACTGCAAAGTCACCGGCTTCAAGGGTGAGGGGCGGGTGAGTGCGAGTGAATTCTTCGCGGGCGGCAAGGTATTCTTCTATCTCCTCACGGGTATCGAACAGGCCGTATCTGTTCAGCCTGAACTGAGGGAAAACATAGGGTATCTCGTTATACACCGCAGAATAATAATCCCCCGAGGTATAGGCGTAGTCGTAACCTAAGAACGTCATTCTGAGGTCGGGGCATTCAAAGTTCGGCTGAGGGATATCAGTTTCACAAAGCAGCAGCCTGTAATCAATATGGCGCTTTTTGGCTTCTTCGATATAACGATGTATGTAGGCCATATCGGTGCAGGCCGCGACCCATGTGTGGTCTGCAAGGTCGTAGTAGGTCATGCCGATATTTTCATCGTAGTAGTCCTCAAAGTCTTTCGGAACACCGTCTTCAAAATTCAAAAACCAGTTCTGCCCCGTAAATACGCTGAACCCGCTGCCGTCTATGCCCCTGTAGGGGTTGTCCGCGTATTTCTGGATAACTATGCCGTTTACATACATTGGTCATCACCTCATAAAAATAGTATCGTTCCCCTCCTCGGCAGGGAGAGCAATACGAAACCAAATTGGGATATTTTTTTCAGAACGCAAAAATGCGCGTATCTGTGCGGCTTTGCAGTTTAGCCTCGCCGCTAACTTGATTTAGTCATATTTGCCTGTTATAATGGTATATATGAAACGAGGGATAGTATGATAAAGCTGATTGCAACTGATATAGACGGCACACTGGTAAATGACAGCAAAGATCTCCCGCCGGACTTCGGCGAGGTCATCTCAAAGCTCGAGGCTAAGGGCATCACATTTGCCATAGCCAGCGGGCGCAGCTATGCCGCACTGGAGGCCCAGTTCAAAGATTACGGCAGCAGGCTCGCCTACATCTGCGACAACGGCGCCAATATAATCATAGACGGCGAGACCGTCAGCCGTTCCATAATGCCCATAGCCACAGTCAGAGAAATGCTCTCGCTATGCAGTGAGCTGGGGCTGATCCCCCTGCTGTGCGCCGAACACGGCACCTATTACAGCAATGACGACGCCCTGTACGCCAAAGAGGTACGCAAGTATTACAACAACTGCGTCTATATGCCTGACCTGACCTCCTGCTCTGACGAGGTTTTCAAGCTTGCAGTCTACTGCAAGGGCAATATCGAGCAGCAGGGCTACAAGCAGATGCAGGAACGCTTCGGCAGCCGTCTAAGCCTGGGACTCTCCGGTATCCATTGGGTGGACGTGATGAACGGCGGCGTCAATAAAGGGCGCGGCATCCATATCCTCCAGCAGGCGCTGGGCGCAGAATACGACGAGTGTATGGCCTTCGGCGACTATCTCAACGACCTGGAGATGCTCCGCTGCTGCGGCGAGAGCTTTGCTATGGAAAAATGCCACCCGCTTATCGCCGTCACGGCCAGGTACCGCACAGGCTCCAACAACGACTTCGCCGTTATGTCTGAGATCAGGCAAAGGGTGCTGGGCGAGCCCGCGAGGAACATTTCACCGGCAAATTCAAAAGATCGGGTAAAATTTTTCAAAAAGCTCTTGACAAAAGCACATAAATAGTGTATAATTATTTTTGTCACTTGACGGATGGGAGCTTAGCTCAGCTGGGAGAGCGTCTGCCTTACAAGCAGAGGGTCATAGGTTCGAGCCCTATAGTTCCCACCATGTGGCCGGGTAGTTCAGTTGGTTAGAACGCCAGCCTGTCACGCTGGAGGTCGTGGGTTCGAGCCCCATTCCGGTCGCCATATGCGGATTTAGCTCATCTGGTAGAGCGCCACCTTGCCAAGGTGGAGGTAGCGAGTTCGAGCCTCGTAATCCGCTCCAAACGGCGCTATAGCCAAGTGGTAAGGCGTAGGTCTGCAACACCTTGATCGCCGGTTCAAATCCGGCTGGCGCCTCCAAAGCTCTGTCGCGTATGCGGCAGAGCTTTTTAATTTTGCTCAGCCGGAGGTACTGCCCTCAGTTCATAAAGGCAATACCGCACAACCCCTGTGCGTCAGATCGCGCGCAAGCTCAATAAAGTTGAGCTGAGATTTTT
>JAFXRI010000096.1 GCA_017526445.1 Ruminococcus sp. | reverse complement strand
GAGCTGTTCCTGCAGGGCGATTACGAGACCAAACGTCAGCTCATAAACCTTTATCTTGACAAGGTACTGGTCTATGACGACTATGTGGAAGTGTATATCAATGCACTTCCCGATTACATAAGGCAAAAGCTCATAAAAAAATTCCGCAGCGAGGGCGTTTATGCCCTTACTGCGGAGATTTATGGTCGAGGTGACGGGACTTGAACCCACGGCCCCTACGTCCCGAACGTAGTGCTCTACCAAACTGAGCTACACCTCGAAATCCACTATAATATTTTATCACTATTAACTCCCGTTGTCAAGTCTTTGTATGGGCATTTTATAATTTATTCATAGCTTCTCGCAGAGCATACAACATCTTGATCGCAGCGATCCATTGTGAAGCCATATATATGAATTAGTTAACAATCTGTGCAGTTGCTTGACAAATCCCTGAAAAAAGTGTATAATGTATTAGAATGAAACGGGGCGTAACTCAGTTTGGTAGAGTGCTTGCTTTGGGAGCAAGATGCCGCAGGTTCAAGTCCTGTCGCCCCGACCATTTTTGAGCGGCAGATAACAAACGGATCCTGATATCCCGCGTATTCACAAAAAAATATAAAACTGTGCGGGGAGCAGACTCCCAAAAAGAAAGGGCGGTAAGTATGGAATTACTTGAAGTTTTGAAAACAGACAGTTCGATCAACCTCGATTCTCCCGAGTGGCAGCGCGTCTTAAGACAGCTCCATATCCAGATGACCATTGATGTTGATAAGCTGGACTATTATAAATGCCTGCCGTGTAAGTTTGCACTCAAAAGTATCAATGGCTCGACGAAGATCTCTGACCGTCCGGGTTTTTTTCTCAGCGCAAAGCAGGGTATGCTCATCATCTGTCCGTCCACTACCGACCTTCCGATAACTATGTTCATAGATAAGAAGGGCATCCGCGTCGTCCAGTCGGAGATCAAGCTCCTGAAATCCGAGATCGATGTCAAGACCAATGAGGATATGTTCGTGTTCAAGTCGAATAAAAAGGGCTGCCAGGACATCGAAAAGGAAGTCAATAAGGTGCGTCTGCTGTAAGAATGATCAGTTACAGGCATCCTTCCGGGGAGGATTACTTCGGGGGGATGTTTTTTATAACAGTATCCGTCAGGATCATTATTTATGGAGGATCAGGCTATGGGATCTCTTCTCATTGCAGTGATATATCTTGTTTTTATAAGTCTCGGTCTGCCTGACTCGCTGCTGGGCTCCGGCTGGCCCGTTATGCAGGACGATTTCGGAGTGCCGTCTTCATATGCCGGGTATGTGGCAATGACGATCTCCTTTATGACCATAATCTCTGCATTGCTCAGTCCGCGGATGATAAGAAGATTTCATACCAGATGGATCGTCATTGTATCCATCGCTATGACCGTTCTCGGACTCGTCGGATTTTCAGTGTCAGAGCATTACTTTATGCTGTTCCTGTTCGCCGTGCCTTACGGACTCGGTGCAGGCGCTGTCGATGCAGCAGTAAACCACTACGTCGCTAATAACTATTCCGGCTCGGTGATGAATTTTCTCCACTGCTTCTACGGAGTCGGCGCCGTCATAAGCCCCAATATCATGGCCCTCGCACTTAAACACGCAAGGTGGAACGAGGGCTACAGGTGGACAGCTTTTATACAGATCGGGATACTGCTGGTATGCATATTCTCGCTGCCGCTCTGGAAGAAAAAGGACACAGAAGGCAGCGGGGACGAGAGCGGCTCCGCTGGGATAACCGAGGCTATGAAGACGCCGGGTGTCGTCCTCACATTGATCGCATTCTTTGCCTACTGCGCCGGCGAGGCCACCTGCTTCCTGTGGACATCCAGCTATTTCGCAGGCACTAAGTCCGGCCTCAGCGAGGAGACAGTTGCCGCCTTCGGATCTCTGATCTTCGGAGGGCTTATGCTCGGCAGACTTATCTCCGGATTCGTTTCTGACCGTCTCGGCGATAAGCTGCTCATCCGCATCGGCATAGCCGTAGAGCTTGCCGGTATTGTACTGATAATGCTCCCCACGGAGAATTATATCCTTGCCGTCGCCGGCTTTCTGGTCACCGGGACGGGTATGGGACCTGTCTATCCCGCCATACAGCATATGGCCCCAGCCAATTTCGGCAAGAGAAACAGCGCCGCAGTCATCGGCCTGCAAATGGCGTCAGCTTATGTCGGCAGCACTTTTATGCCTATGGCGTTCGGCGTGATCCAGCAGGAAACAGGCATAGGTATAATGCCGGTGTATCTTATCGTTTTCGCAGCAATGAATATCGGCCTGCTTGAGCTTGCATACCGCAGGATCAGGCAGAACAGGGAAAGCGCGTGATACTGCGCTTTGAGCATTATCTCCACAGGCCGCAGCCACCGAAAATGAACTTTTTCATCCCGCAACGCCCATTTCCTTTTGGCAAGGTTCACAAAAAGTATTGACATTTGAGAGAAAAAGTGGTATAATGTAAGTCTTAGAAGAAATATAAGCCGCCGGAAATACGCCGGCGACTTTAAAAGCAATAAGGAGGGCTATCTATGGAACTGAAAGAAACTGTTGATCTGATGCTGTCGGAGAACAGAAAAGAGAGACTCAAGGCTGAATACTGGCAGACCAAGCTCAGGCTCGAAAAGCTCAATGCCTATATCTCCAAGCTCAATGCTGGCGGCGAGGCTGAGGTCGATGACAGTATCGACGTGCTTCAGGCTCAGAGCACAGCTATGCATGATTATCTGTATTTCCTTGAGATCAGAATGAAGATGTACGGCTTCATCGCAGCTGACTGATGCCGCATCAGGACTAATAAACAGATATGACCTTGCCGTTTGCCGGTAAGGTCATTTTTGCTGCGTTCCTGCACAGTAATATGCCGGGAAATGCAGGAGAGCTCATGCGATAATTCATAATATTTGTGGAAAATAGCACAAATCGCCCCAAAATGCACAAAATAAAATGTAAAAATGCAAAAATCTTTCAAAACTACTTGACATATCGGTCACGATGGAGTATAATACAAACATCAGAGGCAAGGATGTCAATGAAGATATTTCTTCACGCTCCGTCTCTGTTTTTTTATTTCATCAATATTTTCAAGGCAATGGTGTCTTTTGGGATGTAACTGTCCCGAAAGGCGCTTTTTTATTTCCTTTGTAAGTGATCGGAGGCGGTGCGGTATGAACACGGACAATGATATAGCCGACAACTATTTTCATTATCGAAAGAGGGAATTATTATGACAGTCGAATTCTGGTTTCTGATCGGAGCCGCACTTGTTTTCTGGATGCAGGCAGGCTTTGCAATGGTGGAGACAGGCTTCACCCGTGCCAAGAACGCCGGCAACATCATTATGAAGAACCTAATGGACTTCTGTATCGGTACAGTCGTTTTCTCGCTGCTGGGTTATACCATTATGATGGGCGAGGATACACTGTTCGGTCTTATCGGACTCCCGAACATGGATATGTTCACTCACTTCAAGGAGTTCATCACCAGCCCCGCTGACGGCAGCTTTACGGGCGCATCCACATTCGTTTTCAACCTGGTGTTCTGTGCGACCACAGCCACTATCGTTTCCGGATCAATGGCAGGACGCACCAAGTTCTCCAGCTACTGCATCTATTCGGGTATCATCTCGCTGATAGTTTACCCCATCGAGGCTCATTGGATCTGGGGCGGCGGCTGGCTCTCTGAGCTGGGCTTCCACGATTACGCCGGCTCCTGCGCTATCCATATGGTGGGCGGTATCGCAGCCCTCATCGGAGCGATCTTCGTTGGTCCCCGTCTCGGTAAATACGAGCGTGACGAGAAGGGCAATGTCATCAAGGTAAACGCTATCCCCGGACATTCCATCACCCTCGGCGCTCTCGGTGTGTTCATCCTCTGGCTGGGCTGGTACGGCTTCAACGGTGCTGCTGCCACAAGCGTTTCCGAGCTCGCATCCATTTTTATGACCACAACGATCGCACCCGCAGTCGCTACCTGCGTGACGATGATATTCACCTGGATTCGCAACGGCAAACCCGATGTTTCTATGTGTCTCAACGCATCCCTTGCAGGACTCGTTGCAGTTACAGCCGGTACCGATGCCTTTGACGCTATCGGTGCAGCAGGCGTAGGTCTTGTATCAGGCTTCCTCGTTGTCTGGGTAGTCGAGTTTATCGACCTCAAGCTTCACATCGACGATCCCGTGGGCGCTGTTGGCGTTCACTGTGCAAACGGTATCTGGGGAACTATTGCAGTCGGTCTCTTTGCAAACCCCGATGCTCCCGCAGGCCTTCACGGTCTGTTCTATACCGGCGAGTTCAAGCAGCTCGGGCTCCAGCTCACAGGCTTTGCTTCCGTAGCTTTCTATACTGCGGTCATGATGACGGTCACCTTTATGATCATCAAAAAGACCAACGGCCTGCGCACTTCAGCCGAGGACGAGATCCTTGGACTGGATATCTCCGAGCATGGTCTCCCCAGCGCTTATCCTGACTTTATGCCTGCTGTACATAAGTACACTACCTATGAGGAATACAATGATGCATCAGTCGTACTTGGCGAGACACCCGAGGCCGAGGCTGTCACCGTACAGAAGCTGCCCAGCCTTGTGGATGAGGGCAGACCTAAGCTCACCAAGATCGAGATCATCTGCCGCGAGGCTAAGATCGACAAGCTGAGAAACGCTATGAGCAAGCTTGGCATAACAGGTATGACAGTATCTCACGTTATGGGCTTCGGCACTCAGAAGGGCCACCCCGAGTTCTACCGCGGCGTTCAGGTCGAGACCAGTCTTACGCCTAAGGTACAGGTCGATATAGTTGTCAGCAAGGTGCCTGTCAGAAGCGTAGTCGAGACTGCCAAGAAGGCACTCTATACCGGACATATCGGCGACGGTAAGATCTTCATCTACGATGTTGAGAACGTCATCAAGGTACGTACCGGCGAAGAGGGATACGAAGCCCTCCAGGACGAGTAAACGTACAGACACAGAGTTTGAAAGCAGCACTTCTGCTATGGTTGGCAGAGGTGCTGTTTTTTGAGTGTGAGGGAGTATAGGCAACACCGCACAAGCGTTATGCGGTAGTGCCGTAAACGCCGAGTATCTCCTCAGCGATCTCACGCTTGGTGACGCATTTGTCCATAGCAAGCTTTTCTATGCGGTGATGAGCCTCGTCCTCAGTGAGCCCTTCTTTGGAGATCAGCAGCCACTTGGCGCGGTTCACGAGTCTGATCTCAGCCATCTTGTCTTCAAGCGTCACAGACCTCTTTTCCAGCTTTCTGAGACGTTCACAGCTGCTTTCCAGCCAGTCAAAGGCCTGAGCCACCAGCTGCCTTGCGGGCGGCTTCGGCAGAGTATATACCCCATAGGGACAGACTCTCATAAAGATCTCCGGATAGTATTCGTTCCTTACCATGAGCAGCACCGAGCATTTTCCCACAGACTTGTCAACAGCAAAACGCACACCGTCTTCATCAGGCAGCGGTGCGTTTATCAGGATCATATCAAAGTGTTGCTCATTCAGTATCCTCCTGGCGGAGCTTATGCTGTCTTCAAACGAATGTTCATAGTATCTTCGCATACCGAGCATCTCCGCCAGAGATTCGTTGAACTTCGGCTGTGCCGATACTATCAGCAGATTGTACTGCCGCTGTTTCAGATCCATGGGCACAGCCCTCCTTTATTTGCAGTATATGTCTATCAGACGGCCGGGAAGATGTTCCTTCACGAAACAGCTCGCGGCCGCGGCAGACTTGGCTTCGTCGAGCGAAGCGGGGAGCCTTTCGTATTTGTCCGTCTCGGAGCTGTCTGCCCTGAACAGATCAATGTCTGCAACAGGCGGCAGGAACAGCCCATTCTTGTACCCGTACAGTCCCGCTCTTATGATAAGCGCAAAGGCCAGATAAGGATTTGCCGTCGGATCCGGCGAGCGCAGTTCGGCGCGCCGGTACTCGCCCTCCGCGGCAGGTATGCGCACCAGCTGAGAACGGTTCTCGCTGGACCAGGAGATGTATTTCGGAGCCTTATTCCTGCCGAAGCGTTTGTAGCTGTTCTCCGTCGGGTTCAGGAATACCGTAATGTCCCTGATGTGCTCGAGGATGCCTGCGATCACCGATGGCAGGATGATGTGGTTCTTGTCGTCCTTTACCGAAAGGTTGATGTGATAGCCGTTGCCCGGCTGATCGTTCAGCGGCTTGGGAGAGAAGTCGGCATACAGCCCGTTGGCATGAGCGACTGTCTTCACCACGGTGCGGAAGGCCATAGCATCGTCTGCCGCCTTCATTGCCGAGGCATAGTGGAAATCTATCTCGTTCTGTCCCGGACCTTCTTCGTGGTGGGAGCTTTCGGGGCTTATGCCCATCTGCTCCAGCGTCAGGCAGATCTCCCGTCTGATGTTCTCGCCCCTGTCATCTGGGGCGATGTCCATATATCCGGCCCTGTCATAAGGGATAGATGTGGGTACGCCGTTATCATCCAGCTTGAACAGATAGAACTCCTGCTCCGAGCCGAAAGAGAACTCCAGCCCCTCGTCAGCAGCATCCCCGATAGCCTTCTCCAGCAGACTGCGAGTGTCGCACTCAAAGTTCCTGCCTCCCGGTTCTCTGATCGAGCAGAACATCCTTACAACGCGGCCGTGCTCCGGCCTCCAGGGGAGTACCGAAAGTGTGTCCGGATCCGGATAAAGCAGCAGATCCGACTTTGCCTCATTGGCAAAGCCTTTGACAGCCGAAGCATCGAACCCGATGCCCTGCTCAAAAGCCCGCCGCAGTTCCGACGGCATCACGGATATATTTTTCTGTGCTCCGAAAGCATCGCAGAAAGCCAGTCTGACAAACTTGACATCTTCCTCGGAGCAGTATTGTATTATCTCTTCAGCAGTATAATCCATAGTGACCTCCGTTTAGTTTAATAGCAGAGAACGGACAGCCGGCGGTCAGTCAGACCGTCAGGCTATCCGGTATCGGTCAGTTTGCTACGTACATCTGTCTGTACGGGTTGCTGCTGTCAGGTGTGACAACGGTGAAAGGGTGATCCAGTAGTTCCTCCAGCTTGTGCCCGAAGTAGTAGCAGAAGCGCCTGAGATAATGAGCTATATCGTCAAGATCGGCGCTGTTGGCGGGGCGTGTGTGTACCTGATGCGGGAAGTGTATCCCCTTGCAGTCCGAGCGCAGGTACATCTTGCCTCCGTGCATCCCCGTGCAAGGGAAATTGCTGACTATGGGGCGCTGATCGTCTTTCCCGCTGCCGTCCATACCCAGTACGATGATCGTGCCGCCCGCCTGGTATTCACCGAGAAAGCTTCCCGCTCTCCCGCCGATGACCAGCGCCGGCTGCTTTTCCTTGTAGGCCTTCATATGTATGCCCGCACGGTATCCCGCATTTCCCTGAACGTAGATCCTGCCGCCGCGCATAGCGTAGCCCACAGCATCTCCCACATTCCCGTGGATGACGATAGTCCCGTCATTCATAGTGTCGCCCACCGCGTCCTGAGCATTGCCCTTGACCTCGATCTTTGCACCGTTGAGATATGCCCCCAGTGCATTTCCGGGGATACCGCTTATGGTAAGCGTCTTGTCGGAGATGCCTGCTGCAATGAACCTCTGCCCGAGACAGTCAGTAATGGTACAGCTGCCCCTGACCTGGCGGAGCGTTTCATTTAGCTCCCTGTAGTCGAGCCCTGTCGCATTGATATTCATTATACCACACCTCCGAGTTTTTTTCTACGGCTTTCATAAGAAAAAATTGCCAGAGTCGGAAATTTTTTCAATTTATCTATATCTTCTTCATTAAACACGGTCTGCTCTCTTACCAGAGAGGTGTAGATACCGGCTCTGTTCACGTCTCCGATGAGCATATATCCGTAAAGCCTTCCGTCCTTGATGTACAGTCTCCTGATGCCTCCGCAGACCTGTTCCTCACAGACCTCGCCGTCCTCAGGATAGCTGCCCGCCGTCGCGCAGTGCAGTCCGAAGAAGCCGATAGAGTTCATCGGCACTGCATCATCGAATACCGAGCTGCCGCCCGCCATATTTATGCCTGCGCAGCGTCCCTGCATATAAGCGTTCGGCAGTATCGCCAGCACACGGTTCGCACCGATCGAGCTGTCATACCCCTCCGCACAGTCGCCTGCCGCGTATATGCTATCAGTGCTCGTTTTCATAGAGGTGTCAATGACGATGCCCCTGTTCACTTCACAGTCTGTCTGCCTGGCAAGCTCTGTCTCAGCTCTGACGCCCACTGCCAGCACAAGGATGTCAAACCTGACTTCCTTGCCGCTTTTCATAACAGCCTTGTCCTTTTCAAAACGCACCGCCGTGTCTCCCAGCAGGAAGCTGATGCCGTGTTCTTCGAGACGCTTCTGCATCACAGCTGCACATTTGCTGTCGAGTATGGAGGAGAGCACCCTGTCTGCAAGATCACAGACTGTGATGCTGCCCACTCTCTCAGCAATGCCCTCGGCACATTTAAGTCCGATAAGTCCCGCTCCCACGATAAGCACCTTCGCCTTTTTGTCAAGAGCTTTTTCAAGGGCGAGCGCATCGTCAAGAGTCATAAAGCTGAACTTGTTCTTTACTTTGTCAAGCCCCTCAAAGGGCGGTACGAAAGGCGACGATCCGGTGCACAGGCACAGCTTGTCATAGTGCAGCTTCTGCTTGTCTGCAAGGGTGATGAATTGCTTCTTGCTGTCGCACTTTACCGCCTTACCGTAGATGAGCTTTACATTGTTCTTTGTATAAAAATCCTCCGGACGGTACTTCATCTTTTCAAGATCGGTCTTGCCCTCCAGATAGTAGGAGATCAGCGGGCGTGAGTAAACGTGATGCTCCTCCGCCGAGATGACGGTGATGCTGCTTTCGGAGTCAGCGCTCCTTATGCCTTCGATGCAGCCCACAGCTGCCGTTCCGTTTCCGATGATAACATATTCAGACATCCCGATCACCTCTCCTCATATACGATCGCATTGTTGGGGCAGCCTGTTACGCAGGCGGGAGCCCCGCAGCTGTTCTGTAAGCAAAGCTCGCACTTCTGTGCAGCGCCGTTCGGTCCCGGAGCTACAGCCCCGTAGGGACATACCAGCACGCAGGTCAGACAGCCCACGCATTTGTCCCTGTCGATCTTAACGACACCGTCCTCTATAGATATAGCGCCTGCGATGCAGCTCTTGACGCACATTGGATCCTTGCAGTGACGGCAGGAAACGGCGAAGTGTATCCCATCCTCTCCGTCTTCGATATGTACCCGCGGGAAGATGTCCTTGCCCTTCAGCGCCTTGACCATATCGTCGATCCCCGAGTTGGCGAATGCGCAGTTGTATTCGCAGAGGTGGCATCCGAGACACCACTGCTCGTTAACATATACTCTTTTCATCGTGATGTCCTCCTTATTCGCCCGCGTGGGAGATACCCAGTATCTCCAGCTCCTTGGCAGTCAGTCCGACGCCTCTCAGCATAAGCCTGTTGCCTCTGAGACTCTCGATGGAGTTGATGCCCATACCGCCCATAAGCTCCTTGATCTCGTGACGCCATGCATCCATAAGATTGACCAGCCTTCTCGAACCGATGTCCGGGTTCAGTCTCTTGACCAGCTCCGGATTCTGTGTGGCGATGCCCCAGTTGCACTTGCCGCTCTGACAGGTGCGGCAGAGATGACATCCGAGAGCCAGCAGAGCAGCTGTTGCTACATATACTGCATCAGCACCCAGAGCAACTGCCTTTACCACATCAGCCGCCGAGCGAACGCTCCCGCCGACTATCAGTGAGACATTGTTCCTGATGCCCTCGTCCCTGAGTCTCTGGTCCACAGCCGCCAGCGCAAGCTCTATGGGGATGCCCACATTGTCCCTGATGCGCGTTGGAGCAGCTCCCGTACCGCCTCTGAAACCGTCTATTGCGATTATATCCGCTCCGCTGCGAGCGATGCCGCTGGCGATAGCTGCGATGTTGTGCACCGCCGCTACCTTTACGATCACAGGCTTCTTGTATTCCGTCGCCTCTTTCAGCGAGAATACCAGCTGTCTAAGATCCTCTATCGAGTAGATGTCGTGATGCGGTGCAGGGGATATAGCATCCGAGCCCTCCGGGATCATCCTCGTGCGGGAAACGTCTCCGACGATCTTCGCCCCCGGCAGATGTCCGCCGATGCCGGGCTTCGCGCCCTGTCCCATCTTGATCTCCACCGCAGCAGCAGCCTCGAGATAGTTCTTGTGTACTCCGAAACGTCCCGACGCTACCTGAACGATAGTGTTGGGGCCGTAAATGTAGAAGTCTTCGTGCAGACCGCCCTCACCGGTGTTGTAGCAGATGCCCAGTTCTGTCGCAGCTCTTGCCAGGGAGGCGTGAGCGTTGTAACTGATCGAGCCATAGCTCATTGCCGAGAACATCACCGGCATTGACAGTTCCAGCTGAGGGGCTGTCTCGGTGATGAGCTCGCCGTTCTCATCACGGCGGATCTTGTCCGGTTTCTTGCCTAAGAACACCTTGGTCTCCATGGGCTCACGCAGCGGATCGATAGGCGGATTGGTCACTTGTGATGCATTTATGAGCATTTTGTCCCAATAGACCGGCAGCGGCTTGGGATTGCCCATGGACGACAGCAGTACGCCTCCGCTGTTGGCCTGCTTGTAGATCTCCTTGATCGTCTCGTCCGACCAGTTGGCGTTTTCACGCAGACGGCAGTCGCTCTTGACTATCTTTAGCGCCCTTGTGGGACACAGGGATATGCAGCGCTGGCAGTTCACACATTTTGTCTCGTCGGAGATCATCAGTCCCAGATCTGTGTCGAAGCGGTGTACCTCATTGGCACATTGTCTCTCACAGACGCGGCACTGTATGCATCTGTTATCGTTCCTGACAACTTCAAATTCAGGATATATAAAGTGCTCTCTCATCAGAATTTGCCCTCCTTGACACGAACTATAACGGGCTCGCCGCCCGCCGGAGCGTAGAAGTTCTCAGCCTCCGGCTCCATTACTCTGACAGCTGCTTCCTCGCTGGCGATGAATACCTTGTCGTCCTTCTCTGCGGTTATCATCGAGCGCAGCTTCAGACGGTCATTGAGAGCCATGAGCCCTCCGTTCCAGCTGTAAACGATAGAGAAGGGCCCGGTAATGAGCAGGCTCGGGAAGATCTGCCTCAGATAGGTCAGCTTTTCCTTTTCCTTCTCCGGCCTGGATGCAATGGTGGACCAGAAGGGCGCTGCAATGACGGATGCAGCTTCCTCAAGAGTGAGTCCCTGCCTTCTTACCAGATAGTCCAGGATGTAGGTGATGACCTCGGTGTCGGTCTGTAATGTACATTTGTAGCCGAACATCTCTATAAAGCGGCGGTTCGCATCGTAGCTGGAGATCTCGCCGTTGTGTACCACTGAGCTGTCCAGAAGCGAAAAAGGATGAGCTCCTCCCCACCAGCCCGGTGTGTTGGTCGGATAGCGTCCGTGTGCCGTCCAGGAATAGCCCTCGTATTCCTCCAGCCTGTAGAACAGTCCCACATCCTCCGGATAGCCCACAGCCTTGAAGCAGCCCATGTTCTTTCCGCTGGAAAAGACGTAAGCACCCTTCATACCTGTGTTGATCTTCATAACGGTATGTGCAACGAACTCGTTCTCATCCACCTGCTCAGACGCCACCTGAGAGCTGAGAGGTCTGCAGAAGTATCTCCATATTATAGGCTCATCGGTGATCTGAGGTATCTTGCGGGTGGGGATCAGTTCTCCCTTGACGATCTCGAAGCGCTCCTTTAAATAAGCCTCGCAGTCCTTGCGGGTAGAACGGTGATCGAAGAAAATGTGGAAAGCAAAAAGATCCCTGTATTCGGGATAGATGCCATATGCCGCAAAGCCTCCCCCGAGGCCGTTGGAACGGTCGTGCATCGGCTTCATCGCATTGTAGATGACGTTGCCCGTAATGCCCTTGCCCTCCCTTGAAATAACAGCCGCTATCGCGCAGCCCGACGGGATACGGACTTCTCCTTCTCTTTTCATGGTGCTCACTCCTTAATAAAATAAAAAGGCGTACATCCCTTTCGTACCGCCCGGAATCGCTCCGGTGGCACCAAAAGAATGAACGCCATTGCCCATTTGCAAGTATTATAGCTTAAAAATTCATATCTGTCAAGTAAAATGCGCAAATTTGTGAGAATTTGCAAGATTTGATACACCAATATTCAGATATTTGTCGGAAATGTGCTTGACAAATCCGTCAATGCGGTGTATAATACGAAACATAGAGGCAAGGACGTCTCGGAAGCAGCTCAGCTGTCTTCCGACGGACTTGTCTTTTTTTAGTGTAAGGAAAGGGGAAGACTCCTTCCTGATTTTAGATGGGGGCAACGGTGTCTCCGGCACAGGGCGAAAGCTCAGGTGCCGGAGACATTGCTGCTTTAAGATTGAAAATGAAAACGGAGGAAACGATCATGAGCACAGTACCCGAAATGTTTGCAAGCAAAGTCTTTGATGACAGAGTGATGAAATCGAAGTTATCTTCTAAAGTTTATAATTCGCTGAAAAATACCATAGACCTCGGCACCAAGCTTGATCCCTCAGTGGCCGAAGCAGTTGCACAGGCTATGAAGGAGTGGGCAGTCGAGCAGGGAGCTACACATTATACTCACTGGTTCCAGCCCCTGACCGGGATCACAGCCGAGAAGCATGACAGCTTTATCTCTCCCTCCCCCGACGGCAGAGTCATAATGGATTTCTCCGGAAAGGAGCTCATCAAGGGCGAACCGGATGCTTCTTCTTTCCCCTCCGGCGGCCTGAGAGCCACCTTTGAGGCCAGAGGCTATACAGCCTGGGATCCCACATCCTATGCTTTCATCAAGGGCAAGACTCTTTGCATCCCCACAGCCTTCTGTTCCTACGGCGGCGAAGCTCTTGACAAGAAGACTCCGCTGCTCCGCTCGATGCAGGCCCTCAACAAACAGGCTCTGCGTATCCTGAAGCTCTTCGGCAACGATCAGGTAAAGCACGTTTCCACATCCGTCGGCCCTGAGCAGGAATACTTCCTTATCCCCCAGGAGCTCTATAATAAGAGAAAGGACCTTATCTATACCGGACGCACCCTCTTTGGCGCAAAGCCTCCCAAGGGACAGGAACTGGATGACCACTATTTCGGCGTTATCAAGCCCAGAGTCGAGGCCTATATGAACGATCTTAACGAGGAGCTCTGGAAGCTGGGCATCCTTGCCAAGACACAGCATAACGAGGTCGCTCCCGCTCAGCACGAGCTGGCACCGATCTACGCCACCACAAATATCGCCACCGATCATAACCAGCTGACAATGGAGATCATGCAGAAGGTCGCCAAGAAGCACGGCCTTGTATGCCTCCTCCATGAGAAGCCCTTCGCAGGAGTGAACGGTTCCGGCAAGCATAACAACTGGTCGATCTCCACTGATTCCGGCGTAAACCTCCTTACTCCCGGTGACACACCCTATGAGAATGCTCAGTTCCTGCTGTTCCTCTGTGCCGTTATCAAGGCTGTTGACGATTATCAGGATCTGCTGCGTATCTCCGTCGCCACCGCCGGCAACGATCACAGACTCGGCGCCAACGAGGCACCTCCCGCCGTTATCTCTATTTTCCTCGGCGAGGAGCTGGAGGGTATCCTCAAGGCTATCGAGACTGACACACCTTACGAGGGCATCGAGAAGAAGACCATGAGGCTGGGCGTAAGTGTCCTTCCCAGATTCACCCGTGATACCACAGACAGGAACCGCACCTCTCCTTTTGCTTTCACCGGCAACAAGTTTGAGTTCAGGATGCTTGGCTCCTCCAACTCTATCGCTTGTGCAAACATTATGCTCAACACTGCTGTCGCCGAGAGCCTGAAGATATATGCCGACCGTCTCGAGACAGCCGAAAACTTTGAGGAAAAGCTTCACGAGATGATAAAGAAGACCATCACCGATCACAAGCGCATCATCTTCAACGGCAACGGTTACGACGATGCCTGGATCAAGGAAGCTACCGAGGTAAGGGGCCTGCTCAACTACCGCACCACACCGGATGCTATCCCTCATCTTATGGACGAGAAGAACGTCAGGATGCTCACCTCGCATAAGGTCTTCACCGAAGCCGAACTTCGCAGCCGTACCGAGATCACCCTCGAAAACTATTGCAAAGCAGTCGTTATCGAGGCGCATACCATGGAGCTGCTTGCAAGACGCGAGATCCTTCCCGCTATCGAGGAGTATGCGGCTTTCGTAGCCAAGACCGCCAACGCCAAGAAATCTCTTGCAACAGACCTGGCCTGCACTTATGAGACCGAGACAGTCAGACGTCTCTCTCAGCTTGCATCGGATGCCTACAAGAGCCTCGACGAGCTGGGTTCCGCACTTGAAAAAGTCCAGTCTGCACCCAACGTTATCGAGACAGGCTACCTCATCCGCGACGAGCTGCTGGGCGTAATGGAAAAGCTCCGCGCTTCCTGCGACGAAGCCGAGACGATCACCGCCTCGAAGTTCTGGCCGTTCCCGACCTACGACGAGCTGCTGTTCGGAGTTAAATGATAAATAAAAATACGAACTATGGCTGCCGTTATTGCGGCAGCCCCGTTCTGTTATCGGAGGAATAATTATGTGCTGTATTATGGGCTGGTGTTCGGCTAAGGCCGACAGAGAGCTTATGGAAAGATGCTTTGAAAGGACCAAGTCGAGAGGCCCCGACAGTACGCGCTTCGCTGATGTAGGCGAAGGGCTGCTCGGGTTCCACAGGCTGTCGATAATGGGCCTGACTCCCGAGGGGATGCAGCCCTTTTCACTGGGGAAGAGCTATGTGGTATGCAACGGCGAGCTTTACGGTTTCGCCAGCCTCAGGGACGATCTCATAGCCAAAGGCTATCGCTTCAACAGCGATTCTGACTGCGAGATCATACTTCCGCTGTGGAACGAATACGGCACCGATATGTTCGCTATGCTGGATGCGGAGTTTGCCTGTGTGATCTACGACGGGATGAGCGGGAAGTTCATCGCAGCAAGAGATCCGATCGGCATACGCCCCCTTTATTACGGCTATGACAGCGACGGAGCCGTCGTGTTCGCCAGCGAGCCCCAGAACCTTGTGGACATCTGTGACAAGATAATGCCTTTCCCCCCGGGACACTATTATATCGACGGCGAGTTCCGCTGCTACTGCGATATCGCTCACGCCGGGAAGGTCTGCTATGATACCCACGAGGAGATATACAGGAACATTCACGACAAGCTGGTCTCCGGCATAAGGAAGCGCCTTGTTGCCGACGCAAAGGTCGGGTTCCTGCTCTCGGGAGGACTGGATTCATCCCTCGTCTGCGCCGTTGCACAGAAGTTCTCCTCAAGACCGATCCGCACCTTTGCCATCGGAATGAACGAAGATGCCATCGACCTTAAATATGCCAGGGAGACCGCAGATTTCATCGGCTCCGATCATACCGAGGTCGTCATCACCAAGGATGATGTCATAGATTCCCTCGATGACGTGGTAAAACTGCTGGGGACCTTCGACATCACTACTATCAGAGCCAGCATCGGTATGTATCTGGTCTGCAAGGCGATACACGAACAGACTGATATCCGCGTTATCCTCACCGGCGAGATCTCCGACGAGCTGTTCGGATACAAGTACACCGACTTCGCCCCCTCGGCGGAGGAATTCCAGAAGGAAGCCGAGAAGCGTGTGCATGAGCTGCATATGTACGACGTTCTTCGTGCTGACAGATGTATCTCCGTAAACTCTCTCGAAGCCCGCGTGCCCTTCGGCGATCTTGATTTCGTGAAGTATGTCATGGCCATAGATCCCGAAAAGAAGCTCAACACCTACGGCAAGGGCAAGTATCTCCTGAGAAAGGCATTCGAGCCCGACGGCATCCTTCCCGAGAGCATACTCTGGCGCGAAAAGGCCGCCTTCTCCGATGCTGTGGGACACTCCCTCGTAAACTATCTGAAAGAATATGCCGAGAATTACTACACCGATGAAGAATATGAGACTTTGAGACAGAAATATATCCACGCTCAGCCGTTTACTAAGGAATCCCTCCTCTACCGGGAGATCTTTGAAAAATACTACCCCGGACAGGGAGAGATGATCGCGGACTTCTGGATGCCCAACAGGAGCTGGGAGGGCTGCAACGTCAGTGATCCCTCAGCAAGGGTGCTCTCAAACTACGGCGCCAGCGCAGAATGAATCGCACGCGGTATTGCCTTGAATTATTATCCCATCTGAAATCATACACCCGAAGGAGGAAGTCTTATGAGAAAGTACATTTTTGTGACCGGCGGTGTCGTTTCCGGGCTTGGCAAGGGCATCACCGCAGCATCCCTCGGCCGCCTGCTAAAAGCAAGGGGCCTTGTGGTGGCTGCACAGAAGCTGGATCCCTATATCAATGTGGATCCCGGTACTATGAGCCCCTACCAGCACGGCGAGGTCTTTGTCACCGAGGACGGAGCCGAAACGGACCTTGACCTCGGACACTATGAGCGCTTTATCGACGAGGATCTGAACAAGTATTCAAACCTTACCACCGGCAAGATCTACTGGAACGTGCTCAACAAGGAGAGACGGGGAGAATACCTCGGCTCTACGGTCCAGGTCATCCCGCATATTACCAATGAGATCAAGGAGTTCGTTTATTCGGTGGGTAAAAAGACCGATGCGGACGTTATCATAACCGAGATCGGCGGTACGATAGGCGACATCGAATCCCAGCCCTTTATCGAGGCCGCAAGGCAGATCTCCCTCGAAGTGGGGCGCGAAAACGCCCTGTTCATCCATGTTACCCTTGTCCCCTTTCTCAGCGGCTCGGACGAGCACAAGTCAAAGCCTACCCAGCATTCCGTCAAGGAGCTGCAGGGTATGGGAGTACATCCCGACATTATCGTGCTGCGCTGCGACAGACCGCTGGAGGAAAGCATCTTCCGCAAGATCGCCCTTTTCTGCAACGTCAGCGAGGAGTGCGTGATAGAAAACCTTACTCTGCCTGATCTGTACGAAGCCCCGCTGATGCTTGAAAAAGCCAACTTCTCCGAAGTGGTATGCCGGCGCCTGGGCATCACGGCGCCCCGTCCCAGACTGGACGAGTGGAAGGATATGGTCCGTCGCATCAAGTCGGCGGACAAGTCCACTGCCATAGCTCTCGTGGGAAAGTACACCGAACTCCACGACGCTTATCTCTCAGTGGCCGAAGCTCTCCGCCATGCCGGGTACTCTATCGGTACCCACGTTGATATCAAATGGGTGGATTCGGAAAAGCTGAATGAAGACAATATCGCCGATGTTCTGGGTGATGCCGCGGGCGTGATCGTTCCCGGCGGCTTCGGCGGCAGAGGTATCGAAGGTATGATAACTGCCGTCAGGTATGCAAGAGAAAACCGGATACCCTTCTTCGGCATCTGTCTCGGTATGCAGATAGCCGTTATAGAATATGCAAGGAATGTCTGCGGCATCGCGGATGCCGAGTCGGGCGAGTTCAACGAGCTGTGCAAAAACAAGGTCATCGACTTTATGCCCGGCCAGAGCGATTCCATAGACAAGGGCGGTACGCTCAGGCTCGGCGCTTACCCCTGTGTTATCGGCGAAGGGACAACAATGCTCCGCTGTTATGGCAAGCGTGAGATCAGCGAGCGTCACCGCCACCGTTACGAAGTGAATAACGATTACCGTGAAGTCCTGACAAAAGCAGGGCTGACACTCGGAGGCATATCCCCTGACGGCAAGCTTGTGGAGACGGTGGAGCTCTCGGAGAGAGACTTCTACGTCGGAGTACAGTTCCACCCCGAGTTCAAGAGCCGTCCCAACAGGCCGCACCCGCTGTTCGTAGGGTTTGTCTCCGCCGCAGCAGAGAGGTGTCCGGAATGAGCGGGCTTCATGAGGAATGCGGAGTATTCGGTATATGGTCGCCGGTGAAGGCGGCCCTCGCCGAAACAGTCTATTACGGGCTCTATGCCCTCCAGCACCGCGGCCAGGAAGGCTGCGGTATAGCCGTCTGCGAGGACGGAGTCATAAAAGCACACAGGGATGTCGGCCTTGTGGGAGAGGTGTTCACACCCACCGGGCTTGGCGCTCTCCCTCCGGGGAATATGGCGGTAGGCCACGTCCGGTACTCTACCACCGGCGGCAGCGAGCGGCGCAACTGCCAGCCGATAGTCGTCAACCATATGAAAGGACGTATGGCTCTCGCCCATAACGGAAATCTTTCCAATGCCTCCGAACTGAGAGCCGAGCTTGAAATGTCCGGAGCAATATTCCATACCACCTCCGACACCGAGACGATAGCCTACATCATCACTAAGCAGCGCCTAAGAACAGGATCGATAGAGGAGGCTGTCTCTGCCGCAATGGATATTATCGAGGGAGCCTATTCTCTCGTTGTTATGTCTCCCACCAAGCTGATCGCCCTTCGTGATCCATTCGGGTTCAGGCCGCTGTGCTTCGGAAAAATGCCCGACGGCAGCTATGCCGTGGCCTCCGAAAGCTGTGCGCTGACCGCCGTGGGGGCCAGATTTGAGCGTGATATCGAACCCGGCGAGATGCTGGTGTTCTCAAGGGAGGGCGTGCAGACTATACGCACCCATTGCGGTAAGAAACGCCGCCAGAGCTGTGTCTTCGAATATATCTATTTCGCCCGCCCCGATTCGGTGATAGACGGCGTGTCTGTCCACGAGGCACGGCTCAGGGCAGGGAAGATCCTCGCCGAGAGCTGTCCCGCAGATGCCGATGTCGTTATCGGAGTACCCGATTCCGGCCTTGATGCCGCGCTGGGCTTTTCTCTTGCCTCCGGCATACCCTACGGCATAGGGCTCATAAAGAACAAGTATATAGCCCGCACTTTCATTTCGCCGACTCAGGCCTCCCGTACCGACAAGGTGAGGATAAAGCTGGCAGCTGTCTCCCATACGGTGAAAGACAAGCGCGTTGTGCTGGTGGATGATTCTATCGTCCGGGGAACCACCGGCGGACGGATAGTCTCGCTGCTCAGGGAAGCAGGCGCTAAGGAGATACATTTCCGTGTCTCGGCTCCCCCGTTCCTGCACCCGTGCTACTATGGCACCGACATCGACTCAGAGGATTGCCTGGTGGCCTGTCACCATACACCGCAGGAGATCGCGGAGATGATGGGTGCCGACAGTCTCGGATATCTGCCTGTCGATAAGCTCTCTCAGCTTACAGGCACCGGCTGCATCTGCAAAGGCTGCTTTACCGGCAGCTATCCTACCGCAGTTCCCAGCGGGATGCACAAGGACAAGTATGAAATGAAGATAAAGGAGTGATAAGGTATGCTTATACCGAACATGAACTATTCCCATATGAAGGACTCATATCTCTTTTACAATATCGCCCAGAAGGTAAAGGCTTATTCTGCCGCTCACCCCGATGAGCATATATACCGTCTCGGTATCGGCGATGTTTCCCTGCCGCTGTGCGATGCAGTGATAAATGGCCTGCACAAGGCCGCCGACGATCAGGCTGATCCCGCAACATTCAACGGATATATGCCCGAATGCGGAGCCCCCTTTCTCAGAAAGGCCGTCGCAGACCATTACCGCAGCAGGGGAGTGCAGCTTACCGACGAGGAGGTCTTCATCTCCAGCGGAGCCTCTGACGAGCTGGGAGACGTCCTCGACCTTTTCGACCGTGTGAACCGCTCGCTGATAATCGAGCCTGCCTACCCCGCCTATGTTGACGCCAACGTTATGGGCGGCCGTGAGATCGTTCATCTGCCATCGTCGAAGGAAAACGGCTTCCTGCCCCTGCCTGACGACAGCATCAGCGCCGAGCTTATCTATCTGTGCTCTCCCAACAATCCAACAGGCGCAGTGTTCAGCAAGGAGCAGCTGAAGAAGTGGGTGGACTTTGCCAACGCCCGCGGCTCGGTCATACTCTTCGATGCAGCATACGAGGCCTTCATCGAGGACGACACCCTTCCCCGTTCCATCTTCGAGATCGAGGGAGCAAGGACCTGTGCGATCGAGATATGCTCGCTTTCCAAAACCGCAGGCTTCACCGGAACACGTCTCGGCTATACAGTGATACCTGCCGAGCTGGAGCGCTGCGGCATGAACCTCAATGCAATGTGGGTGCGCAACCGCACCACCAAGACCAACGGTGTGTCCTATATCATCCAGAGGGCAGCCTGCGAGGTCTTCACCTCCGAGGGGCAGGCGCAGATACACGCAAACATTGAGATCTACAAGAATAATGCCCGCACGATAATGCAGGCGCTGGATAAGCTGGGTATCTGGTACACAGGCGGAAAGAACGCGCCCTATATCTGGCTGAAATGCCCGAACGGCATGGGCAGCTGGGAGTTCTTTGACTTCCTGCTCAACGAGGTGCAGGTCGTAGGCACACCCGGCGAGGGCTTCGGCAAATGCGGCGAAGGCTACTTCCGTTTCTCCACTTTCGGCAGCCCGGAAGACACCCGCATCGCCGCAGAAATGATAGCAAAGCGCCTGGCTGAGATATGACAGTCCGCAGCGCTGTAACGATATACCAAAGGCCGTTTTTCTCCTGAGCAGAGAAAGACGGCCCTTTTTGTCCGGGGAGACTGCTGAGCCTCCCGCGCCTTTTCACCTTATTGCAGGGAAACACCGCACAGCCCGCAGCTGATGCATTTGCACATCGTCTGCCGCACAGGGATTGTGCGGTATTGCCTATCCGAAAAAAAATTTTTCTCAGGGGCTTGCATTTTTGAAAAGAGTGTGCTATAATAAGAAAAAGAACATATGTACGCTAAACAGAACAAAGGCGGTGAAATATGAACAAGGTATATGTAGCCATAGATCTGAAATCATTCTATGCTTCCTGTGAGTGCGTGGAGCGCGGGCTCGATCCTCTGAATACCAATCTGGTGGTGGCCGATCTCAGCCGTACCGAGAAAACTATCTGCCTTGCCGTTTCACCAAGCCTGAAAAGCTACGGTATCGCCGGGCGGGCAAGACTCTTCGAGGTGATACAGCGTGTCGGGGAGGTAAATGAGGAGCGTAAGCGCAAAGCCCCCCGCCGACAGTTCTCCGGCAAGAGCTTTATATATTCGGAGCTTGTGAACGACAGCTCCCTCGAACTCGACTATATCACGGCAGTTCCCCGGATGTCTAATTATATGAAGGTCAGCGCACAGATCTACGGCATCTATCTGAAATATGTCGCCCCCGAGGACATCTTCGCCTATTCGGTGGATGAGGTCTTCATCGACGCCACAGGTTATCTCAGGACTTATGATACCGACGCCTACGGCTTTACAAGGATGCTCATAAAGGACGTGCTGGATACCACCGGCATCACCGCCACAGCAGGCATCGGCACCAATATGTATCTCTGTAAGGTCGCTATGGATATTGTGGCAAAGCATATCCCCGCCGATAAGGACGGAGTGCGGATCGCCTTTCTCGATGAGGAGAGCTATAAGAAAAAGCTGTGGTCCCATATGCCGATCACCGACTTCTGGCGGGTGGGCAAGGGCATTGCCGCACGTCTGGAAAAGCTGGGCATCCGTACTATGGGAGATATCGCCCGGCATTCTCTCGACCGCTTCCAGATCAGCCAGATCTATAAGGCGCTGGGCAAGAATGCCGAACTGCTCATTGATCACGCCTGGGGCATCGAACCTGCTTCCATAGCCGACGTAAAAGCCTATAAGCCTTCCAGCAGGAGCATTACCTCGGGGCAGGTCCTGTCCGAGCCCTGTGACCGTGACCGCACACGGCTCATCGTGTGGGAAATGGCGGATATGCTCTCCCTCGATCTGGTGGATAAGGGCGTCGTCACCGATCAGCTGGTCCTGACAGTGGGCTATGACCGCAAGAGCCTTGCAGGCGGGAACTATCACGGCGAGATCGTCAGGGACTACTACGGCAGGAGCGTTCCCAAACACGCCCACGGCACCCGGAATCTCAAAAGGCATACCGCTTCTACCCATATGCTGTGCGATGCGGTGATGGAGCTGTTTGACCGCATCTTCGATGAGGAGCTTTACGCGAGGCGTATCGCCCTCGTTGCCTGCAATGTTATCCGCGAAGAGGATATACCCGAGAGCGAGTGCTGTGAGCAGCTGAGCCTTTTCGATATGAACAGATCCCCCGAGGAGGACGATATAGCTATGGAAAAGGAAAAAGCCCTGCAAAGAGCACTCCTCGGCATCAAGCATAAGTACGGCAAGAACTCGGTGCTCAAAGGAAAGAATTATTTCAAAGGCGCCACCGCCAAAGACCGCAACCGCCAGATCGGCGGACATAAGGCGTAGCAGTAAGGCGGTGTGAAAAGCATCAGAAGACCTGACCGCCCAGCGAAAGGAGTAAGCTATGCCCGACGATTACAACGATATACTGTACCTTTTCCGTCCGCAGTATGACGATCTCCCGCAGATGTCTGCTGCCGACAGGGCAGCTCAGTTCTCACCCTTTGCGGCGCTGGTGGGCTACGGCGAGGCCGTTGACGAGACCGCCAGGCTCACCGACCGTAAGCTCGAACTGTGCGAGGACGAGGCCAACGAGCTCAACGCCGCCCTGGGCCGCCTCCTGAAGATCATCTCCGAGCAGCCTGAGATAAGTGTTACATACTTCATCCCCGACGGGCGCAAGTCCGGCGGCAGATATGTAACAAAGACCGGCAGGCCGCGTATCTTCGACAGCTATACCCGTGAGCTCGTCTTCACCGACGGCACAAGGATAGCCGTGGACGATATGATGACACTCAGTATAGAGGGCGAGCCCCCGGCAGATGATCTTTTTTAGCACGAGCTTTTAGAGATCATCTTGCAATTTTTCTGCCAGTATGGTATAATCAAGGCAGCACCGCTGTGTATCGGGCGGTGCTGCCTTAATATCTGTAAAGAGGGGCCCTGTATGAGAAAAAATTTCTTTTCAAGCAAGCTGATACTCTTCCTGGCTATCGGCTCATTTATAGCAGCAGTGTTCGAGGGTGCGCTGTATTATTCCAACAGCAACCTGTTCTTCAATACCCTGCTGATCTTCCAGAACGGCATCAACGCCTTTATGTTCAAGCCCTCTATCTCACTGACAGACGCTATGAACTTTATCGAGCAGAACAACGATATACTCCACAATGTCGCGGGATATATGTACGGCGTGGCTGTGTTCACTGCCCCGTACTGTACCGTGGCAGCAGTTTACAGACTGCTGGAGAATATCCTCCGGGTGATGTTCAGGTTCAGGAAGAATAAAAAATGGCGCCACGTGCTGATATTCGGCTTCGGCAGCGATGTCAAGGCTATGCTTGACAACTATGTCCCCGACGCCGGCGATATCAAGAGCTGTGTCCATATCATCACCAGCAGCGAAATGTCCTCGGATATGAGATATTCCCTCGGCAAAAGGGGCTTCGTCATACATAACTTTGACATTCTCTCAGCCGATGATAAAACTGCCGCTCGTCTGCTTTTAAAGGCCCAGGCCGAGATCGCCGAGAATATCATACTTTTCAGCGATAATTCCGTCACCAACTTCTCCCTGCTGCAGATGTTCAGCAGCAGAGACGGAGACGGCAAGTTCCAGCTCAGGAACGGCGCCAAGATAACCTGCCGCTGTGACGACGACAATATCTCGGAGATCATATCCGATTACTACAATACCTGCGGCGGCGCACAGTGCAGATATGACCTTGATATAGTCAGCATACCCGAGCTCCAGATCAGAAAGATGTTTGAGACTGTCCCCCTGCATTCATATTATGCCGCTTCCGATGTACCGCTTGCACAATGGGATACCCGTATGCTAATACTTGGATTCGGCGCCCTTGGCAGACAGGCCCTTATACGTACAATAGAGCAGGCCGCAGTGCATAAGAACAATAAGATCATCATAGACCTGTATGACACCAATATCAAGCGTAAGTTTGAACTCTTCGCCAACCGGTTCAGCTCCGAGACTTTCCTGTATGAGGGCAGTACCGTCAGGCTCTCCGGCTCCGCCGCCGACGGCGAGCTGGTGATAAACTGTCACGATACGGATGTGACCTTCAAGGATTTCTATGATACCATAATGGCAGAGCATCTGAAACAGCCATATACATATGCGATGATAGGCATAAACAATGTAAATTATGCCGTGGGATGCGCAATGCGTCTCAGCAGGCTCTTTTCTGCCTACGGCAGCAGGGGAGTCCCCACAGTACTGAGAATGGATATCGACCGCCGGCTTGCACAGTATATCAACGATAACTCCAGCGCCTTTGCGGACGTACATCTCCTCGAGGACAGAAATAAGGTCCTTACTCTTGAATATATCCTCGCCGAAAAACTTGACCGCGCAGCCAAGCAGTTCCATTACTTTTATTCGACGATACAAGTCATCCCGAAGGACGGTACCCCCTGGAGCACCGATGCCGCCGATGCAGATGCTCTCTGGCGAAAGAATACTATGTTCAAGCGCCGCTCCAGTAAGGCCCTGGCTGCCCACAGTCCTGTGAAGAAGCTCATATTTGACCGCCTCGCCCGCGAGACGGGAAGCAGCAGCGCCTCGGAGAAGATAGATCAGCTTATTGGAACGAACGGCTCGCTTATGCGTTACGACGGCAGCGTATGGCGCCTCAACGATGACGAGGATGGCTTCCTGAAAGCCCTGCAGGCCGATGAGTTTGCCCTTGCGGCAGCAGAACTCGAGCACAGACGCTGGTGCTGCTTTGTGGCTGCCGACGGCTGGAGATACGGCAAAAAGCGTGATGACGGCCTGAAGATACACGACTGCCTTATGGATTTTGAATCTCTCCTGAAGGATGAGCGCGGACGCAGCACGATAATATATGACCTGATGCCGCTTATGGCAGAATATCTCGGCAGGACCTGATAACAGCCGGGAAGCCGGCCTGACAATAAAAAACGGGGCTTGCAAGCCCCGCTTTTTTATTGTACTGTGCCTTATTTCTTATCCCGTGAAACTTCCTTGCCGTCCTTGTCATACTTGACAGTCTCTCCGCTTATCATCGAGCCGTTCGCAAATGTTCCTGTCTCAACGACCTTCTCGCCGTTTGCGTATATGGAGGTGACAACGCCTTCGCCTGCCCATATGCCTGCAATATAGTCTCCCTCATAGGTCCTGACGTCGCCGTTAGCATATTCAAGAGTTTCCTTGCCCTTGCCGTTTACCTGACCTGCTTCCCATTCGCTGCTGGTGGTGGTAAATTTCTTGTATTTGCTGCCCTCGCCGTAAACGGTCACGCAGGTGCCGGTGCCTTTCCAGGAGTTTTTCTCAAAGCCGCCTGTGTAGGTCTTGGTGAGCCTGCCGTTCTTGTCTCCGTCCTTGTAGTAGTATGTCTCTACGGCCTTGGTGTCGGACCATTCTCCGTTTTTGAAGCCGCCCTCGTAGGTCAGCTTGGTGTATTCGCTGTCAGAGCCTGGGTTGAATTCCTTGGTGAGCTTGCCCTTGCCTTCCTGGTAACCGTCCTGGAAAACACAATCATAGGTGAATATATCTCCCGAAGCATTCTCGATGGTGACGGTACACTTGCCGTTCATTTTGGCATCCTTGAACTCGCCCTTGCAGGTCATCTTCCACTCGCCGTCCTGGCCTTTCAAAGTGCCTGTGAACTCGCCCTTGCCCTCGGGGAGTTTGTTTGAATTGACCTCGCCCTTGTAGGTGCCGGTGTAGATGTCTTTCATATAAGCCAGCGAGATCTCATTGCCCTTCTTGTCAGGATCACTGCTCTTGCTGCTGTCATCACCCTGACTGCTGTCATCGCCCACAGTTTTCTTTGAGAGCTCATTGCCGTCCTTGTCGAATGTCACGGTCTCACCGCTGACGAGCTTGTTTTCTTTGTATGTACCTGAGGATATCTCATATTCGCCGTTGGCATAGGTGAGCTTGCAGGAACCGCTGCCGTTCCATTTGCCGTCTTTGTATTCGCCTTCGTAGGTCTTGATGTCACCGTTTTTGAATTTCAGTTCTTCCTTGCCCTGACCGTTCAAAGCTCCGTTCTTCCATCCCGTGCTCTCGACCGCCTCTTCGAGGTACTTACTGCTTTCGATATATTTGATCTCAAGCTTGCCCTTTCCGTTCCAAGTGTTATCAGAGAACTGGCCGGTATAAGTTTTGGTGGCTATTTCGTTGTCGGCACTGCTTTTGAAGGTAATTACCTGAACGCCGTCCTCATCATCAAAATTGCCGTCCTTGAAGCTGCCCTCGTAAATCTTTTCACTGTAAGTTGCATCAAGATTTTCAGATGCATTCGCTGTTAGTTTTCCTTCGCCGTTCTCATAACCGTTGTTGAAGTCACATTCGACGGTATAGTCAAAGCCTTTGGGGTTGACGATATGCACGGTGTTCTTTCCGTTGAGCTTTCCGCCGATGAATCCACCCTTGCATTCTATTTTCCACTCCTTGCCGTCCTTATCGGTCGATGTGCCGGAATACTCTCCCTGTCCATCCGGGACGTTATTCTCATTGACCTCGCCCTTGTATGTGCCGGTGTACTTATCCTTATGGTAAAGCATTTCCACATTCGTAAGCTCAACGCCCTGTCCGGAGGGTGCCTCCGATACATCAGCCGCCGAAGAAGCGGGAGTGTCCGCCGCAGAGGATATGGGAGTCTCCGCCGCAGAGGAAACTGCGGAAACAGAGGAGTCGGCTGTGGAGACTGTCTTGCTGTCATTATTGCCGGACATCACAATGATAATGGCCGCCGCCGCGACAACAGCCGCTGCCGCGCAGGATAATCCTATGATAAGCGGCTTCTTCGACTTCGCTGCCGGAGGCTGCACCGGTACAGGTGACGGCATGGGAGCATATCCCGGCGCCTGACTCGCTGCGGGAGCCTGTGCCTTGACCGCGTCCTGTATGCTCTTGTTCAGGTCTGCACCGTTCTCAATGTGCAGATGATCTATATAGGTGTTGTTGGTGATGTTCTGTATGCCCTTGCCAAGGATGCCTGCAATGTTGTTGTAAAGCTCCTCCAGCTTGTAGTCGCCCTTGTTATAGTTTGCGGTTATCCAGTGGGCGCCGATAAGGTAGTATTCATAGGAGCCTGAAAGCTCGGTATCGTCCACTTTGTAGGGAACTATATAAACGTTTTTCTTGGTCTCGGCAAGGCTGAGCTCCCTTGCAACCTGATCGGAGGCTGCGCTGTTGGCGCTGTATATCAGCAGAAAAACATGGGAGGCCGTGATAGCTGTAGTGATCGAAGCGGCCCAGTCAGTACCGGGTACGATATCTCTCGGAGCTATCCAGCAGGTAAGTCCCTTGTCTTCCATAAACTTGCAGACCTGATCGGCAATACCCTTATCCTTTGAGCTGTGGCTGATAAAAACGTCTGACATATATAACTATCCTTTCGATATAGATTTGCAGTCCCCCGGCTGCCGAAGCAGCCTATATATTTTTATTCTATCACAGTAATATAAACGCATATTTAACAAAGCTTTAATAAACAGTTAAGGAGTTGCTCATGTCCCGTCAGTCTTCTTCCAGAAAAGCCTTGATCTCCGCGAGCCTTTCCAGTCCCACCTGACGCCCGGTCTGATAAACCCGCTCCAGTTCCTCAGGATCCCTCTCGGTGCGGCTGATGCCCAGTGACTCGTGCGGACGGATGACCAGAATGCTCCCGGCCTCCTCACGTTCTCTGATCTGTCTGATCTGTTCATTGTACATATCGCTCCGGCGGATCATCGCTTCAGCAATTTTCGGGTACCTGTGCAGTCCCAGCCTGAACATCAGCCTGGCACCGGCACCGGCAGGCTTTTTGACATAGCCCTCCGGCTGAGTGAGTATGATAACGTTCCTGTTGTAGCCCTGACGCTCCATAAACGCAAAGGGTATCGAGTCGGAGATGCCTCCGTCCAGCAGCTTCCTGCCCCCGATGTTCACAGGCCGGGAAGCCATAGGCATAGATGCCGATGCCCTCATCCACTGCATATCCCGCTTTCCTCCGTCGCTGCAAAGGTGGTAAACTGCCTTGCCGGTCGCCACATCAGTTGCCCCGATGTAGAATTTCAGCGGATCAGCTGCGAAGGTCTTGGTGTCCATAACGTCCAGCTGCTTGGGTATCACATCGTAGCAGAATTTGACTCCGTACAGATCTCCCGTCATTATCAGCGAGCGGAAGCTGCAGTACCTCTTGTCCCGGCAGAACCTCTTGTTGTACCTGATGGCTCTGCCTATCTGGCGGGTTTTCAGATTGCACCCGAACACCGCCCCCGCAGAGATGCCCGCCATCCCGTCAAAGCGTACATCGTTCTCAAGAAAAATATCCAGCACTCCCGCGGTGAACAATCCGCGCATAGCCCCGCCCTCAAGCACGAGCCCCTTCTTGTATGTATTTTCCATATCTGTATATTCGCCTTTCCTCTCAGAATGCGGGAATATCCCGGAACTTATTATACCACTATCTGTGCGGGAAGTCAATGCATCTCCCGTCCCCCTGCCAAAACCTTGATGAATAAAAAGATACTATTGAAAAAAGAGTCATAATGTGATATAATGAAAAAAAGCTTTTCAGAGGTGATCCTATCTATGAAGAAAGAGGGAAGACGGTTTTCTATCAAGATGAAAATGTACATATTCGTCGTGATCGCCGTAATTGTGGTCGCAGTAGGTACATCTGTGATAGCATTCCGTACCAGCGCCGATCAGATAGAACGTTATTATAAAAACAGCGCCAACGATAACGCTAAAAATTTTGCTTCTATGGTGGACGGAGATTTCCTGGAAAAGCTCAAAGCAGAGGTGGCGTCGGATGAGTTCCAGCAGCTCCGTGCCAGGGCAGAAGAGGCCGGGGACGATGAGCCTGTGAAGGAGTACCTCATAAGCCACGGCCTCTGGGATAAGTATTCTGAGATACGGTCCAAGATCACCCGCTATCTCGAGAATATGGACGATATAAAGTATCTCTATATCGTTGCCCACGGCAGCGCTGATGCCGAACAGGATATGTACCTCATTGACGATGAGAGTATCGAGCTTACTGAGACAGGCTATTATGAGGACAGGGAGGAGGAACTCCTCGGACAGGACATCGCGGCTCTTGACGAGCCTATGATCTCCCACGGCGACTGGGGCTGGCTGTGTTCGGCCTTTAAGCCCGTTTATAACTCAGCCGGCGAGTGTGTCTGCATCGTAGGCTGTGACTTCGGTATGGATGATGTTATGAAGGAAAGAACACGCCTGCTGATCTTACTTGTGATAGGCTCTGTCATTTTCACCGTGGTGGTGCTTGCCGGCTCGATGCTGTTTATAAATAAAGTTGTTGTCAAGCCTCTTAATGCCATGACCACCGAGATGAAGAAGTTCAACCCCTCCGAGAATATGAGTTATGACCAGGCGGGTGTTATCGACCTTGATATCCGCAGCCGTGACGAGATCGGCGAGATCTATAACGGCATCCGCTCTTTGGAAACGGATATTACCGACCGTATCAACGAAATGGCCGACCTTATCAAGGCCAAGCTCAAAGCTGAGAACGAGGCCAGGGATAAGGATGAGCAGATCGGCCGTCTCAGTATCGAGACATACCGTGACGCACTTACCGGCGTGAACAATAAGGCTGCCTATATAAAGAAGGCCGAGGAGCTCAACGAGCAGCTCGGACGGGGCGGCGCAGAGTTCGCTTTTGTTATGGTGGATATGAATAACCTGAAGCGCGTCAACGACGATTACGGCCACAGAGCAGGAGACCTCTATATCAAGGGCTGCTGCCGGATGGTATGCGAGGCATTCAAGCACTCTCCCGTGTACAGGATAGGCGGCGACGAGTTCGTTGTCATTCTCCAGGGCCCCGATTACAACGACCGCAAGCGTATCGTTGAAAAGCTCAAGCAGGACTATGAACAGTGCTGGAGCAATACCTCTGCCGAAGCCTGGCAGAGATACTCCGCCGCAGTCGGCATGGCTGAGAACGCCTCGGACGACCTTACTGTAGAGCTTGTGTTCAAGCGGGCCGACAAGGCGATGTATGAGCACAAATCCAAGTTCAAAGCTGAGCACGGCGGTACCTCGCGATAAAAGATACCGCAGAGAAAAATGCAGGGCAGTGTACAAAGAAGGCAATACCCGCCGGGGGCTGATGCGGCCTCCGGATACGGCGGGTATTGCCCGGCTTGTGCGCTGCCCTTGTTTTTTACCGTTTCCTCCGTGATAATGCACGAACTTACAGTTCAGTAGTTGTGCATTAATACGATTTATATTTTAATTTAGACATATTTCGTTTGAGTTGCATATTTTGTATGCAACTTTTTGCGCTTTTTCGACTATAAGTGAAGGGGTCATGCTGCGGACACCGGGAACAGTACCCGGCATCATTTCACTTTTATGCTTTTTGCTGTGCTGTAGTTGCCGTACTTCACGCCGTCAACGGTGACATATGCACGGTACCTGACGTACCAGGTCTCACCGCTCTTGGGTTTGGAGGAGAAGTTCACGCTGGTGGTGGTATTCTTCGATACGGTGTAGGTGTTCACAGTCCCTTCCTTGAATTCCTTGTTCTTGGAGTACTGTACCTGATAGCCTGTGGCCGAGGCATCCTTCGTCCAGGAAGCCTTGAAAGCACCGGACGTTGTCGTGAGAGTAAGTGTCCCGGGCTTGGGCTTGATAACGAATGTCTTGGTCAGGGTTCCCTGATAATCCCCGATGCCCTTTATTGTGATCGTTGCCTTGCCGACTTTGGTGTTGTTTGTATATGTTGCTGTGTAACAGGTCTTGCTGTAGATGCTTATGCCTCTGCTGTCCTTGACGGTCAGCTCCGGCTTGATTGCCGAGCCTGTATAGGTGTAGGAACCAAACGGGATCGAAACAGATCCGACGTTGCCCTTAACGGTGATCTTTGCTGCGGGGCTGAACGTGCCGTAGCGTGTGCCGCCGGTTGTTCCGTCCGAGGTGATGAACGCCCTGACCTTTACATACCAGATCTCGCCGGGCCAGAGATTCTGCGGGGGAAGAGTTTTGGAAAGAGTATCAAGGTCCGTCACGGTGTGGGTGTGATACTTCTTGGTATGATTGGCCGAGGAAGTATCGAAGTCTTCCTTTTGGTCATAGATGATCTGATAAGCGAGGGAGCCTGCGGTCGCCTTATTCCATTTCACGGTGATCGTCCCGTTCTTGGTGACGAGTTTGGGAGCGGCCAGTCTGGTGGGCTTGACCGTGAACTTCTTGGTGACTGTGCCGGCGTAGGCTCCTGTGCCCGTGACGGTGACCGATGCGGTCTGATAGCCTATCTTGACATTGTTCCCGTAGGTGACTGTGTAGTCCTTGTCCTTAGTCAGCACCTTGCCGTCAGAGCCCTTGACAGTCATATACTTGTCCAGATCTATCGGTTTTCCCGAATAGGTGTATGCCGAGTATTTCAGCGAAATGCTCTTGACGGAGGGCTTGATGACAGCACTTTTTGCCAAAGCGCCAGCGCTGTCGGTGATCCCGTAATTGCTGTCCGCGTTTTTCGAGATCTTTCCTCCGGAGGGTTCAACGATGCTGCATCCCGTAAGCGTTATGCCGCCGCCGAAGCTTACAACAGCCGCTTCTTCATAACTGGATGCATCAAATACGGAATTGTTTATAACCAGCTTCGAGGTGTTCGCAGCGCCGGTCATTCCGCCGATAACGGCGTTGGCATTGCCCAAAGCAGTGATGTCTGCATCCTTAACGGTAAGCGTGCTATTCTGCATCACGATGGCCGCGCCGCCCATAACGATGATGTTGCCGGTAAGAGTAATATCCGCTTCGGAGTATATCGCCGCACCGAAATTCACTCTGTACAGGAGAACGCTTTCCGATCCGCTGCCGCCCTTGACGGTCAGTCCGGGGATACGGTTAGCGATGCAGGGAGTAGCCCCCTCGGTGTTATCCTCGTCGCAGACGATGTCATCTTTCAGAGTAAGAGTGTTGCTCACGGGATCGTAAGAAGCCTCTTGGTTACCGAGTATGTCGGTGCAGTTCCTGTCCTGTACCTTGATGCCGGCAACCTCCAGCTCATAGATCTCGCCGTTGTAGATGCTCACACTTCTTACGGGTGTCTCTCTGTCAGCACCGACGATGCTTCCGTTCACGTTGTAACAGTCAACTGTGGCGATCCCGCACTTCGTGAGGGTTATGCCGCCGCCGAAGTTTACAACAGCTGCCTCTTCTTCGCTGTATGCGTCAAATACGGAATTGTCTATTACAAGCTTCGAGGTGTTCGAGCTGCCGGTCATACCGCCTATTATGGTATTGCCGCTGCCGCCTGCAAGTATGTCCGCATCCTTCACGGTAAGCGTGCTGTTCTGCATAACGATGGCCGCGCCGCCCATAACGACGATGTTCCCGGTAAGAGTTATATCCTTCTCGGAGTATATCGCCGCGCCGAAGTTCGCTCTGAAAAGAAGCCGCTTCTTATCGCCGCTGCCGCCCTTGACTGTCAGTCCGGGGATCCGGTTTACGATGCAGGGGGTAGCTCCGACAGTGTTGTCGGCGGTGCAGAGTATATCCTTGTTCAGTGTAAGAGTATTGCTCTCGGGATCGTAAGAGACCTCACCGTCCCCGAGTATGTCGTCCTTGTTCCCCTCAGTTACCTTTACGCCGCTGATCTCCAGAGGATAGATGGTGCTGTTGGTAAAGGAGATCTCGGACATGGGTGTTTCTTCGTCAGTGCGCACAACGTCGCCGCTTGATGTTATCTCGCACTCAACGATCGAGAAATCACAGTTTTTCAGATCTATGCCGCCTTTGAAGCCGACTATAGCTCCGTCCTCCTCGCCCTTGACATGGACCGACGAATTGTCAATGACCAGCGAAGCTTCCTGTTCGGAAAGGCCGCCCATTATGCCCCAGCCGGTACCGTGGATATCAAGGTCGGCATCTTTCAAGGTGAGCTGGCTGTCCAGTATCATCAGTCCGGCACCGCCGATTATATCCATTTTCCCGGTGACAGTTATGTCTGAGCCGGAAACTATGGCTGCACCGATATTCTCCCTCAGCAGGGTGATACGGTTCTCAGCCTTAACAGTCAGTCCGCTGATGTTGTTCTCAACGCAGCCGGTGGGGTTTTCGTCCGAGCAGGTTATGTTCTTGTACAGAGTGAGGACATTGGTTTCGGGATCAAAAGAAGCCTCGCCGTTCCCGAGTATGTCGTCCTTGTTCAACTCCGTTACCCTTACGCCCCCTACTTTGAGGTCGTAGGCGGTCACATCGGCTCCCGCCCTGAAGGACATCAGGGCCGTGATCATCAGCAAGAAGACTGCGAACGCTGCAGCCTTTGCCGTTCGTTTGTATAGTGTCATATCCCTACCTCCATTCGTTAATGTGCCTCAAAAAATTACACATTTGAGTAACTTGATTGTAACATATTTTCCGTTTTTTGTCAAGAGCGACGCCATCCAAGACAAAAAAGGCATCCCTGCCCTTGCGGGAGCAGAGATGCCCTTTCGATAGTTTCATATTCAGTCTGTGAAAAGCTCGCCGTCAAAGAATCTCTCCTGAAAGTCGATAAGGTCAAGCAGTTCGTCGGCAGAGAAGTGCTTTTCCGCATCTGCCGGAGCCGCGATCCATTTGTCCTCTGTGTCGTTTAGCCTGTGATATACCGCAATGACTTTACCCTTGAAGTGACTTAGCGGTCTGTCCACGCCGACGATATATACGTCCTGCCAGTGTCCGTCGCCGCCGATGATGCCGTCGGCATAGCCGTAGTTTATCGGATAGACGATATTCGGGTGCCTGGGATGAGCCGTGCCCAGGGGCCTGTCCACGGTGCAGTTCACTTCTTTGCCGATTATCCCGGAGTAATCAGGGCGTGACGGTTCCTTGTGTATAACGGCCTCGATAAAGTAGTGCTTCTCATTTTTCCACCTTCCCCTGCCGTAGCAGTCATCGATCATCCTGATCCTGACCAGCTCGAAATCCGCAAACAGCTCCCTGATAAGTTCCGGATCCGCAAAGAAATGGGGGACGTCCTTCTCGGGGCCGTCAGTCTTAACGAGGGTGTTCTCGTCTATCCTCGGCAGTCCGCCCTGCTGATAGGTGTAGGTCTCCTTGGAGCAGAGAGTCATAAACACGGTTCCCTCCGGTTTCAGCACACGGGCAGTCTCAGCGAGGATGCGCTTCATACCCTCAGTGTCGCAGTGTCCCGCAGAGTGCATAGCAAATACGCAGTCGAAGGCGTTGTCCGCAAAGGGCAGAGAGTTCATATCCGCCACCGCGGCAGTAAGCTCGGCACCTGTTTCGCGGCAGCTCTTTTTGAGATAGTCTATGGCCTCCCGGGAAATATCCGCAGCAGTGACCTTGAAGCCGCATTTTGCAAACAGCAGCGCGTGTCTTCCCAGCCCGCAGCCCAGGTCGAGGACGCTTTTCCTGCCCTCCCTGTGCCACTTTGCCGCATAGTAATAGCTTTCCTCGCAGGGTTCGAGCCACATCTTTTCAGTTCCTTCGTTCAGCACCATATCCCAGTCCCAGGGGATATATCTTCCTTCCATTTCAAGTCCTCCATTCCATTGGACTATGGGCAACACCGCACAACCCACGGCTTGCGCCTCTGCACGTCATCTGCTTGCATATTTTCCGTCATAGCACACAAATTTTCCTTGCCGGGCGAAAAGCGAATTGGTCTTCGCTCGCCCGCCTGCGTCAAATTTATGTACTCTGACGAAAAATCTCAGCTCAACTTTATTGAGCTTGCGCGTGATCTGACGCACAGGGGTTGTGCGGTATTGCCTATGCTTTCCTGAATACTGCCGTAACGTTCATTATGCTGCCCTCGGTGCGGGCGAATATGCTGCCGCCCATACGGCTCATCAGCTGTCGGCAGATATACAGTCCCAGTCCGCTGCCGGGCTTCTGTGAAGAGTTTGAGCCCCGCCAGAAGCTGTCGAATATGTGTATCGTCTCCTCGTCGGTGAGGGTGCAGCCTGTATTGGATACGGTTATCAGGCGGCAGTCCTCCTCCTCGGAAAAGCTAAGGCTTATGCGCCTGCCGTCGCCGTACTTGATCGCGTTCTCCATAAGGTTCTGGAGCACCTCCTCGGCGCGGTCGGGATCGCAGGAGATAAGGCAGTCAGTGAACTCCCCGATCTCCAGCTCGGTATGCAGGATCCCCAGCCTGTCGGTGTAATGGGATCTGATACTCTCGGCAAGACTGCTCAGATAGCACTCACCGTTCCCGACGGTGAAGGTGAGGAAGTCGTCCCCGGCAGAGCGGGTGAGCTGCACCACATAGCGCTCGATCTCATCGGCATTGGTGCTTATGGAAGCATACACCTCTTCCAGCTTTCCGCTGTCGGTATATATGCCCTTGCTCAGAGCCTTTGAGCAGAGCTTTATTGCGGACAGGGGAGTCTTTATATCGTGGGAAATGGAAAGCAGCAGAGTCTGCCTGTCCTTGAGCAGGTCCAGCTCCCGAGCCTTCTGCTGCTCGATGCTCTCCCTCAGCATATCGGTCCCCCAGATGTACTTGCCGAAGTAGCGGTTCTTTGTTTCCTCGAGGGGCACTGTGAGATTGCCCCGGCTCAGCTCATAGGGCAGCTCGCTCATACGGTTGAAGGGCTTGATTATTCTGAATTTTACATACATAAGCAGCCCGATGCTCAGCATCGCTGAGAAAACGATCGCTATGCTGACGATGATCCTGCCGCGGTATTCGGAGCTGTGCTCATCATAGTCAAAGCGATATACCTTTCCGCCGACCTCGCGGAAGAGAGCCTTTCCGCCGGCACTGTAAAATTCCTCGCTGCCGTCGTACTCCATGACCGAGGTGATGTATTCACAGCCGGATATGTCGGGCTTTTCTCCCCTGGAGATCCCGGCGCACAGTCTTTCGGCCTCGACTATGTAATTGCGGCTGTTTTTGTCGATGCCCCCGGAGTAAAGCGCCTGAGCCCCGATGAACAGCAGGACAAAGGCCGCAATCACTGCAAAGATAAGTCTGTTGAAGCTTTTCATACGAACTTATATCCCACTCCCCACACGGTCAGAATATGTTCGGGCTTTTTGGGATCCCGCTCGATCTTTTCACGCAGCCGCTTGATATGTACCGTCAGCGTTTGCAGCTCCGATTCCGAATCGCTGCCCCATATATAGGAGAAAAGGTACTCCTTTGCAAGTGTCTTGCCGGCGTTCTCGCACAGCAGCAGAAGAAGCTCGTACTCCTTGGCGGTCAGGTCCAGCCGCGTCCCCGACAGCGAAGCGGTATGCTCGGCACGGTTGAGAGTCAGCTCGCCGCACCTCAGCTCGTCTATCGAGTATCTTCTTTTAAACAGGCCGGAGATCTTGGCCAGCAGCAGATCTATGTCGAAGGGTTTCTCGATATAGTCATCGGCTCCGGTAAGCAGGCCGTTGAGCTTATCGTTCTTGTCTATCCGGGCGCTGAGTATGAATATCGGCACATCGCTGTGCTTTCTCAGCTTATCGCATACAGCAAAGCCGTCCATATTCGGCAGCATTATATCCAGCAGCACCAGCTTTGCGCCGTACTTCTCGAAGGCGGAGACTGCCTTCTCGCCGCTGTCGGCAACGGTCACAGTATAGCCCTCGGCCCTGAGCAGGTCGCTCAGCACGCCCGAGATCTCGGTATTGTCCTCTGTGATAAGAATGTCGATCACAAGATCAGCTCCTTGATATGATACAAAATGGGGGCTGTCGGAAAACAGCCCCTGCACTTATTACGATCTGTTGTTCTGCATCCTTGCCAGCAGCTGGAGGATCTTCAGGTAAAGAAGTATAACGCTCAGCATCAGGCTGTAGCCGCAGTACCATTCGTACTTCTTGTTGACGCCGTTCTCAACGGCCTGGCCGATGGTCTCAAAGTCAATGAGCAGCAGAGCAGCCGCCAGCATAACTCCCAGTACTGCAAAGAGTATTCCGAGAGGTCCGTTCTGTATCTTCAGTATTGAGGTGACGATCATGCTGTTAGGAGCGATCATCCTTATAAGCATAAAGATCAGTCCGCCGATGACGGAAGCAGCCAGTCCTGCCAGAACGACAGTCTTGAACTTCTCGCCCACATGGACGATGCCTGTGTAGTAGAGAACAGCCATTGCCGCTATGATGAGAACTGTCAGCACGAGAGCCTCCACAACGATACCGCTGTACCAGCCTGCATACATATAAGATGTTATAGCTATCGAATATCCCATTGCCGCGCAGTAGATCGTTCCGCTGACGGGAATGGTCTTTATAGCGAATGCCGCCACAAGTCCTGCGATCAAGGTCACTATCCAGGCGCCTGCCATTATCGCCGTTTCGTTGGCATAGATGACAAAGCCCTCAGCGATCACTTTGCTCACGGTATAGCCCTGGGTGCCGAAGTAGTTATGCATATAGAAGAATGCACCGACGCCCAGCATGGTTATGATGAGGAAATAGCCTACCTTTGCATAGATGCCCAAATAGGTCGCCCTGCTCTCCGACATTCCGAAGGAATCCTCGAAATTCATCGCACGGTTGAGAGCCGGGTTCGCAAAGGAGTTTCTCTGATTGTTTAGAGCCATAATGTTACCTCCCTGATTATCTGTTTACGAAGCTTCTGATCTGCCGTTTATCTGCTGCACTGATGCAGACAAAACGGTCATCATATATTATACCCAATATTTTTGAGTTTGTCAATGATTATTCTGCGGTTACCTTATGGAACACCTTTTTGCCCTTCTTGATGATGACAGGCTGGGAGAGATCCACCATACCCTTGGGATCGGTGAACTTGGAGTCATTGACCGAGATGCCGTTCTGAGTAACGAGCCTTCTGCCTTCGCTGGTGGAGGGGGCGAGCTTTGTGCGCACCAGCAGATCGAGTATGCCGATCTTTCCGTCGGTGAGGTCTGCGGCGGGGATAACGGTGGTGGGCATATCCGCGCTGTCGGAGCCTGCCCCGAAGATAGCCTTTGCAGCTTCGAGAGCCTTGGTGGCTTCTTCTTCGCCATGTACCAGCTTGGTGAGCTCAAACGCCAGCAGCTCCTTGGCCTTGTTGAACTGTGCGCCCTCCATAGTCTTTTCCATTTCCTCGATCTCCTCGATAGGAACGAAGGTGAGCATTTTCAGGCACTTGATAACATCGGCATCACCGACATTTCTCCAGTACTGGAAGAAGTCGTAGGGGCTGGTCTTTTCGGGATCGAGCCAGACGGCGCCCTTTTCGGTCTTGCCCATTTTCTTGCCCTCGGAGTTGAGCAGCAGGGTTATGGTCATTGCGTGGGCATCCTTGCCCAGCTTCTTTCTGATGAGCTCGGTACCGCCCAGCATATTGGCCCACTGGTCGTCGCCTCCGAACTGCATATTGCAGCCGTAGTCGGTGTAGAGCTTGTAGAAGTCATAGCTCTGCATTATCATATAGTTGAACTCAAGGAAGGTAAGGCCGCGCTCCATTCTCTGCTTGTAGCACTCGAAGGTGAGCATCTTGTTCACCGAGAAGCAGGCGCCGACCTCGCGGAGCACGTCGATATAGTTGAGCGAGAGCAGCCAGTCTGCGTTGTTGACAACAAGAGCCTTGCCGTCAGAGAAGTCGATGAAGCGGCTCATCTGCTTCTTGAAGCACTCAACATTGTGCTCGATAGTTTCCTTGGTGAGCATCTTTCTCATATCGGTCTTGCCCGAGGGGTCGCCGATCATTCCGGTGCCTCCGCCGATAAGGGCGATAGGCTTATTGCCGTTCATCTGGAGCCTTTTCATCAGGCAGAGTGCCATAAAGTGGCCTACGTGCAGGCTGTCGGCTGTGGGATCGAAGCCGATGTAGAAAGTGGCCTTTCCGTTGTTGATCATATCGCTGATCTCTTTTTCGTCAGTTACCTGTGCGATAAGGCCGCGCCTTACCAGTTCTTCATACAATGTCATTTTTACTACTCCTTTATATAATGTTTTTTCTGATTGGTTTATTATTGCTGTGCTGAATTAAGTATATCACGGGGTAATGCTTCATACACTGGATCAGCCCCTCCATGGGCTTGTAATGTTCGAGGAGCATTTTTTCCAGCAGGGCCCTGTCCTCGGGAATACGGAATTTCAGCGTTTTTCCGGGATTGGAATTGCGGCTGAGCTTCAGCGAATCCTCACCGAGCAGATAAGCATAGCTCCCGGCTTTGCCTGCGCTTTCGGGCAAGATAAGGTGTGTCCCGGTAAGATAACAGCTCTTCCGGTTGAGCCACAGCAGGAAGAAATAAAGCGCAGCGGAAAGATCTGTAAATATCCGGGCAAGGCGGTAAGGATCTTTGTTCCTTATATACTCCACTATGCAGTATATCCCGCTTGCGGCGAACACAGCAGCGATATAAGGATACAGTACCGAGCCGCTGCTGCCTGTAAGTTCAAGCTTTATCCTTCTGTCGGCTGTCCTTTTCCTGATCATCAGGCTGTGCACAAGGGGAGGATAACCGAACAGTGACACGAGTCCCAGAAAGACCGCCCAGGCGATCTCTAAGGCCAAAAACAAATCTATGCGCTCCTTTCATTTTCTTCTGCAAGGGCTTCCTTCCGGTGGCAGAGGTGTATCCCGATATGTCCGATGCCGAGAATAACGGAAGCGATCAGCATCGGCAGATTTCCGCCGTAAACCGAAAGCAGCGCAAACGCAAGCACAGGAAGCGTTGCCCCCGCAACAGGTATGCCGAGGATAGAAGAATACATATCCCTCATCGTTTTCCCGCTGCGGAAATAGCGCACCCAGTAGATCTCATAAAGCACCATAAGCAGGAAGGAGACCAGAAGCACGGCGCTCCACGGCCTTATCTCCCGGATGTTGAAGTCCGAGAATATCAGGCAGAGCCCGCTCACCAGGAACTCTCCGGTGCGCTCAAGGGCGAGCAGCACCCTGTTCTCATCGGCGGCGTATTTTTCGTAATTCTCCGGCAGGTTCCTGCTCCAGATGATATTCGGTGTAAACAGCATAACAAGATAGATGAGTCCCACATAGGAGAACCCGAAACTCATATCCTGTCATCCCTTCCATAATGAATGAAAACGTCGGGCGTTTTCATTTCTATCACGACCTTTCAATACGGTAAGGTTTCATTGTTACCTCATTTCAATGGTGTCATCACAGGGCAGGCCCGCACGCTTTAACAGCTCGTAAGCCTGCACCATCTGGAATTTGGTCAGCTGGACGCGGTACTGGCCGGAGGCGGCATATACCTTTATGAAATAGCTTTCCTTCCTGCCGGTATATACATCGTTGGTATAGTAGGCTGTCAGCATATTCGCACGGCACACCCGTGTTATAAGGCTGCGGTCTATCGGGGCAATGCCCTTTGAGGCGATAAGTGTGATATACTCGCTGCCGATGCTTATGTAGCCTATACGGTTCATCGGACGTCCGACCATCAGCCCGTCGGCATAGCTTCGGCGGATATGCTCGAAGTTCGGCAGCTCCTCCAGCTTGCCGTAGAGCCGTCTTGCCTTGAAGCCGAACAGGTTCGAGAGCCCGAGATAAAGAAGTATTATCATACCTCCCATAACGATATAGATAACAGCCGGTTCGCCCTTGCCCTCGGCTTTTTCCTTGAACAGGATTATCTCGATGAGCCCCAGAGCCACCACTCCGAGAAACTCGGCGGCGCATCCGGGCGTCCGGTACCTTGCGATCAGGTCTGAGAGCATATTCTTTGAGGGCTGGCGTGGAGGATGACTTTCTGCCCAGGCGTAATACTTCTGTTCCTCCCGCTGATCCTTGAAGGCATAGCCTGCTTCAAATTTCCTGGCTTCCTCAAAGGATTTCTTGTCGTCGCGGCGCTCCCACCAGTCCATCAGGAACATTATCAGTGCCACAGCTGCGGCGATCAGTATTGCCCAGTAGGGAGGGACGTCCTGCGTGGATAGCATAACGGCTCCGCCCGCTCCGACGACGACTGTGACCAGCAGCGTCGATTTCCAGCCATTCATATCCTCACCCCCAAACAGAACAAAAGCCCTCCGATCACAGACCGGAGGGCGAATATATCGCGGTACCACCTCGTTCACAGCGCATCTGAACACGCGCTGCCTTATGCGTTGTAACGGCACGCCGCCGTGCTGCCTTTGCTGAACGCTTTCTCGGCAGCCTGCTCTTTCGGTGTATTCGTCTGCACACTTCCGCGCCCTCACACCACCCGGGCGCTCTCTTTGCTCTGCAATGCAGCTTACTTGTCCGATGTCACAGCATTTGGATATCGTACTGATTATAACACAGGAAAAGACTTTTGTCAAGTAGAACGCTGAGCTGCAAAATCAGCCCTCGGAGGCTCTTACTATATCGCAGATCGTTCTTGCGCAGCCGTCGGTGCCGAGTACGGTGCTGTTGAGGCAGATGTCATATGTCAGCATCGAGGACCAGTTCTGTCTGGTATTGACGTTGAAGTAATCTCCCCGCTTCTTGTCGTAGCGCTTCAGGATATTGTCAACGTCCTCGAAGGCGATGTTATGCTCATCGACTGCTCTGGCTGTACGGCTCTCCGCAGTGGCGCAGATATACACCTTCAGTGTGCGGGTAACACTTTTGAGAATATAGCCGGCGCATCTGCCGACGATGATGCAGCGCCCCTGGCGGGCGATATCTGTGATGATCTCGGTCTCGGCGGCGAACACCTTTTCAAAGGTATCCAGCTGTCTTTCACGGCGCAGGTGTATGGGCGCCTTGAAGGGGTTGATGACCGATTCCTCAAATTTCCGTATCTCATCGACGGACAGGTTCATCCTTTCCGCGGCCATTTCGACGATCTCGCGGTCATAGCAGGGAACACCCAGCATCTCGGCGGCTTTGCGGCCGATCTCGCTTCCTCCGCTGCAGTACTGTCTTTCGATCGCGACAACATTTATCCTTGACATAGTCAGCCCTCCGTTCTGATATATTTCGCTGTTAATAATTATACAATAATTATGTAAAAAAATCAATTACATTCCGATTACATTTTTGCGTCTTCCATTTTTATCGAGCCGGCACAGCATAATATACTCCTCGTCGTTTTCGCCGACGGTCTCAAAGCCGACGCGGCGGTACATCCTTACGGCATAGTTATCCTTCTGCACAGCAAGGGAGGCCTGCCGGAAACCCTCCCCGGACAGCCGCCGGAGCATCTCTCTCATAAGCTCCGTACCTATGCCGCGGCTGCGGTATTCCCTAAAGAGCGATATGGCAAAGGACGGCGTCTCGTCGTCGATGTGGCCGTAGTCGTTCATTATCCTCGTCCACACACCACCGGCGATGCGGCCGTTCACTTCGGCAGCGAGGGCAAGATCCCCTCTGCGGGAGCCGAAGTCTTCGACATAGACCTGCAGTTCGGGCCGGAGGATGATGTCTCTCGGCGGCGGGGCAGTTCCCTCGGGAATGAAGATCGCCTCATACAGCAGATCGTCAAGCAGGGGATATTCTTTTCTTTTCAGTTCCCTTATGATACAGTCCATCAGGAAACCTCCTCTCACCTGAAATAAAAAAGCTCGCCGAAGCGAGCTCATAGTATCTTAGTCTATCTCTACTCTGATCTTCTGACCGATGCGGGAGCAGCCGGCTCTCATAACGGTGCGTATCGCCTTTGCGATACGTCCCTGTTTGCCGATGACTCTTCCCATATCCTCGGGAGCGACGTGCAGATGATAAACGACCTCGCCTTCTTCATTGGGCTCATCGACCGTTACCTCTACGGCAGACGGATCCTCGACGAGCTCGGTGACGATTGTTTTCAGAAGCTGTTCCATATGATGACCTCCTTAGTTTTCCCACGGAAACCGGCAGGGCAGAGCCCCACCTGTTTTATCGGCAGAACGGTGGTGGGATAGGTGTTCTGCCGATGAAGGACGCGCATCAGAGGGTGCCGTTCTTCTTTAAAAGAGCCTTTACAGTATCGGTAGGCTGTGCGCCCTTAGCGATCCAGCTCTTTACCTTCTCGTCGTCGATCTTGAGAACTACGGGATCCTTGGTGGGATCGTAGTAACCGATCTCCTCGATGAAGCGGCCGTCTCTCGGATACCTCGAGTCAGCAACAACTACTCTGTAGAAAGGAGCCTTCTTAGCGCCCATTCTTCTGAGTCTGATCTTTACTGCCATTTTACATTCACCTCACTTGTTCTGAAGTTGTGTATGATCAAGGCTTTCGCCGTTGATAGCTGTTATTCCGGGGGCATTTTTCCGCCGAGGCCTTTCAGCAGGGCGGCGCGGTTGCGTCTGGATTTCTTGCCGTGGAGACTTCCGCCGACTCCGAACTTCTTCATCATCTGCTGCATCTGTTCAAACTGTTTGAGCAGGTTGTTGATATCGGATACCTGGGTGCCGCTGCCGGCAGCGATCCTTCTCTTGCGCTTGGGATCGATGATCTGAGGCTTCTCGCGCTCCTGCTTGGTCATAGAGTTGATTATGGCCTCGGTCTTCTTGAGCTGTATCTCGCCGGCCTCGAGCTGTTCATCGGTTATCTTTGAGGCGCCGGGTATCAGTCTCATTATTGAGCGCATAGATCCCATTTTATGGATCGACTTCATCTGATCCAACAGGTCGTTCAGGTCGAAGCCTTTTTCCTTGACCTTCTTGGCCAGCTTCTCGGCTTCCTTCTCATCCACTGTCTGCTGAGCCTTTTCTATAAGCGTGAGCATATCGCCCATACCGAGGATACGCGAAGCCATTCTCTCGGGGTGGAAGGGCTCGAACTCGTCAAGCTTTTCGCCCATTCCGACGAACTTGATGGGCTTACCCGTTACAGAAAGCACGGACAGAGCCGCACCGCCTCTTGTATCCGAATCGAGTTTGGTGAGGATAACGCTGTCGATGCCGAGAGCCTCGTCGAAGCTGGATGCCACCTTAACGGCATCCTGACCGATCATGGCGTCAACGACCAGCATGATCTCATTGGGTTCGGCTATCTTCTTTATATCCTTGAGCTCGTTCATAAGCGCTTCGTCAATATGGAGACGTCCTGCGGTATCGAGTATCACAAGGTCATTGCCGTAGTCTTTTGCGTGCTTGATGCCTTCCCTGACGATCTTTCTCGGATCGATCTGTCCCATCTCAAACACCGAGACATCGGCCTTGGCACCGACGACTTTCAGCTGCTCGATAGCGGCAGGTCTGTAAACGTCGCAGGCGACCAGCAGCGGGCGCTTGCCCTGGGACTTGAAATGCTTGGCGAGCTTGGCGGCATGGGTGGTCTTACCTGAACCCTGGAGTCCGCACATCATAATGATGCAGGGGGGCTTGTTGGGGAAGTTGATCTTGGAATTGGCTTCACCCATGAGCTTGATGAGCTCGTCATTAACTATCTTTATGACCTGCTGGCCGGGGGTAAGGCTCTTGAGAACCTCCTCACCGACTGCACGCTCGGTCACGTTTGCGATAAATTCCTTAACTACCTTATAGCTGACGTCGGCCTCGAGGAGAGCCATCTTGACTTCTCGCATTGCCTCCTTGACGTCGCTTTCGGAAAGCTTGCCGCGGGATTTCAGTTTTTTGAAGACTGAACCCAGCTTTTCGGAAAGTCCTTCAAATGCCATTTTGCACCTCTTTGAAACTTATTCTAAGAATTTGGAGTTGTCGAAAGCCTCGAGCTTCTCATCGAGAGTCTCCAGCAGAGTGATGGTCTTTTCGGCGATGTTGCGTCCGAAGGAGACCTTCTTGCACTCCTCAAACACGGCAAGAGCCAGTTCCTTGTAATGCATAAGCTCCTGCTTGTAGTTTTCCTGCTGTGCTTTCAGACCGAGGATCTTCTCGTACTCCTCCAGAGTCTCCTCGCCGCGCTTGATCGAGTCGTGCACGCCCTGGCGTGAGATCTCGTAGTGCTCGGCTATCTCCGAGAGGGAGAGGTCGTCGTTATAGTAAAGCTCCAGCATATCGCGCTGCTTTTCGGTAAGAAGCTGTCCGTAGATGTCGAGCAGATCGCTCGTTGCAAGGTTTTTGTTCAAGCCTGTCCCTCCATTGTGTCTGTTTTTTTGTACAGCTGTAAAGTTTGCAGACTTTACGCTGCTTTAATCATTATATATCAAGTTGCAGTCCTTGTCAAGCACTTTTTTAAAAATATATAAAAATTTCACGAAACCCCTTGAAATCGGGAATAGAATTGTGTTAAAATTAATATGATGTTTTATATGTATAATGCGCTGCTGCTGCTTTTTGCAGCGGCGGGACGAGAATGTATGGGGTGATAAGATTGTTCAAATATACTCTGAAAAACAAGCGCCATGCGCTGGAGCTGCCATGTCTTACTCTCGGCACAGCGAATTTTGAGACACAGGACAATGACGAGTTCTATTTCTCGCTGCTTGACAAGTATGTTGAGCTGGGAGGGACCTGTGTTGACACTGCGAGAGTTTACTGCGAGTGGCTGGAGAACGGCAGAGATGCCAGCGAGTCGGTGATAGGCAGGTGGATGAAGGCGAGGGGCAACCGCTCCAGGATCATAATCGCCACGAAGGGCGGTCATCCCGACATCAGCGATATGACGGTATCGAGGCTTGACAGGGAGTCTTTGACGGGAGATCTGGAGAAGAGCCTGGAATGTCTTCAGACAGATTACATCGACATATACTTCCTGCACCGGGATGACGAGCAGATCCCGGTGAGCGAGATAATGCCCATACTCAACGATTTTGTGCAGAGCGGAAAGGTAAGGTTCATCGGTGCATCCAACTGGACCACATCCCGCATCGAGGCAGCCAACAAGTGGGCGCTGCAGCACGGTGCCGAGCCATTCTCGGTGAGTCAGATAAACTACAGCCTTGCGCACTCCTCCACGGACACCTTCGGGGATCCTACGCTGGTATGTATGAATATGTGGGAGTACAACTGGTACCGCAAGCATGATATGCCGGTAATGGCATTCTCTCCCCAGGCCAAGGGCTTCTTTGCGAGGTTTGCCAAGGGCGATGCCACCATACCGGTAGACGGGCAGTTCACCTCGACGGCGAACCTGGCGCGTCTTGCAAGGGTAAAGAAGATCAGCCAGGAGACGGGAGTACCTCCCGCAGTAGTGCCTCTGGGCTATCTGAACAGCCAGCAGTTCTTTGTATCGTCTGTATTCGCGGCCTCCAAGCTCTGGCAGCTGGAGGAGGATATGGAGGCTCAGGACCTCCGCTACGATGCCAAGACAGCGGCATTCCTGGAAAACATACTTTGACAGAACTGACAGATCTCCCGGCTCAGGACAGAGCGGGGAGATCTTTTTATATAAGGCAACACCGCACAACCCGCGGCTTGCGCCTCTGCACGTCATCTGCTTGCATATTTCCCGTCATAGCACACAAATTTTCCTTGCCGGGCGTCAGCCCGCCTGCGTCAAATTTATGCACTCTGACGAAAAATCTGACTG
>JAFXRI010000095.1 GCA_017526445.1 Ruminococcus sp. | reverse complement strand
GACAGCGCCCATTTTCTTGCAGGTTATAAAGGCAAATGCGCCAACATCCACGGCCACCGCTGGACTGTCAGAGTGACCGTTTCCGGGGAGGAGCTTATCTCTTCCGGCGAGAAGCGCGGTATGCTCATCGACTTTGCCGACCTCAAAGCCGCAGTCAGGACCCTTGCCGATGAGCTTGACCATACACTGATCTACGAGAGCGGGAGCCTCAGACAAGCAACGCGGGAGGCCCTTGACAGTGAAGGCTTTGCGCTTACCGAGGTGCCTTTCAGACCCACTGCCGAGAATTTCGCCAGGTACTTTTTTGACCGTCTGAAAAGCTCCGGCCTTAACGTATGCACAGTGGAGGTCTTTGAGACGCCTGATAACTGCGCTGTTTACGAGGTGGAGAAATGAGCACATTCAGTCTCGCTGAAAGTTTTGTCAGCATAAACGGCGAGGGACAGTTCGCAGGCAAGCTTGCACTGTTTCTCAGATTTACAGGCTGCAATCTCAGATGCAGCTGGTGTGATACTATGTGGGCTAACGCCAAGGATGCACCGCATACCCTGTGCAGTACGCAGCATCTCCTTGATACAGCAAAGCGTGCGAAGGAAGATCACGGGATCTGTCACGTCACCCTTACAGGCGGCGAACCGCTTTTGCAGGAGGGGCTCCCGGAACTCTGTGACGGGCTTGACTCCCTCGGACTGATGACCGAGATCGAGACCAACGGCGCCGTTCCCCTTGCACCGTTTCTGGAGAAGTGCAGCTCATCACCCTGTATCACAATGGATTACAAGCTTCCCGCAAGCGGTATGGAGGACAGGATGTGCCTTGAAAACTTCCCCCTGCTCAGAGAGAAGGATACATTGAAATTCGTATGTGCCACGCAGGAGGATCTCGACCGTGCAGCACAGATCATCAGTAAATACAAACCGGTGTGCGCTGTTTTCCTGAGTCCCGTGTTTGGCAGTATCGAGCCTGCCGATATGGTAGAGTTTATGAAGAAAAACCGTCTTGGCAGAGCCAGACTGCAGCTGCAGCTGCATAAGCTCATATGGTCGCCGGATAAAAGAGGAGTATGAAAATGGATACCAAAAAGATCGAATACCATATAAGAGGATTACTTGAAGCCATCGGCGAGGATCCCGACCGCGAGGGCCTTGTCGAGACTCCCGCAAGAGTGGCTGAGATGCTGGAAGAGATGCTGGAGGGCACCGCTTACTCAAATCATGAGATAGCCTGTATGTTCGGCAAGACCTTTGCCTCTGAGGACATAGATGCCGATGAAGCCATAGTGATGAAGGATATAACTGTTTTCAGCTATTGCGAGCATCATCTGGCCCTGATGTATGATATGACTGTCAATGTGGCATACATTCCCCGCGGCCAGGTGCTGGGGCTCAGCAAGATCGCCCGCATCTGTGATATGGCCGCCAAGCGCCTCCAGCTGCAGGAGCGTCTCGGCAGAGATATAGCAGAGATAATCTCCGAAGCCGCCGGCACCCCCGACGTGGGCGTGCTGATAAGAGGCTCTCACAGCTGTATGACTGCCCGTGGCATAAAGAACGCATCATCCCGCACCGAGACCAGGACCTATCTTGGCAGATTCAAGGAAGATCAGGCACTTAAAGACCTGCTCGTCTGACAGCCTTACGGCTGTATCATATCATCAGGAGATCATAATATGAAAGCACTTGTACTTTTCAGCGGCGGACTTGACAGTTCCACCTGCCTTGCTTATGCAGTAAAGGAACACGGCAGAGAAAACGTCCTTGCCCTTTCGATATATTACGGACAAAAGCATGATAAGGAGCTTGAAGCTGCCCGGAACGTGGCAGAGTATTACGGCGTCAGACGGCAGACTCTTGACCTTGCTGCTATATTTGCTGGCTCAGACTGTTCGCTTCTCAAAGGCTCAGAAGAGAATGTCCCCATGGAGTCATACGCTGACCAGCTCTCAAAGACCGACGGCAAACCTGTATCGACCTATGTGCCTTTCCGCAACGGCCTTTTTATCGCCTCGGCAGCCAGCATCGCCCTTTCAAACGGCTGCAGCCTTATCTATTACGGCGCCCATTCCGACGATGCAGCCGGCAATGCCTATCCCGACTGCTCTGACAGGTTCAACAATGCTATGAATGAAGCAGTCTTCACAGGAAGCGGCGGGCAGCTGAGCATCAAGGCTCCTTTTGTCGGGCTCACCAAGGCTGATGTTGTAAAGCTTGGCAGCGAGCTGGGCGTCCCCTTTGAGCTTACCTGGAGCTGCTATGAGGGCGGTGACAAGCCCTGCGGCACCTGCGGCACCTGCCGTGACAGAGCTGAAGCATTCAAAAAGAACGGTCTTGCCGACCCGCTTCTGAGATAAGGAGGATCATTATGACAGGAAGGACAGAAAACGAAAAGGGGAGCATTACTCTTCTTGGCAGTCAGGGTACAAAATACGGCTTTGAGTATTCCCCGGATGTGCTGGAGACCTTCCCCAACAAGCACCCTGACAGGGATTATTTTGTCAAATTCAACTGTCCCGAGTTCACATCCCTCTGTCCTATAACCGGGCAGCCGGATTTTGCTACGGTGTATATTTCATATGTTCCCGATATAAAAATGGTCGAGAGCAAATCCCTGAAGCTCTATCTGTTCAGCTTCCGCAACCACGGCGATTTCCACGAGGACTGCGTCAATATAATAATGAATGATCTTATCGCTCTTATGGATCCGCGGTATATCGAGGTCTGGGGCAAGTTCCTGCCGAGGGGCGGCATATCGATAGATCCCTACTGCAACTATGGCAAGCCCGGCACCAAATGGGAAGCCGTAGCCTGGGACAGGCTCACACACCACGATATGTTCCCCGAGGACGTCAATAACAGATGATAAGGGAGGATGATACCGTGAATAATGCACCTTCAAGCTCAGAGCTGTTTGCAATGGCCTGCGAGGCTGCCGGTAATGCATACAGCAGATACTCCGGCTTCTCGGTGGGTGCCGCTCTGCTTACCGCAGACGGTAAGGTCTTTACCGGGTGCAATGTGGAGAACGCCTCCTACTCGCTCACTCTCTGTGCCGAGCGTACTGCCGTATCCAAGGCTGTCTCTGAGGGGCATACCTCCTTCAGCGCCATAGCCATAGCCGGCGGCACCGGCGGAAACTTTACCGCTCCCTGCTTTCCCTGCGGCGCCTGCCTTCAGGTGATGAGCGAATTCTGTGAGGGGAGCTTCCGCATAATTCTTTCCGACGCCGAGTACACCCTCGACGATCTGATGCCCAAGCGTTTCGGGCTGGAGCACTGAGCCGGATCACTTTTAACATTTTGACTGTTTTGCACAAATTTTCGATCTGCTGTTGATTTGTTTGCAGTGATGTGTTATAATGATTATAAGATCATTATGAGGAGGTGCGTGCAGTGAAGGGATATATCCATTCTACCGAAAGCTTCGGGACCGTTGACGGTCCGGGAGTCAGGTTCGTTGTTTTTATGCAGGGATGTCCTATGCGCTGCCTCTATTGCCATAACCCCGATACCTGGGAGACAGGCAAGGGCACCGAGTGTTCTGTCTTCGAGGTGCTTGAGCAGTTCTATTCCTGCCGCCAGTTCTACCACAGCGGAGGGATAACTGTCACGGGAGGGGAGCCTCTTATGCAGATCGGTTTCGTCACCGAGCTGTTTGAGGCCGCCAAGGAACGGGATATACACACCTGCCTTGATACCTCCGGGATATGCTTTGATCCCGACAATGCCGGGAAGATAGAAGAGTATAAAAAGCTGTGCGAGGTCACTGACATCTTTATGCTGGATATAAAACATATCGACGATGCTGTCCATAAAAAGCTCACCGGACATTCCAACCGAAATATACTTGCCTTTGCAAAGTTTCTGAAGGACAATGCCCGCGAGCTATGGGTGCGCCACGTTGTCGTTCCCGGCCTGACCGACGGTGAGGAGGACCTCCACAGGCTGGGTGAGTTCCTGGCAGGGCTCACTAACCTCAAAGCTCTCGATGTTCTGCCTTACCATACTATGGGAAAGGCAAAATATGAGCGTCTGGGACTTGAATATCCCTTGGGAGATACTCCCGCAGCGGATAAGGAACTGGCTGTCTGGGCCAAGGATGTAATAATGCAGGGCATAAAGGATAAGCTCCGCAGCAGACAGGAGGACTGAAAATGTCATATGAAGCTATGATGATAGCAGGCGGCCTGATCGCTCTGTCCGGCGTTTATTTCCTGCTCAGGAAGAAAAAGGAGCTCCGGCTTTCGGGACTCGGACTCCTTGTCGGCGGTATCATCTGTGCCCTCTGGGGTTTTCTGTCCCGCTGAACAGCAATGCTCTATAATGCCGGCTGTCCGCAAATAGCATCAAATATAAAACGGTATCTTTCCATTTTGGAACGGTACCGTTTAATGTTATAAGCTGTCGCTGCATAGCAGCCTTTGTTTCGGCTGAGATCACTCCACCGAAATGATGTAGTAGTACACCGGCTGTCCGCCGTTGATAAGGTTCACTTCAAGGTTGGGATACTTGTTGCTGATCTGCGCACAGAGTGCCTCAGCAGCCTCATCCGATACATCCGAACCGTAAAGGACAGTGATGTAAGAGCATTCACCCTTGACAAGCTTCTTGGTCAGCTTGTATGCGCCCTTGGCTATGTCCTTTTCAACGAAGCTCAGCTTGCCGTTGTCAAGGCAGAGTATCTCGCCCTTGCTGATGGCGTGTCCCTCATAGTCGGAATCCCTGGCTGCAAAGGTCACCATTCCGGTAGATACACCCTCTAAAGCCTTGGTCATTGCGATGCGGTTCTGATTGAAGTCGGCATCCGGATCAAATGCCAGCATAGCACTCATTCCCTGAGGGATGGTCCTGGTCTGGAGCACGCATACTTTTCTGTCAGCCAGCTTTACAGCCTGCTCGGCAGCCATGATTATGTTCTTGTTGTTCGGCAGAACGAATACTATCTCTGCAGGAGTTGACATTATCGCTGCCAGAATATCCTGAGTCGAGGGGTTCATAGTCTGTCCGCCCTTGACGATGCAGTCAACACCGATATCCTTGAACATCGACTCGATGCCGCTTCCTGCTGCAACTGCCACAAAGCCGTATTTCTTCTCCGGCTTTGCAGGAACGAATTTCTGCTCCGACTCCTTCTTGCGGGCCTTGTGCTGCATCTTCATATTCTCGATCTTGGGAAGATTGATCGATCCGAACTTCAATGCCTTCTGTATCACCAGTCCGGGATCGTTTGTATGTACATGGAGCTTGATGATGTCCTCATCGTCCACAACTACGACACAGTCGCCGATAGTCTCAAGATAAGCACGCAGCTTCGACGAGTCGTCGGCATTCTTCTTCTTTGTTATTATCATTTCGGTGCAGTAGGTGAAGTGTATCTCCTGATCGTACTTGCCCACAACATCCGAGAATGTCTCGATCGTGACCTTCTTCTGCTCGGCTGCCGCCTGCTTTACGATCTTGCCGCCCTTGAATACATCTCTCATAGCGCAGAAGATTATCAGAAGTCCCTTGCCGCCTGCGTCAACAACGCCTGCCTTTGCAAGAGCGGGGAGAAGCTTGGGAGTCTCAGCCAGCGTGAGCTCTGCCTGACGGCATACTTCTTCCCAGATGACAATGGGATCGTTAGTGGAACGGCTTATGTCTCTTGCTTTCTCAGCTGCTTCCCTCGCCACGGTGAGGATAGTACCCTCGGTGGGCTTCATAACAGACTTGTAAGCACCCTCAACACCTGTTTCCAGAGCAGCTACCAGGTTCGAGTCTGTGACCTTAGTCTGTCCCTTCAGAGCCTTTGAGAAGCCCCTGAATATCAGCGAGAGGATAACGCCCGAGTTGCCCCTTGCGCCCCTGAGCAGAGCAGAAGCCGCCGTCTTGGCAACAACGCCTGCGTCCACATCGTCGGGAAGGTTTTTAAGTTCGGCAACAGCATTGCCGATAGTCATAGACATATTAGTTCCCGTGTCGCCGTCGGGCACAGGGAATACGTTGAGCTCGTCAACGGACTTTTTCTCATTTGAAATGCTGTACGCACCGCTTATGATAGCGTCACGAAGCACACTGCCTTTTATCACAGTAATTTTCCTCCTATACTATCAGTCTACCAGCCCGTCGATAAATACGTTGACGGACTCGACCTCTATGCCTGCGCGCTCTGTGAGCACATAGCTCACCTTGTGAGCGATGCTTTCGGTTATTGCACCGACGTTCACGCCATAGGTGACCGTAATATGCAGATCAAGGCTCAGCTTGTTATCGATCTGTCTTATCAGAACGCCGTTGTTTTCAGCACGGCTGCGCCTTACCATGTTGTTCATGCTCTGAACAGCACCGTATGAGTTCATCCCGGCAACGCCGAAACAGCTTTCCGCGGTCTGAGAGATCAGCGAACGCAGATATCTTGCGGAAACTCCGATAGTTCCGATATGGTTGTTTACCTTTATCATTAAAAGCCACTCCCTTTTCAGATATTTGCTGTATTTATACCTTGATATTATACCACACCTGACTGTATTTTTCAAGTGTTTTTTTAATTTCTTCCCAAGAAAATGGTCCTTACTTTGATAATTGTACGATAAGTTCAAGATTATTCCCAACTTTTTTTGAAATACTATTGCATTTGTTTAAAAAATATGCTAAAATGAATCTATAAATTTTTTTAACATTGGTGGGATATGAAAAATGAACGGTCAAATCTATAAGCCCTCAAACAAAGGTTCGATAGTTGGTATCATCCTGATGCCGTTGTCGATGCTTGCAGTCGGGCTTGGTCTGTCGTGGCTGTATCTTGTTATCAAGTCGGCCATACCTCTGATCTACCTGAATGTATTGCTTGCAGCAGGTGTCAGCTTAGCTATCGGCGGTATCGGTACCCTGTTTGTAAAACTCTATAAGCTCAGATCACCCGCAATGGTAACGATATTTACTGTTATAGCACTTATCCTTGTCAACTACGGCAAGTGGGCTATCTATGTGGCGAAGGACTATGACAAATATGTATATGACGAGATGAAAAAGATATCCGTCTCCGATATTTTCGGCGGTGCTGAGAATATGCCCAACACAAAGGAAGAAGCTCAGCAGGTACTTCTCAATATAGAGATGATGAAGAGTTACAGCCTGGAGGATTATTTCGGCGGTATAGAGGGTATGTCCACCCTTATGAAGGTCTTCGGCAGCAACGTCGGCGAGATCTATGAGAGCATTCTCGGTTCCACAGTCGATGAGATACTTACTAACTGCCAGACACTCAAATCCAGCAATATGTCTTTCTATGAGTATATGTATGAGCACCGCGAGAATCAGGTGCGTGATACTATGTGGCTCGTTTCTCATCCGGGCGAGCTCTTTTCGGACATCAAGGACATCAACGAGCAGGGCCGCTGGACTATCACCAGCCACCGTTACAGCTTTGGTGACAGCCTTACTGATAAGAAGCCCGTCAGCGGCATTCTTCTCTGGCTCGTCTGGGCAGGTGAGCTTGCAATGCTCACTATCCCTGCAATACTCCTTGTCCGCCGCAAGTCCAAATATCCCTTTATCGAGGCCGAGGACGACTGGGCAGTTGAGGATAAGCCTATGCCCAACTTCAGCTTCTACGATCCCTATCCCGGGCAGAGCAGCGGTATGGGTATGGTCAAGAGCGAGATCTTACGCAATCCCAACTACCTGCTGAACCTCCAGCCGGTCAAGGTCATCGACAGAGTGCCTGAGAAATTCTATAAAGTCACCTACTGCCGAAGCAGATACTTCGACGAGATCTATATCACCGTGGTTTATTCCGTGCTCACCAACCCCAGGAAGAACCAGCGCAGAACTACCAACATTGTGGAGTTTATGAGAGTCGATCAGGACTTTATGGCTACCCTCTACGGCCTGTTCGAGTATAACGTTCCTACTCTCTGCGGCGGCGTCAACAGAGCTGCCGAGGTAAAGCAGGAGCAGGAGGAGCGTGCAAAGGCAGCCGCCAGCGGCCGTCCCCTCTCACCGCAGAGACCGAAAGCTACCGGCGCTGAGGCTATATTTGATCAGCCTCTTTACACGAGACCTCAGCAGCAGCCGCAGCAGCCTTACGCTCAGCCGCAGTATCAGCAGCCGACACAGCCGCAGCAGCCGTATGCACAGCCGCAGTATCAGCAGCCTGCACAGCCGCAGCAGCCTTATGGTCAGCCCCAGTACCAACAGCCGCAGGATACTTACAGCAATGCTCCGAGACCTACCTCCGGAGATATGGACGGACTGGATACTTCAAATCTTGATCTCGACCATATGGATTTTAAATAATTATCCGTTTAAAAAGGGTGCCTCCTGCGGGAGACACCCTTTAAAACTATTCGGGGCGCCGCAACTGCGGCGCCCCTTTCTGCAGCCTTTATTGGTCCCGGCATATCATGCCTTCTGCTTTTTCATATATTTTTCTTCAAACTCGGCTACCGGTATAGCCTTGTCAAACAGCCAGCCTTGTGCCATTTTGTGGCCGGAGCTGGCGAGTATCTGCGCCTGATCCTCAGTCTCGACGCCCTCAAAGACTATCGACTTTCTCGTCAGGTTTATCAGCGAGCATATCTGATTTACATAATCCCTCGCCTGAGGATTGGATGCGATGTTGTCAATGAACACCTTGTCAACCTTGACTATATCTACCGGCGCGTTCAGCAGTACGCTCAGCGACGAATATCCCATGCCGAAGTCGTCGATGTCGATCTTGAAGCCTTTGTCCCTCAGCTTTTTCATATCGTTGTAAAGTGCGTTGAAGTCCTGCATAAACGAGCTTTCTGTGATCTCTATCTCAATGAGCGACGGATCGATCTTGTAGAAATCAGAAAGAGCTGTCAGCTTGTCAACAAAGTTGCGGTGACTTGCGTGGTTGCGCGAGAAGTTTATCGAAACAGGGAAGAGCTTGTAGCCCTCACGCTGCCACCTCGCCATAGTCTTCAAAAGCTGTTCGTATATGTACATATCCAGATCTACGATATATCCCACTTTTTCAAGCACCGAGATGAATTCGTAAGGCAGCTTGTAGCTCCCGTCCGGATTTCTCCAGCGGCTCAAAGCCTCTGCGCCGATTATCTTCCTCGTGTCGAGGGTGAACTTCGGCTGCAGGAACAGCTCTATCTGACCGGTCACAAGGGCGTTTTTCAGCTCCGCCGCTATCTGCTGCTCGTGAGCACGCTGCTTTCTCATTCTCTCCGAGTATATGCCGCAGGGTATCTCCTTGACGCCTTTTACGCTTCTTCTCGCAAGATCGGCATTGTCTATCGCTATGGTTATATCAGTCTCAGGATTGTTCAGGAAGAATACGCCGGTGGATATGTGCAGATCTGATGCGGGATATTTCAGCCTCTGCTCCTTGCTGAAATCCTCGTTTACTTTTTTTATAGCTTCAAGCAGCTCGTCCCTTGAATCCGAGCAGGAAAGACATACAAAAAAGTCTGAATAGATCCTGCACGCGGCCAGCGAGTATTTAGACTTGGTTATGCCGGCAGCGAATTCGTAAAGCATCTGATTGCCCGAGTCAAAACCGAAGTTGTCGTTTACATACGAGAAGTCGTTTATATCCGAGTAAACTATCGAATAGCATCTGCCTATCTCGTAGTTGTCCCTCAGTATCTTGGAAGCCTTTTCCTTGAAAGCCTTTCTTGTCAGCAATCCTGTCACTTGGTCAGTGGTCGAGAGTCTTTCGATCTCTTCCTTGTCGCTGACGATCCTGCTTTTCAGCTTCTGAACGTTTTCGATGTTGTAAAGCCTTCCGTAAACACTTGAGACTTTGCCCGTGTCATCCATAACGCTCACATAAGGCGCCCTGTACCAGGTGTAATCCTCGTCAAAGGCCTTTGTACGGAACTGCAGGCTGCCTCTCTGTGCATAGTTCGTAGCAGCCTTGATCTTCGCCATGACAATTTCCTGATCATCCGGATGAATGTAGAGCTTGAACTTTTCTTCCGAAAGATACCCGGATACGATATTGTCCTCGTCAACATAGCGGGATATGCAGTTCATAAACTGTATAGTGTCCGTCTTGACGTTGTATTCAAAGTGTATCTCGTCGGTATTCTCAGCGATGAGCTTGATGCGTTCCCGCTGGTTGACGAGCTCCCTCTCCAGCTTCTTGGTAGAGGTGATGTCTATGAACACTGCGCACATAGTATAATTCCCGCTGGGAGATTCCCCTAGGAACTTTGTTCTGATGTGTGCCCACAGCGGAGTACCGTCAGCCTTGGTGAACAGCACGTCCGTGTCGTGTATTTTTTCGCTGTGGATGAATGCCGAAGCTTCTTCGATCAGGCCCGTGACCTCCGCCCGCCGGAAGGTCTTTCCGCCGTAGCTTGGGTGGTCCTCAGCTTTGCTGTAGCCGAACATCCTGTAGTATTCGTCATTTGCTTTGAGTATAATGAGCTCGTCTCCGATGATCTCATAGATCGCAACGCCGCCGGGGATGTTCAATGTGATAGCTTCCAGCTCCTCAAGGTTGCGGCTGTACTTTTGCTGAGCCTGGAACATCTCGGTAATGTTGCAAACAGTTATCTTAGAAAATGTACGTCCTTCCGGTGTCACTGTGGTATCACCGAAGCAGAGAACCTGTAACACATCACCGTTTTTCTTGACGAAGCGGTGCTGGAGAAAAGAGCCGGCCTTATGCCTTTTGATTTTTTCGATATGACGTGCATAATCGTCTCTGTCATCTTTGGGAACGAGATCAAAGATCTTCAGTTCGCCTTTGGCAATGTCTTCATCGGTGTAGCCGGTAAGCTCGGAAAACCCTTCGAGTCCTTCGATTATAACGCCGCCCTTGTTCTCGTCAATCATATATCTTGCGTACTCGACAGGGAAGATATTACTGTTTTCCATAGCCCACACCTCCTAATAATATCTCCTTGAAATAATAAACACTTATCCAAGAATATTATACTATATTTTGTGTTTTTTTTCAACTGCATTTATTTTTTTCGGCGTTTTGTCAATTATTTTAGTCAAAGTGCACAAATCGTTATTGCGCTGTTATCAATTAACTCTTTCCGCTGTTGATTTTTTGTCGGTTGTGTGCTACAATATAATGTGTTGGTCAAGGAGCGATGCTCCCCGATTTTTATGGAACGGAGGTCACAGTATGAAAAAGAAAAAGGTCAGTCCCGTTAAGGCAGCTCCCGTACAGCAGAGCAAGGGCAAGTCTCTCGCAATGCGTATAATTGTGCTCGGTGTCGCCGCTGCTATGGTAGTCGGCATCGTCGTGGGCGCTGTTACGGGTATAGGCTGATGGTACATATCGGCAACAGCTGGGATAACCTTCTGGCTGACGAGTTCAGAAGCCCCTGGTATCTGCAGCTGCGGGAATTTCTGAAATACGAGTATTCGCATTTCCACATCTATCCGGATATGTACGATATCTTCAATGCGCTGAAATATACCGACTATGACGACGTCAAGGCGGTCATCCTCGGACAGGATCCCTATCACGGCCCCGGACAGGCCCACGGTCTCTGCTTTTCGGTAAGACAGGGTGTTGAGCCTCCGCCGTCGCTGAAGAATATCTTTGCCGAGCTTAACAGTGACCTCGGCCTGCCGATACCCGGCAGCGGTGAACTCACCGGCTGGGCAAAGCAGGGCGTTCTTCTGCTCAATACCTCGCTGACCGTTCGGGAGGGGAGACCTAATTCCCACCGCGGCAAGGGATGGGAATTGCTTACGGATGCCGTCATAAAAAAGCTCAATGACCGTGAGAAGCCTGTTGTGTTCATCCTCTGGGGCTCCAATGCACGCGCCAAGAAACAGCTCATAACGGCCCCTCAGCATTTTATCATCGAGTCGGCACACCCGTCGCCTTTGTCGGCATATCACGGATTTTTCGGCAGCCGCCCCTTCTCGAAGGCTAACGGCTTTCTGCAAAGCCGTGGTCTCGAACCCATAGACTGGTCGCTGTGACCGCATTAATGAAAGGAAAGATCATAATGGATTATGCAAAGGAATCACTGAAACTCCACGAGCAGTGGAACGGCAAGATCGAAGTCGTCAGCCGTGTAAAGCTTGAAACACGCGACGACCTCTCCCTCGCTTATACTCCCGGCGTAGCTCAGCCCTGCCTGGAGATACAGAAGGATATAAACAAGAGCTATGAGCTCACAAGGCGCTCCAACCTCGTGGCAGTTATTACCGACGGCACCGCAGTCCTCGGACTTGGTGACATCGGCCCCGAAGCCGGTATGCCCGTAATGGAGGGCAAGTGTGTCCTCTTCAAGTCGTTCGGCGACGTGGATGCTGTCCCCCTCTGTGTCAGGAGCAAGGACGTTGATGAGATCGTTAAGACCGTCCAGCTTATCTCCGGCTCCTTCGGAGGTATAAACCTGGAGGACATCTCTGCTCCCCGCTGCTTTGAGATCGAGCGCAGACTTAAAGAGGTCTGCGATATTCCTATCTTCCATGATGACCAGCACGGCACCGCTGTTGTCTGCCTCGCAGCTATGATAAATGCCCTCAAGCTCACCGGCAAGAAGCTGGACGAGATCAGAGTCGTTACCAGCGGTGCAGGAGCCGCAGGCATCGCTATCATCAAGCTGCTTATCGCCCTGGGTCTTAACGACGTTGTCCTTTGCGACAGAAAGGGCGCTATCTATAAGGGCAGGGAAGGCCTCAACGCCGAAAAGGCTGAAATGGCCGAGATCACAAATCAGCAGATGCGCAAGGGCTCCCTCGCCGATGTTATCAAGGGCGCAGATGTGTTTATCGGAGTATCCGCTCCCGGCTGTGTAACTCCGGAAATGGTAAAGTCGATGGCCGATAAGCCCATCATCTTCGCAATGGCCAACCCCACTCCCGAGATCATGCCCGATCTTGCTAAGGAGGCAGGCGCCGCAGTAGTCGGCACCGGCAGGAGCGACTTCCCGAATCAGATCAATAACGTTCTCGCCTTCCCCGGTATATTCAGGGGAGCTCTAGATGTGAGAGCCAGCGAGATCAACGACGCTATGAAGATCGCCGCCGCAAAGGCGATCGCAGCCTTTGTCACTGATGACAAGCTCACTCCCGAGTACATAATCCCGTCCGCCCTTGACCGCAGCGTTGCCGCCTCAGTAGCCGCCGCAGTTGCACAGGCCGCAAGGGATACCGGCGTAGCAAGAATATGATATAAAAAAAGCGGGGCTTGCAAGCCCCGTTTTTGTTTTGTATTACAGTGGAACATCGACCATGGATTTCTCCGGCTTCGCCGCAGGTGCCGTGGTAAGTCCGGGATCGTTTGTCTCCTCGCAGCGCTTGGTGAGATCTTCAACTATGCGCTTGAACATAACGAATGCCGTGTCGGAGTTTTCCTGCATCTCCTCCAGCGAACCGCTGAGAGTATCGATCGGCGTCCTGAGAGAGAGATGCACGTCATACGGCATATTCTCGAACTTCAGCTCCTCCGCCAGACACTTCATATTAAGAGACAGTCCGTACTGGTCAATGTATTTGTTGCCCGGAAAGTCTTTTGAAAGATCGGCCTTGAACATTCCCAGGAAATCCGGCTCGGTGTTGGAGTCGGTGATGAACAGTATGTCGTCCGGCAGCTGCAGCTGTGCAATGAATTTGGCCTGATAGCCCTGCTGTGTCTGATAATCCTTGCTGTCAGGATTGAGAGGCATTATCATAACTGTGACCTTTACCTCACCGTCGCCGTTCAGGTCATCGCAGTATTTCTCGAAGAAATCCTCCATTTCCTGCTGCCTGTAGGACAGACCGTTGTTTGCGATCATCAGCACGTTTATGTCAGCTTTGACTCTCGTCAGCTCGTCCACGAGTATGAATATCACCACAGCGATCAGAAAAGCTCCGAACAGTATCCATATCTTGTTGTGATACCAGAAGTTAGCAGCTTTAGCCTTGCCTTTAAGTTCGATCTTTTCCTTGTGTTCTTCCTTGATCGTCTCCGACTCCGTGATAACGCCGGTCTTCAGCTTCATCAGCTCGAGACGCTCCTGTGCAAGACGCTTTTCACGCTTTTTAGCCTGTTCTTTTTCGTAAGCGGCACGCTCCTCCATTGCCTTGCGTTCCGCTTCCTCCAGGGCCTTCTGACGTTCTCTCGCCTGCTCAGCCAAAGACCGTTCGTATTCCTCGTCCTCTTCCGGGATCAGGCTTTCTTTTTCGTCCTTCATATTGCTGTCCTTTCGTTTGCTGCATTTGTGCTCCGCTCAAACTAAATCGGGCGGAGGTCATCCGCCCGAACTGTTTTTACTTGTTTTCAAAGCTTACTTGGAGATAAGTGCCAGAGTGTCTCTTGCGATGAGCAGCTCCTCGTTAGTGGGAACTACCCAGACCTCTACCTTGGAGTCGGCAGCCGAGATCTTGGCAAGCTTGCCTCTCAGACCGTCATTGGCAGACTCATCTATCTTGATGCCCAGCACGTCCATATCTCTGCATACAGCAGCTCTTACATCGAAAGCGTTCTCGCCGATACCGCCGGTGAACAGAACAGCGTCAAGACCGTTCATAACAGCAGCATAGGAGCCGATGTACTTCTTGATCTCATATACCAGCATATCTGTTACCAGCTGAGCCCTCTTGTCGCCGTGAGCAGCAGCATCAGTAATGTTCCTGTTATCGGAGGAGATACCCGATACTCCCAGGAAGCCGGACTTCTTGTTCATATAGTCGCTCATCTCCTTAGGAGAAAAGCCGTGCTTCTCGGCAACAAATGTTACAGCCGAGGGATCGACTGAACCTGTTCTTGTGCCCATTACTACACCGTCAAGGGGAGTGAAGCCCATAGATGTGTCGATAGACTTTCCGCCCTGTACAGCTGTGATGGACGAGCCGTTGCCCAGGTGGCAGGAAACGATCTTGAGGTCCTTGATGTCCTTGCCCATAGCCTCAGCCAGAGCAGCAGATACGAAACGGTGAGAAGTTCCGTGGAAACCGTACTTTCTTACGTGGTAGTTCTCATAATCGTCATAGGGAAGGCCGAACATATAAGCCTTCGGAGGCATGGTCTGATGGAAAGCTGTGTCAAATACAACAGCCATAGGTGTACCCTCGGGAAGCACCTTCTTGCAGGCACGGAGAGCCAGCGCATGAGGATGGTTATGAACGGGAGCAAGCTCGGACAGACCGTCGATCTTGTCGATAACTTCGTCGGTAACAAGGCAGGTCTCGCTGAAAATGTCGCCGCCCTGTACTATCCTGTGACCTACGGCAGCGATCTCTGCCATAGAGTCGATGACCTTTGTCTCGCCGGAGGTCAGTACCTCAACGAGCTTCTCGAAAGCCTCTGTGTGAGTCGGGAAAGTGCAGTCAGCCTCATAGCTCCTGCCATCGCCGGTCTTGGCGGAAACGTGTCCGTCGATCCCTATGCGGTCGCAGTTGCCCTTTGCGATAACGGACTCGTCCGTCATATCCAACAGCTGATACTTGAGTGATGATGAACCTGCATTTACAACTAAGATCTTCATTTAAGAAAAATCTCCTCTCAAAAAAATTCGATCAAAGGCTTGCAATTCAGCCCGCAATCATATACAATAGTATTATAACAGAATCACCTGCGGATTTCAAGAGCGGATCCACATTATTTATAATTTTTTATTATTTTGCAGCTTTGTCAGGACAGGAGGTGCCCAGTATGCAGGCTTGCGGTATTATAGCCGAATTTGATCCGTTCCATAACGGCCACAAGTATCTGCTTGACCGGGCGAGGGCATCCGGCAGCACCCATATCGCCGTTGTAATGAGCGGCAGCACCGTCCAAAGGGGGACAGTATCCTTCTGTGACAAGTTCTTCCGCGCCGAGACAGCCGTCAGGAATGGCGCCGACCTGGTCCTGGAGCTGCCTGCACCCTATTCCTGCTCGAATGCCGAGGTCTTCGCCTCCGCTGGGGTGAGAGCACTTGACGCTCTGGGGGAGGGCGTTATCTCGCGCCTTGTCTTCGGCAGCGAGATCGCCGACACTTCCGTCTTGGTTCGTGCATCCGAAGCCGCCGACAGCCTGAAAGACTCAGAAAGTCTGAAAGAATTCTGCCGAGGCGGCGACAGCTACCCCCTCGCTGTGTGTAAAGCCTGTGAACTTGAATACGGCAAAACCGTTGCCGAGGTCTTCAGATATCCCAACAGTACCCTTGCGGTAGAATATTGCCGGGCACTCAGGGCTCAGGCACATCATATTGAACCTTTCGCAGTCGAACGTGAGGGCGCCGCCCACGGCAGCGACCGTATCTCCGGCTCTTTTGCCTCTGCGTCGTTGATACGTTCTATGCTGCAAAACGGCGAAAACGTCTCCGGACTCCTGCCGGAGGTCCCTGATGTGTTCTGCAAAGCGGAAAGACTTGACAGCCTTATCCTCTACCGCCTTCTTTCTGCCGAAGCGGAGGATATCCTTGCTTTGCCTGACTCAAATGAAGCGCTCGCAAACCGTTTTCTCAAAGCCGCTGCATCCTGTCCGGCGAGCACAGAAGCCTTTTTTGAAGCCTGCAAGTCAAAGAGCTTTACGCTCTCGCGCCTGCGGCGCCTTGCCCTGCATCTCGTCCTCGGCGTAAGGAAGGAGGATATTGTTCCGCTGCCGTATTCCCGTATCCTCGCATTCAACGAGCGCGGAAGGGAGATCCTCGCCGCAGGTGAACATACCCTTCCGATAGATACCTCTCTCGCAGCGCTGGAGCAGTCCTCTCCTGCTGCAAGGAGAGTCTCACTTCTTGAACGCAGGGGCTCGCTGCTTTTTGCTGCCGGAAGCGGGATCCCTCCCGTCAATGAGTACAAAAAACAGATCAGAATTATGTGATACTGTATACTTGACATTCAGCATATCTTATGATAATATGATTAAGGCAGTGTTCCGTGGCTGTGCCCGGATTGCCGTGAAAGGAGGTCAACTATGAGTTCAAAACTTGTGATCATTGCAGCAGCTTGTCTTGCATTGTCCTCCTGTTCACCGTTTTCAAACGGCGAGGCCAAGTCGATCCTCGTCTCCAAACAGACCGCAGATCCTTCTTCTGTTTCCGAAACTGTCACCACTGCATCAACTACTACCGTGACGACCACTGTCTCTGAGACCGTGACTACAACTTCAAAGACTACTGCCAAAAAGACAAAGAAGACCAGTAAGACCGAGGACGAAAGCTCTGAGGAAGAGACCTCCGAGGTCACTGAGACTGAGCCTTATGTTGAGCCTGCAGCTGAGAATACCACCACTACAAAAGCGCCCGTTGTTACGACTGCCGCTTCAACTGCTTCCACTTCCGCTTCTTCAACAACGACTTCCAAGGCCCCGGTTCCTTCCAGGGAAAGATCTTCTACTGTCGTATTCCATTTAGATATCGGCAGCGACAGCTCCGAGGTGGAAAGCACGAGTTCAAAGGATGAGACCTCAAGTTCCGAAAAGAATAAGGATTCGCGTCCGGACAGGGATGACACATCCTCTGAAAAAGAAGACAGTACCAGCTCTGAGGATGACACATCCCTTGAAAAAGACGACAGCACCAGCTCTGAGGACGACACCTCCTCCGAAAAGGAAGATGAAAGCTCCGCAGCTGATTCGAGCAGTCTTCCTCTGCCGGACGGCTACGTTGACGTTCCCGCACTCCTTGACGAGAGCAGTGAAGACAGCGATGAATGAGCTCATACTCTTGCTTCGTAAGAATTATAAACGATACGGGGCTGTTTCACACCGTTAAAATTGCGGTATACCTAATCAATAACAGACAGTTGATATATGACAATAAATGTACCGCCTTACAATGAATACCTCCGCCTCTGCGGACCATTCATTGCCGGCTTTGCATTATCAACTGTCTGCTGATCGGCAAACTGCGATCTTACGGGTGTGAAACAGCCCTGTTTTGTACAGTTTCGCCCCGCTGGAACAGCGGGGCGGTAATGATATTATATGTATAAAGGTTTAGCAGGGATCGCTGTGTCAGTCCTTGCAGTTCTTGCTGTAGATCAGCAGCAGGCCCTTCAGAAGCAGATCGTCATCAAGAATGATGTCCCGCTTGCAGAGGGGGATCACCGTCGAGGCCAGACCGCCTGTTGCAATGACTGTGCATTTCTCGCCCAGTTCGTTCTCGATGCGCTCGATCATACCGTCGATAGTCGAGGCGGTCCCGAACATTATGCCGCTCTTCATAGAATCCACCGTGTTGGTTCCTATGACCTTTTTGGGCTTCTCGAAGGCTATCCTCGGCAGCTGCGAAGTCTTGTTCGTCAGCGCATCGGAGGATACCGCCATACCGGTCATGATTATGCCGCCCTGAAAGCTCCTGTTCCTGTCGATGACCGAGAAGGTAGTTGCCGTACCCATATCTATTATGATCTGAGGGACGCTGTATTCATTGATGCCTGCCACAGCACCGACCACAAGATCGCTGCCCAGCTGAGCAGGATTGTCTATCAGTATGCTCAGCCCCGTCTTTATCCCCGGCCCGACTACCATGACCTTAACGCCCGAAAGCTTCTCCACCGCCGACTTTACCGTCGCCGTTACAGAAGGCACCACAGATGAGATCACAGCTCCGGTTATTCCCGCAGGATCAACCCCGTGCAGGCCGAAGGCCGACATCAGCACAGATGCATATTCCAGCGGCGTTGACCTCTGTGATGTGGCGCAGCGCTCACGGAACAGTATCTCGCTGTCCTTGAAGCAGCCGAATACGATGTTTGTGTTTCCGATGTCGATAGCAAGCAGCATAGGATCACTCCTTTTCAGTCTTTGCGTCCTCAGTATTGTTCTCGGAGATGAGCTTTGCCTTGAACAGTGCCGTGCCCACCGCCGTAGTGATGACCGTTGTCGTTATCATCTCAAACAGTGCGTTGATGCCTACAAAGGCGATTATGAACATTATCACGTTCCTTCCGGCCATAAGCTCCTTGACATAGTCGGTGCTGCCGAAAAGGATTATAAGTGCGCTCATGAAGAATACGGTGTTGAGCAGTGCAGTGCAGAAGCCCGTAACAGCACAGGCCACCTGAGTCTGTGAGAGCTTTTTTGAACGGACTGTAAGGTATCCCACTGCAAAGCTTACCAGTGATACGAAAATACAGGTGTATGCAAAAAGCCTCGGTGTGCCGATGAAATCGCTCATCGCCTCAGACATCTTGTATTTCCCGTCCACAGTCTCGGAATTTATAAGCATCATCCCCGACAGGTACAGCGCAAAGCCGAACAATGCGCTTACTGCACCGGTGATGATATAGTAGCTCCTGATATTTTTCAGCGAGCTCATACCCTTGAATATAAAGCCTACCAGCAGTCCGTCCAGTGCTCTGGGAACGAATCTCTGGACAAAAGCCAGAAAAGGGTTGATGTCTGCGAGTATGGCACCCATGCCGCTGGGCACTCCTATGCCAAAACACTGCAAAAAGCTGAACAGACCGAACACGCTGCCCATTATAAGGCCGCCCACCGGCCCCAGGGATATTGCCGCAATAGCCACGGGTATCACGTTCAGCGTGATAGACAGCGGACCTATCGGTATGGATCCTATGGGTGTCAGCGAAAAGATCAGCACAAGTGCAGTCATAAGTCCCAGCAGTACCAGCTGGCGGTTCCTGAGTCTCTTTGTTTTCATAGCAATGAAAACCTCCTTTGTTATTATTCCCTGATACGGGATACAATACATCGGCTGCGATCCTGCTGCCCCGAAACGCTTTCTGTCAGGTCCGACTCCGGAAAGATATCGGCCCGGCACGTCTCAAAGCGCCTGAAATGCCGCCGTGCACGGCTTTTTTCCGCGCAAGGCTTATTATATCATATTTTTTTTCAAAAAGCTATATCTTTTTTTCAAAATCTGTGTTATAATATAAAAAGCGATGAATTGCAATATTTGTTTTGGAGGAATTATACAATGCTCAAAGGCAAAACCGTCCTGCTTGCCGTTACCGGCTCCATAGCTGCATATAAAATGGCAAATACCGCCAGGATGCTCGTAAAACTGGGCGCCGATGTTCATGTCCTGATGACTGAAAACGCCGCCGAGTTCATTAATCCCATAACCTTCGAGACACTTACTTCGCATAAGTGCCTCATAGATACATTTGACCGCAATTTTCAGTACAGCGTCGAGCACGTTGCTCTCGCTAAGGCCGCAGATATAGTCCTGGTGGCGCCCGCATCTGCCAATGTCATCGGCAAGATCGCCTGCGGGATCGCCGACGATATGCTGACCACAACCATTATGGCCTGCCCCTGCAAAAAGCTCATCGCTCCGGCTATGAACCATAATATGCTCCATAATCCCATAGTCGAGGACAATATAAAGAAGCTGGCATCCTACGGCTACGGGATCATCAGCGCCGGCAGGGGAATGCTTGCCAACGGCGATATCGGCGACGGCAGGCTCCCGGATGAGTCTCTTCTCGTGGAGCATATACTTAAAGAGATCGCCTTTGAAAAAGATCTGGCCGGCAAGAAGGTCCTCGTGACCGCAGGTGCTACCCGTGAAGCGATAGATCCCGTTCGTTTCATAACGAACCACTCCAGCGGGAAAATGGGCATCGCCGTTGCCAGAGCCGCAATGAGAAGAGGGGCCGAGGTCACTCTCGTCCACGGCCACTGCGATGCTGCGCTGCCGCCGTTTGTCAGCTGCATCGCCGTTTCCTCGGCTGAGGATATGTATAATGCGGTAATGAGCATAAGCAGGGATCAGGATATTATAATCAAGGCCGCAGCCGTGGCAGATTATACCCCCGCTGTCACCGCTGACAGCAAGATCAAGAAGAAAGACGGCGATATGTCCTTAGAGCTGAAGCGTACAAAAGATATACTCAAAGCTCTCGGCGAGAACAGAAGGGAAGGCCAGCTGATCTGTGGATTCTCTATGGAGACCGATAACGTTCTGGAAAATTCCCGCCGAAAACTCGTCTCCAAGGGCTGTGATATGATCGCAGCAAATTCGCTCCGCACCGAGGGAGCGGGCTTTGGAACGGATACCAATGTACTTACGCTTATAACCGCCGGCAGTTGTGAAGAGCTTCCGATAATGACCAAGGATGAGGCCGCCCATAAAGTGCTCGACAAGCTCTCCGCCTTGTCAGATAAGGAGGAAGTATGATCGCACGAAACAGAAACCTTATCATAATGCTGGGCCTTTCATTGACCATAGGCTTTCTGCTGGCCGCCTGTGACGGCAGGATAAACGGCATATGGTTTTCGCTGGAGACAGTTTCTATGCTGCTTCTCACCCTTTCCTATTTCTTTGGCGCCGAAGTATCGGAGAATATCCTTGAGGACTTTATCGCCACATTTGCAGTAATGGGGATACCTACGGCAATATGGGTGATCTTCGTCAAAAACGATTACTACTTCGGCTATACCGGTGGAAAGATAGTCGGCGGAGCATTGGTCATGGGCGGTATCATGTTCGCAGCCACAGCTCTCACCCGCCACCAGACCGGTCCGCTGAGAGCTGCTCTCGGCGCAAACCTGCTCCCCGCGTTTTTCGGAGTTGCAGGAACACACCGCCTTATAAGCTATTTTAAGGACGCAGGAAAATTCAGGATCGACTTCAACGATAAGCTCTGTGTTCACGGTCTGCTGTTCTGTGTCTTTGCCATAGGTGTGCTGATAGGTGCAAACCGCAAAAAGCTCGCCAAGGGTGAACCCTATATCGCCGTTGCCATATGGACAGGTCTGTTCGCGGTCCTTCATCTTATCGACGCGGTGAATGTCCCGATACTCAAATAAAGGGTGTATGCTATGAAACGCCTGGAGATCTTTGAATATGGTATATTCCTTACTCTGCTGACCGAAGACGGAAGGATATATATGACAGAACCGTCCGGTGACCATTATTCTCCGTCCGATAAGGCTGAGCCTTTCCCGGTGCTCGGCTCGGAGCCGGAGTGCGGGCTGACATATGTTTCCTATAACGATACAGGCGACCAGACCGGCCGTATCATAACCGTCACTCAACGGGGCAGCAGCCTTGAAGCTTTGACTTTTTTTCGTTTCTATAAAGGGCTCCCGCAGCTTGATATAAGTTCTGTTATCACCAATAACGGCAGCCGGCCTTACCTGCTCACTCTCCGGGGTGGGACAGTATCTCTGTCTCCGGGGGAAAGCTTTGAGACCGCGCCCGAAAGATATACCTCAAAACTTATCAAGGAGGTTCTCTGAGAATGATCTCTGTACCCGAATATGTGATAAAAGCGATCGAAATACTTGAAGCTTCCGGCTTTGAGGCCTATTGCGTCGGCGGCTGTGTCAGAGACAGTCTGCTGGGGAAGGAGCCGGACGACTGGGATATCTGTACTTCGGCCACACCCGATGAGATGAAAGAGGTCTTTGCCGATCACCGCACCGTCGAGACCGGCATCAAGCACGGCACTCTCACCGTCATAGTTGACCGCAACCCCCTTGAGATCACCACCTACCGTACAGAAGGGGAGTATTCCGCCCATCGCCGTCCTCTGAACGTAAGCTTCATCAGGGATCTGGACGGCGACCTGTCAAGGCGGGACCTTACCATAAATGCTATGTGCTGCGACAAGAACGGCGCAGTTACTGATATGTTCGGCGGCACAGAGGATATATCTCATAAGATCATCCGCTGTGTGGGCGATCCCTTCAAACGCTTTGACGAGGACGCTCTCAGGATAATGAGAGCACTGCGGTTCGCATCAGTACTCGGTTTCAGTATTGACGAACAGACATCCCAGGCTATCTTTGAAAAGCGCTATCTGCTGGAGTATGTATCCGGCGAGAGGATATTCTCCGAACTCAAAAAGCTGCTTTGCGGACGTAATGCCGTCAGCGTACTTATAGAATATAAGGATGTCTTTGCGGCAATAATGCCCGAGATCACTCCCTGCTTCGGACTGGAGCAGCACAACAAACACCATTGCTACGACGTCTGGACGCATATCGCCCATAGCGTCGGGAATGTCCGTCAGGACGAAAGATTAAGGCTCACTATGCTGTTCCACGATATAGGCAAGCCTCAGATGGCCCGTTTTGACGAGAACGGAAACGGCCACTTCAAGGGACATCCTATCCGTTCTGCCGAGCTTCTTACCGAGATACTCGACCGTTTCCGCAGCGATAATGCTACCATAAAATATGTAAGAGACCTTGTCATCGAGCACGATAACAGGATACCCGTTGCCCGTAAAAACGTTAAGCGCTTTATGTCCAAGCACGACTTCGACTTCTTTATGGATTATCTGGAGGTAAGAAGGGCGGATACTATGGCGCAGTCCGACTATATGCGTGAGCAGAAGCTCCAGGAACTGGAGCAGTTAGCGCTTATTGCCGTGGAGATCAATAACGAGAATTGCTGTTTGAAACTTACCGACCTGGCAGTTGACGGCAAGGATATGATCTCGCTGGGCATAAGCGGGCGTCAGATCGGGGCTATGCTCCAGAGACTTCTGGACCTTGTAGTGGACGACAAGCTTGAAAACGACAGGAGAAAACTGCTTGATTATGCCAAGGAGCGTATCAGATGAACAGAAAGACCGTGATTTTTACCCTGTTGGCAGTGTTATGGTGCGGGTTCATCTTCTTTCTCTCGTCGGAAAACTCGGAACAGTCCTCGCAGCGCAGTGACGGTATTATAAGGACAGTCTGCGAGACCTTCAACAGTGATTTCAAAGATTATTCACCTCAGCGGCAGGATGAGATCATTTCCGATCTTTCGTTCTGGGTGAGAAAGGGTGCTCATTTCTCGGCATATGCTGTGCTGGGTGCTCTGGCTTTTCAGGCCTTCTGCTTTATGAAAAAGAAGCTCCTCAGATCCACTGCAGCAGTTGGAGCTGCCTGCCTTTATGCTGTTTCGGATGAGATCCATCAGTCTTTTTCTCCCGGCAGGAGCGCCGAGCTGAGAGACATCCTCATCGACACCTGCGGCGCAGCCATTGCGGTATGCATATCGCTGCTGGTCATACGGCTTATCGACAGAAAACGGAGCACGAAGGCCGGGACGGTCTCCGCCTGACGAAATTCTTTTTCAGTCTCTTTACATAGCTGAAAAAGGGCGGATATAATGAAAAACGTGATATTGCACAGATCAGAGGTCTGATGCTGTGCAGTATCACGATATTTTTGTCTGTATCGGGCTTGTCAGCGGAATCGGCAGAGCGTTTACAGGAATACCGAGAACTCTGTTCCCTTGCCCTTCTGTGAGGCTACTCTTATGGAACCGCCGCACAGTTCAACTATCCTTTTGACCAGGGGCAGTCCGAGACCGTTGCCCTCTGAGGCGTGGGCGGAGTCGCCCTGATAAAATCGCTCAAAGATGTGGCGGAGCGTGTCCTCGTCCATACCCTCGCCCTGGTCACTGATGCTGATGCGTATGCGTCCGTCTTTTCTGCCGGCTCTTATGGTCACTGTGGTACTGTTGCCGCTGAACTTTATCGAGTTGCCGATTATATTCAGCCATACCTGTGAGAGCATCTCCTGGTTCCCGAAATACTCCAGGGGCTCCAGCTCAATGTCAAAATCGAGCTGCTTTTTGGTCCACTGCTTTTCCAGGAGCAGTATGCAGGAACGTATCTGCTCATCAATGTAGAATGTAGATCTGTCGGAGATGAACTCCTGATTTTCAAACTTGTTGAGCATAAGTATGTTCGTTGAAAGATTTGTCAGCCTTTTGGATTCCGAGATGATTATGTCTATGTACTCACGCCGTTTTTCTTCGGGGAGGTTTTCTTTTTTCAGTCTTCTTGCAAAGCCCTCTATCGAAACGATCGGCGTCTTGAACTCGTGGGAAAAGCTGTTTATGAAGTCGGAACGGAACATCTCCGTGCCGGAAAGCTCCTTGGCCATCTTGTTGAAGCTCTCAAACAGTTCAGCGATGATCTCCGGAACTTTTTCCTGGCTTACGCTGACATTGAAATTGCCGCGCTCGATCTCGGAAATAGCTTTCTTGAATTCGTCAAGAGGTGACAGCACTCTCTTGAACACGATGTGCGAGATGACCGTTCCTATCACGGCACTGGAGACGATGAAGGTGGACATATATATTATGGGAGCCTCGGCCCGGGAAGGGAAGTAGCCCAGCACCCTTAACAGCAGTATAGTACCCAGTGTTATAAGGCCTGCCGCGAGTATTATTATAAAAACATATATAGAGATGTTGCGTATCAGGGCACCCATAGTGACCTGTTTTCCGTCCTTCATTATTTTTTCACTCCCTTGTATCCCAGACCGCGTACAGTGATGATCTCGAAATCCGTGTTGTCCTTGAAGCGCTCGCGCAGGCGGTTGACGTGAACATCAACAGTGCGCTCGTCAGACTCCGAGGTAAGATCCCAGATCTCGTCTATCAGCTGACGGCGGGTGAAGATCTTCCCCGGATAGCTCATCAGCTTGTAGATCAGCATAAACTCCTTTAGCGGAAGCACGTTCCTGCCCGACGGCTCGCTCACCGTCAGCGAGTCGTAATCGAATTCTGTACTCCCTACGGTTATCTTATGCTCATTGGCTATCTTCGCCCGCCTGAGAAGCGCCGCTATACGAAGAAGAAGCTCTTCTTCATCCACGGGCTTGACCATATAGTCGTCTGTTCCATCTATGAAGCCTTTTTTCTTGTCGGCTATAGCCTCTTTAGCAGTGACCATTATTATAGGTATGCTGTTTCCCGATGAACGAAGCTGCCTTGTTAGTTCATATCCGTCGAGGCGGGGCATCATTATGTCTGCGATGATAAGGTCAACGTGCTTTTCGTCGAGCAGTTCAAGAGCCTCCTGCCCGTCTCTGGCGAGGACAACACTGTAGCCGTTCTCTTCAAGCACATCGGCTGTCAGCTTACGGGTATTGGCATCGTCTTCGGCGATCATTATACTGAACATATGAACACTTCCTTTGTTTGAGAGATCCGCAGCGGACCGTATTATGCAAAAGCCTTGTTCATATGATGATAACACTGATTTATGAACTGCGTATAAACAGGGAACGCAGGCACGGATAGTCCGTACCTGCGCAGAATAGAGGAAATATTATGAGACGGAGGAACGGAAGGTCACAAAACCGCTCCTCCGTTGGAGAAAGCTTATTTGTTCCCGAAGGGATCGATATAGCTTATGGGATCGATCCATTCGCCGTTTCGTTTAAGCGCAAAATGCAGGTGTGAGGGAAGCACTGCTTCTACCTGTGCTGTGTCGCCCACGCTTCCGATGATCTGTCCGGATTCAACCTGATCCCCCTCTTCAACAGTCATTGACGGGGAGAGACTGTAGTAGTAGCTGACGATCCCGTTTCCGTGGTCTATGGACATACAGCTGCCCCAGAGGGGATCCTCCCAGACTTTGGTGACTTCACCGCGGTTCATAGCCTTAACGGGAGTCCCTTTCTCCGCTTTAAGGTCAACGCCGTCGTGAGTCTTCCACACGCCGAGAGTCTTGCTCTTTACAAGTTCACCGAAGCTGAAAGGCTCGATCACCTCGCCGTTTACCGGCATAACGTTCGGCTGAGTTATAACAGGCTCATCAGGCCTGCTGCTCTCATCAGCGGACTTGCTCTCGGGCAGGGATGATGTCAGGGAGCTATCGTCTATGGGAACATCTGTCTTTTTGTCATCTGCCGCAATGCCGGCTTTGCTTTCCGTAATGCTGGGTGCCGTGTAGGTCAGCCCCTCGTTGATGCGCTTGACGGCACTGTTGTAGGTCGCAGCGCCCACTCCTCCCACAGCCGCCATACAAACCGCAGCCGTGATGTACAGGCCTTTCCCGCCAAGCTTACTTCTGATCTTTGCAAGACTTATCTTTTTCATATCGTTTCTCCTTTTCGGTCGTGGTATCGTCTGCTGATGATATTTTGAGCAGGTATCCGCGGAATTATTCAGACACGGAGAAATTTTTATTGTGAAACGCTGCGGTATAGCTTGTTAGATTTTTATCATCGAAAAACGCCAAAAAAACGATTACATTTTTGTTGCTAATGCATATTGGCCTTTTTGCGGAAATGTGTTATAATAAAATAGGATATATATTCAGAATATGATATTGTCTGAAAGGACCGATGACAATGAGAGCTACTATCAAGGATGTCGCCAGAGAAGCAGGAGTTTCTGTTGCAACCGTTTCAAGAGTGCTGAACGGCAGCCCGAATGTCTCCGAAGCCTCTGCCAAGCTGGTCAACGAGACTATCGAACGGCTCGGGTATTCCCCGAACTTTCTCGGACGTAACCTCAGAAAACGCGCGACCAATGTGATCCTTGTTATAATGCCGAATGCCGAGCATTCGCTGTATATGCAGATCTGTGTGGGTATGCAGAATTATGCCCAGAAAGCAGGATATGATATTATAACCGCTTCATCCAATGCAACTACTGCTGTCGAGACAAGGCATATGAATATGCTTTTCAACCGTACAGTTGACGGCGTTGTGCTTATGGGGACGAGCTATGATGCAAGGTCGCTCAATGACCTCGCAAAGAATTACGATATCGCTCTTTGCTGTGAGGGCGTTACCGGTGCGGATGTGCTTACTGTTACAGTCGATGACGAGCAGGCGGGCTATGATGCAGGCATCGCGCTGATAAAGGAAGGACATAAGAGGCTCGCATTTATCGGGGCCGAGTCAACAGCTTTGTCTGCCAGCCGCAGGGAGAATGGATTTCGCCGTGCCCTTGCCGATAACGGCATTGACCTGCCTCCCGAGCTTGTTTATAAAAACACTTACGATCAGGATAACGGTGCTGTTGCTATGGAAAGGTTTCTTGGTCTGCCCGAACCGCCGACAGCTGTTTTCGCTGTGTCGGATACACTCGCAATGTGTGCCATAAGAAAGGCTGTCGAAATGGGGCTTGCAGTAGGGAAGGACATTTCCGTTATGGGATTTGACAATATCTCGATGTGTGAGCTCACAAACCCCAGTCTATCCACAGTGGAGCAGCCCTGCTATAAAATGGGCGAGCTCGTGTGCAGGAAACTCATAGACAATATTTCCTCCGACCAAAAGGATAACAGTTATTATACCGTTGCGCACAGGATAATCCTCAGAGAGTCCACCGGCGACTGATGATATGTTACAGATATAATACGCTCCGTGATATTATCCGGAGCGTTTTTCATTTCTTGCTATCGGATAATATGCTTTTGTCTAAATTGCCAAAGAAGTGCCTGCAAGTTTGTTGGAAACGCTGAAATCGATTACCCAATTGTTTCAATAATATAACTTTTATTGACAACGATTACATACGGTGATATAATGAATTCAGATAAAAATATGGACCATCAGAAACTATATTTTTGGAGGAAATTATTATGATGAAAAGCAAAAGATTAGCTGCCGGTCTGCTTGCAGTTCTTACTGCGTTTTCAGTTGCAGGCTGCGGCAGTTCGGACAGCTCAGGCACAAGCACTGAAAGCAAATCGGATGCTTCCGACAGCAGCGTCAACGATGTGGATCAGTATGATTTTTCGCATGATGATATCAGTGTAGCCGATACCGAGACCATCAAGAGCATGGATGACATCTCTGATGAGGAGAAGGAGCTTATTTGGCTTTCTTATTTTGACATCAACCCCACAAGAGCAAATCCTGAAAAGAGAACTGACCTTGACCTTTTTGAAAAGAAGGGCGGAAAGATCAAGTACGATAAGACCAATTCTCTTGAAAAATATACCAAGCTGGCTGATGAGATCCTCGCAGGCAGCCCTCCCGATATGTTCTGGTATGAAGGCAATATGACCTTCCCCTACAACGTAACAAGAGGTATGTTCCAGCCTGTTGACAAGATCGTTGACTTCAATTCTGACCTTTGGAAGGATGTCAAGGAGCTTGCAGATACTTTCGTGCTCAACGGTGAGCATTATGTAGCTCCTATCAATCTTGTTACAACGACTGTTCTGACTTATGACAAGGATGTTATCGAGGCTGCACAGCTTGACGATCCTCACGAGCTTTGGGTGAACGGCGAATGGAACTGGAATACCTGGGAAGACCTGATGACTCAGTATGTCAAAGGCGCAACAGGCGACGAGGAAAGATACGGCGTTTACGGCTGGTTCCAGCAGTTCATTTTCTATTCTACCGGTGAAACGCTCATCAAGTTCGATGCCGACAAGCAGGAATATTACAGCAATATCGACAACCCCGATCTTGAACGTGCTGCTCAGTTCCTGTATGATCTTGATAAGAATCAGCTCTTCATGCATGAGGGCTGGATCGGTGACTGCGCTGAGTGTCTGAACAAGAACGTTCTGTTCTATGCTATGGGACCCTGGGCTTCCTCTGCCGACCATACTCCCAAGGACGGCGTAAACTGGGGCAATGTTCCGCTGCCCAGCGACCCCACCAAGGACAAGAACTATATCGTTCCCGATATCAACGCTTATATGTGGGTAGCAGGCTCCAAGAAGGACGTTGCAATGAAGACCTGGAACGAGTGTGCCAAGATCGTTTATACCGATGATAAGTACAAGCAGATCGACAGGGAAAAGTTCAACGCCTCCAACCCCAACTGGGATGACGATATGTATGAGGTCGCATACAATCTTCTTTACACCGATTACTATACTATGATCTCCGACCCGTGCAACGCTATCAACACCGAGATCTCTGATAACGATGCTGCAACCAACGATTCCAAGAAGGCAGTTGCAAGACTTATGTACGATTCTGTTATGGATGCAGACGAGGACGGCGTTCAGTATACCTGGACACAGCTCAAAGAGACGTACAAGCCTGTATTCGACAGAGGTATCAAGGAGATCAACGATATGTACAAGAAGTTTCTTGCCGGCGACAAGTCCGCTCTCAAGGAAGAAGTTAATTCCAAGGCAGACGAAAAGAAGGAAGATTCTTCAAAGTAAGCATCTGACAGAAAGCTCTCCAAGTGAGGGCTTTCTTTTTTTGTTTTCTTTTGTCTGTACGGATGTCAGGTCTTGTCTTATTTTGCTGACTCAGGGATGTGCGGAAAAAGTCAGCACGCATCCTGCCGCGCGGTGAGAATATGCTGCCGGATCCTTAATTGTGAATTAGCTTAAAGACTGTTTACTATTTTTATAATTTTGCTACAATCGCATGCCCTCTCCGGAGGGCTATTTTCGTTTAAAAGTACATTGACTCGGACAGCAAAAGGTGTTATAATTTAGTAGGATTTTTTTTATAAGAGGAGTATGCTTTTATGCTTACCAAAGTACCGCCTATGGGCTGGAACAGCTGGGACTGCTGGGGTGCCGCTGTCAGCGAGGAAACTGTCAGAAAGAACGCTGAGTTCATTGCAGAAAACCTTAAAGATCTTGGCTATGAATATGTTGTTGTGGATATCCAGTGGTCGGAGCCGACTGCCGTTAACCACGAGTATCATCCCTTTACCGAACTTTGCATGGACGAGTATTCGAGACTTATCCCGGCAGAGAACCGCTTTCCTTCGTCGGCAGGCGGGAAGGGCTTTGCTCCCCTCGCCGAGTATGTACATTCCCTCGGTCTGAAATTCGGGATACATATTATGCGTGGTATTCCGAGACAGGCGGTTCACAGGAACACAGCTCTTCTCGGAACGGATAAGACTGCAAGGCAGATCGCCAAGACCGACAGCATCTGTCACTGGAATACTGATATGTACGGCGTCGATCCTGCCAAGGAGGGCGCAAGAGAATACTATGAGAGCATCTTCAGACTCTACGCCGAGTGGGGAGTCGATTTTATAAAGTGCGACGACATCTGCCGTGAGCTCCCTCACGAGGAAAGCGAGCTTGATCTTATCAAGGAGTGCATCAGAGGCTGCGGCCGCGATATGGTGTTCAGCATCTCCCCCGGTCCCGCACTGCTCGACAGGGCAAAATACTATTGCGAGACTGCCGATATGTGGCGCATCACTGACGACTTCTGGGATAACTGGAACTCTCTCTATGATATGTTCGAGCGCTGCGAGAAGTGGGCGCCCTATTGCGGTAAGGGCGGCTGGCCCGACGCCGATATGCTCCCCGTGGGCGCTATCCTTCAGGACTATGGCCCTGATGGCCATACCAAGTTCACCGTGGATGAGCAGAAGACTATGCTTACCCTCTGGTCTATATTCCGTTCGCCGCTGATGATCGGCGGAGACCTTTCTAAGTGCGACGAGACTACGCTCTCACTGCTTTCGGCTAAGGGCATCATCGGGATGAACAAGCTCTCCCGGAATGCAGCTCAGCTCAGCAGAAGCAAGCACGACGGCACCGAGCTGGCCATATGGACAGCCGATTGCGCCGAGGGCGGAAGATATGCAGCTGTTTTCAATATCGGTGAGAATCCTGTCACTGTTAATATCCCGATCTTTGCTCTGGGTATCGGCGGATGCAAGCTCATCCTCGATCTCTGGGCCGGCAAGGTTGTCGGACTCAGCGATACCGTCAGCGCAGACCTTGCTCCGCACTCCTGCGCCGCATTCCTCATCGGCGGTGCCGGAGAGATATGATATGATCTGTTATGCACAGTCAGCAAGTTCCGCAGCATCTGCGGGGATCAGCGGCTGTGCATCGTTTTTTTGGGGTAAACTGATATGATAAGTAGTTCTTACTCAAATATCTCTGCATCCGGGGGTACAAAAGTATCAAATCGTAATAAGCAAAAAAACGGGCAGCATAAGACGGGTACCCATATAGAAGTTTTGCCCCTGAGCCCTTCAAAGTGCTCAGGGGCATTGTACTTATTGTTACTAAGCTAAATCAGAATTTGTCTATTAACGCAGAACGCAGTTATATCGAACCGCTGACCCGTCGGGGTATTCAATGACGATTCTCTCATCTGAAAAGCCGCATTTTCTGTAGAAGCCGATCGAATCATCATCTGTTTGAGCTTTGATGCTTTCCAGATTCTCCGATTCCATTACTCGTTGGATCAGTTGTTTTCCAATTCCCTTACGGCGGGCATTATCAGATACAG
>JAFXRI010000094.1 GCA_017526445.1 Ruminococcus sp. | reverse complement strand
GCACGTCATCTGCTTGCATATTTTCCGTCATAGCACACAAATTTTCCTTGCCGGGCGTCAGCCCGCCTGCGTCAAATTTATGCACTCTGACGAAAAATCTGACTGCGTATCTGACGCACAGGGGTTGTGCGGTGTTGCCTATACTGAAAGAAGTGTTCCGATTTGGACAAAATAGGTTTTTTCAGAGACCTTGCTATTATTTTCCTGAGCGCTAAGGTCATGGGACTGCTGGCCCAGAAGCTCAAGGCTCCCCAGGTAGTCGGCGAGATACTTGCCGGCCTTATCATAGGCCCTTCGGTCTTCGGCTGGGTGGGACAGTCTGATTTTCTCTCAATGATGGCCGAGATAGGCGTTATCCTGCTTATGTTCGGCGCCGGTATCGAGACGAATATGCGCGACCTGCTCAAAACAGGCCCGAAGGCTCTGCTTATCGCCTGCATAGGCGTCCTTGTACCCCTCGGGGGAGGCACCTTGCTCTACGGCGCCTTCTACGGCTTCGGTGCCGTGGGAAGCGATAAATTCCTCTCTGCCATATTCATCGGCACCATAATGACCGCCACCTCTGTCGGCATAACTGTACAGACTCTCAAGGAGCTGGGCCGTCTCAAGGGACATATCGGCACGCTGATAACCAGCGCCGCTATCATCGACGACGTTATAGGCATCATCGTTCTGACCTTCGTTATCGGCTTCAAGAACCCTGAATCTCACCCTATGGACGTGGTGCTCCACACCGGGCTGTTCATACTCTTCTCCTTTGCTGTGGGATTTGCCTGCTATTATTTGTTCAAGTTCATCGACAAGCGCTGGCCCCACCAGCGCCGCATACCCATCCTCGGCCTGGCGCTGTGTATGTTTCTGGCCTATGCCGCCGAGAAGTATTTCGGCATAGCTGACATCACCGGCGCATATGTGGCGGGGCTGATCCTCTGCTCGCTCCACGATTCCAACTATATCGCCCGCAAGATCGATATAAGCTCCTATATGATGTTCGGCCCCGTGTTCTTTGCGAGTATCGGACTCAAGACACAGTTCGGAGGCTTCACGGCTGAGCTGCTCGGCTTCTCGGTATGCTTCGTGCTGGTGGCTCTGCTCACAAAGATCATAGGCTGCGGCATCACTGCCCGCCTGATGAAATACAGCTGGCGTGACAGCACCAAAGTGGGCGTGGGTATGATGACACGCGGCGAGGTCGCCCTGATAGTCTCGCAGAAAGGTCTCTCGGTGGGGATGATGGACTCTAAGTTCTTCGCATCGGTCATCCTGCTGATAATCGTATCCTCCGTCGCTACACCCATAATCCTGAAGCTTCTCTACCACGGCGAGCCCCCGGAGGAGAGCGAAACCGGAGCACCTGTGGCCGTTCCGGAAGCGCCGAAGGCATAAGTTCACCGAAAATTTACAAACAGGCCGTTATACCCCTTGACAACGCCTGCGCTGTGTGGTATAATATTTCTTGCATTCGTATCTAAAGACAGCTGGCAGTACGGTAAGCCCTGCGGAAGTCCGGCCGAGGAAGGAATAGCAAGATATAATTTTGCTTATTGCTGTCCTTTTGTCTTTATGACGGAAGGACTTTTTTGATGCGCTGCAAATCCAATCATGAATGAGGTGAAATCAGAAATGCCGAGTGAAAAGGTTTTGCTTGCAAAACAGGAAAAGGTAGCTGCTCTTACCGAGCTGCTCAAGAACTCCGTTTCCGGCGTGCTTGTTGATTACAAGGGCATCACCGTTGAGGAGGACACCAAGCTTCGTAAGGAGCTGAGAGAGGCCGGCGTCAACTATTTCGTTGAGAAGAACACCATGCTCCGCTTCGCTATGAAGAATGCTGGTCTTGACGGTCTCACAAACGTGCTCGAGGGCACTACAGCTATCGCTATCTCCAACGACGACCAGACTGCACCCGCAAGGATCCTTGGTAAATTCTCCGAGGATTGCAAGGGCGAGAAGTTCCTTCTCAAGGCAGGTTACATCGAGGGTGAGGTTTATGACGAGGCCGGTGTCAAGGCACTGTCCAAGATCCCTTCGAGAGAGATCCTGCTCGCACAGCTCGTTGGTTCTCTCCAGGGCCCCATCCAGAAGCTTGCTGCTACCCTGCAGGCTGTTGTGGACAAGGAGAACGGCGCTGCCTGATAACAGCGCACGCCGCGTAAATGCGGCTTGACTGAACGGATGCCGAATGCATCCGCAACAAACTAAAATATTGAAAAGGAGAAAAATATCATGGCTTCCGAAAAGATTCTTAAATTCGTAGAAGATATCAAGACACTGTCCGTTCTCGAGCTTGCTGAGCTCGTTGACGCTATCCAGGAGGAGTTCGGCGTAACAGCTGCTGTTGCTGCTGCTCCCGCTGCCGGTGCAGGCGCTGCTGCTGCTGAGGAGAAGACTGAGTTCGACGTAGTTCTCGCTTCCTTCGGCGATGCTAAGATGGCTGTTATCAAGGCTGTTAAGGAGATCACCGGTCTTGGCCTTAAGGAGTCCAAGGAGCTCGTTGAGGGTGCTCCCAAGGCTGTTAAGGAAGGCGTTTCCAAGGCTGACGCTGAGGAGCTCAAGGCTAAGCTTGAGGCTGCCGGCGCTACTGTTGAGCTGAAGTAATATAAAACGCTATGCCCCACGGGGCTCTTAACGCGGTATCCGTCATTGGCGGATACCGCGTTTTTTTGTTTTCTGATACCGGGAACAAAGTGCAGATAAATAAGCTGCTGCACCGGGAAAACCGCAGTGCAGCAGCCATGTTTATCTGTTTTACTTTCCGCGCCTCAGTCTTCTCCAAGTTTAAGGGCCTGAGAGATCTTGATGCGGGAAATAAGTCTGCCGAGGACGACAAAGCCTGTCAGCAGCATTGCAAGGATTATCACATAGAGCTTGATATAGTCGCTGCGCAGAGGGATGACTGCAAAGGCAGGCACCTGCTCGGCAGCAGTGTACAGGGACTGGAACAGCGGAACAAAGAGGTCGCTGGCGCCGCCGCCCACAAAGATCGCGGCAAGTATCGACATCCCCGAAACGAGCAGCTGTTCATAGACGATCATAGCAATTATCTCGCCGTAGCTCATACCCATAGCACGGAGAATACCGAACTGAAGCGTCCGGGACTTGATCGAAAGTATCCAGTAGATCAGGAAGCCGATGATGCACATTATCATAATAATGATGAAGCCCAGCGTAAGAGCGCCGTTCATCCCCTGGAGCATAGGATCTGTCTTTTCGGAAATGATCTTCTGGCTGCGGACATTGAGCGATGTGGGCTTGATGCCCGCTTCTGAGATCGAGTTATACAGCGCCTCGGTAGAAGCCCCTTCCTCCATAGAGAGCCACACCTGATAGGGCTCAACAGAAGTGAGGACGCGGACATAGTCATAGTCCATTATCGCAAAATCCAGATACCCGCCGTCGTCAGCCTGCTCGTAGGGATTGAGCGCCGGCCAGTAATCCACGAATGCAAGGACTGTGACCTCGAACTTCTCGTTGGTGCCCCAGCTGCAGTTGACGGTATCTCCCAGCGAGAGGCCGTACTTATCCCTGAAGGAGCTGGAAAGTATCACTCCGGAATTGAACTCGGAAAGAGCATTCAGGTAGTTGTTTATATGTGTCGGCAGCAGTCTGTCAGTGGACCAGCACACCTGAGAGAAATCGCTGGGGTTGACAGTCATCAGCCGGACCTTGTTGGTGTAATTGCGCGTCTTTCCCGAGGACTGGTAGTCCTTGAGAAGATCGTCACGGGATTTTTTGGAAGTATCCTTGACTATGGGCGTCACCTTCATCTTATCTGCCTGTATAGTGACCTTATCCTTGATGAAGACCTTGGCGGCTTTCTTGACGCCTTCGAGCTTTTCAAAGCGCTCGAACAGAGGCTCGACATAATCCACCTTGGTATCGGTGTCCTCTTCCTCCGGTTCTGTCTGCTGTACCGGCAGCAGCTGTCCGCCCTGCTGAGGCGAGGGGGAAGAACTCTTCTTATTGCTCTCCCACTTCTCGCTGAGGGTGACATCGGCGCCCACAGCATAGGAGACTCTTTCCTCGGCGCTCCTGTTGAGGGCTCTTGCAGTATTTGCGAAGAAGATGCCGAGGGAAACTGTCAGAATGAGGAATATCATCAGAAAGCGCTCACGCCCGTTGGCACAGCGCCCGATATTGTTGAGCGAGACATATCCCGCAGGGGACCATATCCTCCGGCCGAGCCTTGATATGATACGGATGATAAAGGGATAGACTCTTATAAAGAACAGTCCCAGTCCGAGTATAAAGGCGGTGGAAGCTATGAACATCAGCGGATTTATTGCAGCGGTGGTATCGGACATACCGCTGTCGATGAGCTTTTTCTGCTGGTCGTTATAGTATATAAGCCAGCCGACGGAACCACCCACCAGTATGAAATCAAGGCAGAGCTTCTCCCACAGCGGGAACTTGCGCTTCTTCGCCTTGGACTGCTTATGCTCGACGATAGTGGTCTTTGTGGCGGGGACTATCGGTACCATAGTGGTGATAAAGAATACTGCCACAGCGGCCAGCGCATATATAAAGGCTTCTATCGAAAGAGATATAGGCAGGGATCTGCGGTTGACGAATTCGAGGAAGCCGTTGGATGCGCCCAGGATGCGGCAGAGCCCCATACCCGCAAAGGGGCCTATAAGCGCAGTGGCTACACCGAGTATCATCGATTCAAGGGCATAGATAGCCATGATCTGTCCTCTGCTGGCGCCTCTGCTCTTGAAAACAGCGATCTCGTTTTTCTCCTGCTCGACATTGAGCTGGGAGACCATAAACAGATACACAAGTATCATCATTATCACAGGTATCTGCACCAGCCAGAGTATGAGCCTGAGCCTGTCTGCGCGGTCGCCGTAATCGCGGAGTATCTCCGACACGGGCATACTGAACTTGACTCTTGCCTTGCTGTATGCCTCGGCCTGCTTGTCGCAGGTGGCAAGTATGCCATCCACGTTGTTCATATCCAGCTTCTGATAATCCATCGCATAGCGTCTGGCGAATACGTTGATATTAACGGCGCCGGTATCGAGGGCATCCTTATAGACAGTATCATAATCGGCGAACAGGGTATTCATATATTCGGTGTCTATACCCTCAGCCCAGTATGAATCGGTCTCATTGGATACAGAGAACACGCCGACGATCTCGACCTTTGTTTTCTTCTGAGGATCGAAAGAGTTGGCGATCTCATAGACCGAGCCTGCGGTGAGCCTTGTAAGCTTCAGCGCCTTTTCGGTGGCGATGACTTCTATAACGCCGTCGCTTCTCATACCCGGTTCAAACATACGCCCGCTGGTCACGGTGATATGGTCCTTGATATTGGTCATTCCTCCGAGAGCAAGCCTTGGGGGAGATTCGCCGTCGTCCAGGGAATTGGAGGTAACATAGAGCAGCTCGTCAGCGATATAGGTCTTCTCATTGAGTGCGGGACAGTCCAGCTCCTCATACGACTCCTGCACGAGCTTTGCGGTATTGTCTATATCCGCCCTCTGCTCATCGGCAGAAATGTCCAGCTTAACTTCATGGGTGGTATTGTATGCGCCGGGGTATATGTCGTTCTCAAGCTGGAACTCCTCCATATCCTTCACCAGCATACGCTGAAGGGAGGCATTCATATATATCGGGATAGTGCTCATCATAGCGCTTGCCATAATGAAGCCGATCAGCAGGCACAGCACCATCCACTTGGTATTTCGCATCTTGCGGAACAGCAATGTAAGCATTTGTATTATTTCCTTCCAGTATCAGCTTTATCTGATGATTATCTCGTCTCCCTCGCTGAGGCCGGACTTGATCTCGGCCTGAGAACCGGTCTTGAGTCCGATCTCCACGGGAACGGCGGTCTTGACATCGTCCTTGAGGACATAGACTACTTTCTGTCCGTCAAGAGTTTTGATAAGGTTATTGGATATTACGATAGCGTTCTCGACTTTGTCCTTAATAAGGATGCAGTCAGCCAGCTGTCCGACGGCGTTTGTGGGCATATTATCCGCAAAACGGACATAGACGGTATCGGCCTCATAGGTGATGCCGGTATTGTCCTCCTTGTCGTGGTCGTCCTGATGCTTTTCCTTATAGTCCAGCAAAGACTGGGGGTTCATGAACACGATGCCGTCATACTCGCTGTCGCCGACCTTTATGGTGAGCTTGGTATCCATAGCGAAGGGGGTGGGATCGGTAGGCTTCACAGCGATATAGAAGCCGGTGGTATCTATGACTGTGGCTATATTCTGTCCTGTGCCGACGGTATCCCCGACTCTTACGCCTGCGATCTGGGAAACTGTTCCGTCAACAGGTGCTTTGAGCACAGCCTGCTCCTTCTTGGCATAGAGCTTTTCCAGTTCATTCTCGATAAGCTCAACCTCTACGCCTGCGCGGTCGATCTCGGCCTGTGAGCCGCCTCCCTGTCTTACTATGGTGACATTGAGCTCGGCACGCTTCTTGTAAAGCTCCTTCTCGGAGATCTGGTAATCCACATCGGTAGTATCCAGCTCACAGATAGGATCTCCTGCCTTGACCTTATCGCCGGCGTGGACATAGAACTTGCTGATAGTTCCGCCCTGTTTTTCATATGTCAGCATATACTGCTTCTCAGCAGTTACTGTGCCGGAAGCGATTATCTTCTTTTCGAGAGTCTTTCTCCGGGCTGTGACGGTGGAGTATTTTACCGTGCTGGCCTTTACTACAGGCGGTGCAAGGACCTCCTCCTCATCCGGCAGGAGGTAGCATCCCGAAGCAGAGAGAGCAGCTGCGGCCGCGATGAGCAGCGCTGCGGCTTTATAGGTTAATTTTTTCATATATTGTACTATCCTTTCAGTTCAGCAGCACCGTTTTAGGGTGTGTCAACAGGTCGTATATACTTTATTATATCAGAATATACCGGATTTTTCTATGTATGTTCTTACAAATTTTTGCATTGCTTTCTGTGAGATATGACCAATAGGAGGGCTGCTCCCCCCGCTGTTGACTTGATGCCGGGGATGTGGTATAATATCTGTGTCTGAGCTGTGCCGATGCGGAGGAGAAGCAAATGGGAACTCCCGTACCTGAAAAGGGAAACAACAAGCTGAAATATATCCTGCTGGCTGTCATTATCCTGCTGGAGCTTATCTGGACTTCATATAATTTTGTTTATAAGAAGGACAGCTTCCACTCCGACGAGATCTGGAGCTACGGCCTTGCAAACAGTTTCTATCAGCCCTTTGTTTATCAGAAGCCGGGGATACATATAGATCACGCCTCCGAGGATGACTATATAAACTACCGCGAGTGGATGACCGGCAAAACTCTTAACGACTATATCACAGTGCAGGAGGGGGAGCGTTTTTCTTACGCTTCGGTCTATGACAATCAGACGCTTGACCACCACCCGCCGCTGTACTATATGCTGCTGCACACGGTATGTTCTTTCTTCCCCGACACTTTTTCATGGGGCTTCGGATTTTTCCTAAACTGCATATTCCTGACAGTCACGCAGATATTCCTGTACAAGACGGGGAAGGTCCTGCTGAAAAGCGGTCAGGCTGCTCTGACGGTATGTCTGCTTTACGGGGGAAGCATCGGGGCGCTTTCCACGTTTATATTCATCCGTCAGTATTCGCTGCTGACAATGCTTATAATGATGTACGTTTACTTCTGCACGCGGCTGTACTCAGATCCTGACAATAAAAAGCGGATCATCCCCGTACTCACAGTATCCTTTGCGGCATTTATGACTCATTACTACGCCATCATCTTCATAGGTGTTTTCACAGCGGGGATGTGCATATATATGCTGTGCAGGAAGAGGCTCGGGATGATGCTTATCTACGGCTTTTCGATGCTGGGGACGCTGGGGCTGTTCTTTGCGGCATACCCTGCGGCGCTTCGGCATATGTTCGATTCAAATATCACATCCGGGAGCGTGTCCGGCTTTCTTCCGCAGATGCGGATACTTATAAATTACAGTACAAGAGATCTGTTCGGGCTGAACTTTTCTTCGGAAGGACACACGGTACTGCGGATCATAGCTGCGGTGCTGGCGGGATGCCTGATCGTATTCTCTCTGATCTGTTTTGTTTTCCGAAAGAATGACCGTATCAGGCACATAGCGGCGAACACGGCAGACCGTTTCGGAAAACTCGCCGGAAGGCTTTCGGCTGCGAATTACATTCCTGTATTTATCTTTGCGGCATCGGCGGTGCTCACAGCGGCTATAAATATGACCACCGACTGTTATTATATGGGCGAATATGCTTCGCGGTATGTTTTCTGTCTATACCCCTGCATCTGTCTGCTGGCAGGCTTGCTGTTCAGGGTGCTGACCGGGCTGCTGCCGGTAATAAAACGATACCGGACGGTCATTATGGCTATGACCGGAGCCGTACTGATGATCGTGATGAACATACGCTTTGACAGCTGGTTTTATTTCAGGAACTTCCCCGGGGGTGCGGTTGCGCAGGAGCTTTTCAGCGAAAAGAACTGTGTTGTTGTTCTGCCTGAGGAAAGCGAATGGCTCATCACCTGTCTCAGCGGATGTATGAACAAAGCAGACAACATATTCGTTACCGACGAAGCTCATTTTGAAGAAGACCTTGACCGTATATCTTCCCTCGGTGAAAGGATAGACACTGTTGTATTTGCCGACGCCGGCTTTGACAGTCTGCCGGAGAGCGTGTACACAGGACCTGCTGCCGGGTACGTGGCCGGAGACGAACAGTCTTCCGATATACGGCATTATGAACAGCTTGCCGGCAGGATCGCCGGCGGCAGGGAGATCAATATAGAAGCATACCTCAACATATTCAACGGCTATGCAGCCGTGCTGTGTTTTGAGGAAGGGATACAATAAGATCAGTAAGGAGCTGAGGACCTTTTATGGACGATGTCAGCCGAACGTGGCTCGGGATCATAATATGCGCGGTGCTGGTAGTAATGATGTGCTTCCTGACCGCCTGCGAGAACTCCCTTGCGGAGATGAAGGACAGCGAGGCTGAAAAGCTCTCGCAGAAAGGTTATCGGGGAAAGGTTCTGGGGAAACTGCTCGGTGAGCCGTCAAGACTCATTACATCGGGGCTGATACTCAGGATACTTCTGGCGATGTCAGTCTCTGCCGCGGCAGAGGTCACTTTCGCACGGGTGTTTGCAAATGCTATGGGAGGAGAGCTCTGGGCGCTTCTGCTTGCGAGCTTTATTATACTGTGTGCAGCGGTAATGATCGTCTGTACAATAGGGATAGTCCTTCCCAAGAGGCTCTGCGCCGCAGGAAAAATAGGCAGCCGCTTTGCATACAACACCTGCTTTCTGTTCAGCATAATACTGAAGATCATCCTGCCTCTGGAGCTGCTGGTCTCCCTGATAACGGGACTGATCCTGAAAATGTTCGGCGTCAGACGTGTGGACTATGAGGATACTGTCACCGAAGAAGAGATCCTTATGATGGTGGACGCCGTAAACGAGACAGGCGGCATCGAGGAATCTCAGGCCGAGATGATAAACAATATCTTTGAATTCGATGACCTCGAGGTGCATGAGATAATGACTCACCGCACCGAGGTATCGGCAGCGGATATAGGCTGCACACTTGCTCAGGCGGCGGAGATCGTGATAGAAAAGGGATATTCCCGTCTGCCGGTCTATGAGGGAAGTATAGACAGGATAATCGGTGCAGTGTTCGCAAAGGATCTTCTTCGTGCCGCGATGAACGGAGAGCCGTCCTCTGCCCCAATACGCGAGCTCATCCGCGAGATAAAGTATATCCCCGAGAACTTCCGCTGCGACGAACTGCTGGAAGACTTCATATCTCAGAAAACACAGATAGCCGTCGTCGTGGACGAATACGGCGGTACGGCAGGCATCGTTACTATGGAGGACCTGCTGGAAGAGATAGTCGGCAGCATACAGGACGAGTATGACAACGAGACTCCCGAGATAGACGAGATCACTCCCAACACCTTTGACATATCCGGGCGGGCTATGCTTCCGGATGTAATGGAAGAGCTTGGCTGTAATATGCCGGAGAACAGGGAGCATGATACTATCGGAGGCTTCGTGACCGAGCTGATCGGGCACATCCCCGGAGAGGGCGAGGATGTCTCTGCCAGATGGGAGAATGTGGAATTCACTGTGATACGCGCCGGGGGCAAATCGATAGAAAAGCTCCGCGCCGTGATAGACAGAAAGGAAAAGGAAAGTATATGAGATCATTCAGACTGACTGCTCTGCTGGCAGCGGCGGCTGTTTTCCTTGCGGGATGCTCGTGGTATGACGACAGCGGCCCGGGCATTGATCTGTTCGGAAAAAGCAGCCGAACATCCTCGTCGTCCAGGGCGGGTACAGCAGAGGTCCATGACAGCGGGACGGAGAGCCGCGTGAGCGATCTGAACAGCATCTCCGGCAGCGGCGAGCTCGCATCGGAGGTCCCGGACGAAAGCACTGCCGAGATCCGCGAGGATGACCTTTCGCTGTCATATTCCACCAGGTATTATCTTGACAATATGAAAAAACAGCATCTGAAAGATGCAGCCATGATGCTTATAGACGGACTGAAAAAGCATCAGGAGAAGATATACTTCACGGGGCTGGGGCTCACGAAGGATGAACTGAGGGAAGCATACGATCTTGCACTGTCCACCGAGCCGGACATCGGGTGGGTGAGCCTGAATTACAATTACTACTACGATGTAAAGGGCAGGATAATAAACTGCCGCGTTGACTACACCCTCGATAAGGCAAAAGAGGACAAGCTGCTCCAGAAGCTCCACAAGCAGGCAGAAGATCTGGTATCCGAGACCGAGGGTATGGATGATTTTGACCGGATAGTTTATTTTCACGACCGCCTTATCAGCGGATGCGTATATGACAGCAGCAATCCCAACGCCTGGTCGGCATACGGCTGTCTGATAGACGGCAGAGCGGTATGCGAGGGCTACTCCAAAGCCTTCCAGCTGCTGTGCGACACAGCGGGCGTGCCTTGCCTGATAATAAACGGAGTGACCAATGACGAAACAGAAACGCTCCATATGTGGAACAAGGTACAGATGGACGGCGAGTGGTACAATATGGATCTGACCTGGGACGATCCCGAGGGCAGCAAGAGCTCAACAGATATTGCCGGCGAGGCAGGGCTCATACACTACGAATACTTCGGCGACACTGACCAGGCGGCCTCGGTGGAGCACAAGGAAGTGGAAACACTTTATATGAAGTATCCTCCGGCGGAAGCGACCTATGACAACTACTATATCCGCATGGGGCTCTGGGCCGACAAGAATACGGAAAACAGCGATGACCTTTTCTATACAGCGGCAAAATACTTCCTTGACCGTGATATCAGAGCTTTCCAGATAGGCTGCTCCGACTGGGAGGTATATGAAGACCTCTGCATTTATGAATTCGACGAGGGCGGCATCTTCCACACCCTTGACGCCCTGACAGAACAAGGCTACAGGATAGACAACACCACCTACAATTACACCGAAGACGATGAAAATCTGGTCATCACCGTGATAATGAAGAAGGGAGCATGACAGACACAGGTCTTCTGCTCCCTCTGATGACAGTATAGGCAATACCGCACAACCCCTGTGCGTCAGATCGCGCGCAAGCTCAATAAAGTTGAGCTGAGATTTTTCGTCAGAGTGCATAAATTTGACGCAGGCGGGCGAGCGAAGACCAATTCGCTTTTCGCCCGGCAAGGAAAAT
>JAFXRI010000018.1 GCA_017526445.1 Ruminococcus sp. | reverse complement strand
GCACGTCATCTGCTTGCCAGCTTTCCGTCATATTACCCAAATTCTCCTTGACTTGCGCCAGCAAACCTGCGTCGAATTTAGGCAATCTGACGAAAATCTGGACGTCGCATCTGACGCACAGGGGTTGTGCGGTATTGCCTTAAGGGTGCTGCTTTGCAGCGGAGCCGGCTCCCGCACAGTCCGTGCGGTGAACAGCGGTCTGCCGGGGAGCAGCGCCTGTTGTATAAGTTGCACAAATACTGGCTCGGGAAATGCATAAAATTCTCAATGAGAAATTTTGTTAAAAGACTTGAAAATCTGCGCGTTTTATATTATAATAATTCTTGCGTGACTGCACAATGATATGCGATGAAGCGAAAGGTTGCGGACGGTGCGTCCGGTAATTTTCGTGGAGTATGTCCGATTTAAAACCGGGCGACTGTAATACCGATCACAGTATGTGCTTATGCTTCTTGCGAAGGGCGGCTTGCCGCTTTTGGCATGGGTGCGTCGGCTGCGCTGTTTTTGAGTCTACTGTCCTCCGAATACCGAAAGGTACTTCGGTTTTTTTAATGGGCAGACAAGGAAACACACGGCAGGGTGTACACAGAAGATCCGACGTTTGCAGGTTCTTCGGGTGGAAACCACAAGGTATTGCATAGGGAAACTTCCCTGCCCCCCATATTTTGAAAAAATGCACTAAGGAGGCGATTTAAGTGGCAGTCAATGAAAAGATCAGGATCAAGATCAAGGGTTACGAGCACGCAGTTGTCGATGCGGCTGCAAAGAAGATCGTGGAGGCTGTTAAGCGCAGCGGCGCTCAGGTAAGCGGTCCTATCCCGCTCCCCACTGACAAGGAGATCGTAACGATCCTGAGAGCAGTTCACAAGTACAAGGACAGCAGAGAGCAGTTTGAGCTGAGAACACATAAGAGACTTATCGATGTTCTCCGTCCCACCAAGGAGACAACTGCAGCTCTTGAGGGCCTTGACCTTCCTGCAGGCGTAAACATCGTAATGGAAGTAAAGTAAGCTTCCAAAAGGAGATCGCGTGCGATCTCATATGATGTATGCAGGTCACGTCGGCAATGCCGACCAATAACCAAATAGGAGGAATAAAAATGCAAAAGGGTATCATCGGAAAGAAGATCGGTATGACTCAGATCTTCGATGAGGCAGGAAAAGTCATTCCTGTTACCGTTGTTGAGGCAGGCCCCTGCGTTGTCGTTCAGAAGAAGACTGTTGAGAACGACGGCTATGACGCAGTTCAGCTGGGCTTCGGCGACATCAGAGCAAAGAGAGTAAACAAGCCTCTCGCCGGACATTTCAAGAAGGCTGACGTAGCGCTCAAGAGAACGCTCAAGGAGTTCAGACTTGACGATATCTCCGGACTTAATGTAGGCGACCTGGTAAAGGCAGATACTTTCGCTGAGGGCGACATCGTTGATGTAAGCGGCACCAGCAAGGGTAAAGGCTACGCAGGCACCATCAAGCGTCACAACAACGCAAGACTTAAAGAGACTCACGGTACAGGCCCCGTTCACCGCCATGCGGGTTCCATGGGCGCTTGCTCCTCGCCTTCGAGGATCTATAAGGGCAAGGGAATGCCCGGACACCTCGGCGCCGAGAAGGTGACCGTTCAGAATCTCAAGATCGTTAAGATCGACGCTGAGAACAATCTTATCGCTATCAAGGGTGCGATCCCCGGTCCCAAGAACGGCACCGTGACCATCGTTGACTGCGTTAAGAAGGCATAATGGGAGGAGGATTCGGAATGTCACAGATCACTGTATTCGATATGGCCGGCAATAAAGTCGGCGACACTGAGCTCAACGACGCTGTTTTCGGCATCGCTCCCAACAAAGAACTGATGCACGCAATGGTAGTTTGCTACCTGGCAAATCAGAGACAGGGCACACAGTCCACACTTACAAGAACAGAAGTAAGCGGCGGCGGAAAGAAGCCCTGGAGACAGAAGGGCACCGGCCACGCAAGACAGGGCTCCATAAGAGCTCCGCAGTGGGTACACGGCGGTGTAGCCCTTGGCCCCAAGCCGAGAGATTACGGCTACAGCCTCAACAAGAAGGAGAAGAGACTTGCAATGAAGTCCGCTCTTTCCACTAAGGTACTCGATTCTGACGTAGTGGTAGTTGACGCTATCAAGACTGAGGAGTTCAAGACCAAGACTATGGTCGAGATGCTCAAGGCTCTTAACGTAAAGGGCAAGGCTCTCATCGTTACTGCCGAGGCAGATAAGAAGGTAGTCAAGAGCGCAGGAAACATCCCCGGAGTAAAGACAGCGACAGTAGGCACCCTTAATGTTTACGACATCCTTAACTATGACAAGTTCGTCGTTGCTAAGGACGCTGTAGCAAAGATCGAGGAGGTATATGCATGAGCAAGCTTGCACAGGATATAATTCTGAAGCCCGTCATCACTGAGGACTCCATGGAGAGACTTCCCGACGGGAAATACACTTTCGAGGTCGCTAAGGACGCGAACAAGGTAGAGATAGCTAAGGCTGTTGAAGAGCTCTTCGAGGTCAAGGTCGCTAAGGTTAATACCATGAGCATCAAGGGCAAGCAGAAGAGAATGGGCAGATACGTTGGCTTCAGACCTGACCGCAAGAAAGCGATCGTAACTCTTGAAGGCGATAAGACTATCGAGTTCTTCGACGGAATGTATTGATTCCCGAAGGATCAACCTTCTAAAAGAGGACGCGCCGGGCGCGTTTGGCTCCGCAAAGCGCAAGACCGAGCAGTGCGGAGAGAGTCCTGCGAGGCAGCGAGGGCTGCTTGAGATAACGGCGGCGGATAAGCCGCAGGGCATCTGATATTTTCACCGCGGGACGTAAGTATGGAGCTGTGCTTGGGGAAACCTTTGGCAGCTTCGCAAAACTAAATATCAAGGAGTGAATCATAATGGCAATAAAGAGCTACAAGCCGACAACTCCGGGTAGAAGAGGTATGACTGTTACCGACTACTCACAGCTGTCGAAAGTCGCTCCCTGCAAGTCGCTGCTGGAGCCTATGGACAAGAAGTCCGGCAGAAACAGCTACGGCAGGATCACCGTTCGTCACAGAGGCGGCGGCGAGAGAAGAAAATACCGCGTGATCGATTTCAAGAGGAACAAGCTCGATATGAACGCAACAGTTCTTACCATCGAGTATGATCCCAACAGATCCGCATTCATCGCACTGGTGCAGTATGAGGATGGAGAGAAGAGATATATCATCGCTCCCAACGGCCTCAAGGTGGGTGACACCGTAAGAGCAGGCGCTGACGCTGATATCAAGCCCGGCAACGCTCTTGCACTGGCAAACATCCCCGTAGGTACCTTCATCCACAACATTGAGCTTTATCCCGGCAAGGGCGCCCAGCTGGTAAGATCAGCAGGCAATATGGCTCAGCTGATGGGTAAGGAAGACAAGTACGCTCTTATCAGACTCCCTTCGGGCGAGATGAGAAAGATCCCGATCAACTGCATGGCTACTATCGGCCAGGTTGGAAACATCGACCACGAGAACGTTAATCTCGGTAAGGCAGGAAGAAAGCGCCATATGGGCTGGAGACCTACCGTAAGAGGTTCGGTAATGAACCCCTGCGATCACCCCCACGGAGGCGGTGAAGGTAAGTCGCCCGTCGGCAGACCGAGCCCTGTTACACCTTGGGGCAAGCCTACTCTCGGTTACAAGACCAGAGCTAAGCATGCACGCTCCGACAAGTTCATCGTGAAGCGCCGCAACGGCAAGTGATGCGAAGGGAGGAAGATGAATAAATGAGCAGAAGCATAAAGAAGGGCCCCTTCGTCGAAGAGAGCCTTATGAAGAAAGTAAATGCAATGAATGAAGCCGGCGAAAAGAAGGTCGTAAAGACCTGGAGCAGAGCTTCGACGATCTTCCCTCAGTTCGTAGGACATACCTTTGCTGTACATGACGGCAGAAAGCACGTTCCCGTATATGTTACAGAGGATATGGTAGGTCATAAACTGGGTGAGTTTGCTCCCACAAGAACATTTAAGGGACACGCAGGCTCCAAGACCTCGAACAACGGTAAGAAGTAAGGGAAAGGAGAGATACAGATGGAAGCAAAGGCAATTCTCAGAAACGCTCGTATCGCTCCCCGCAAGGTACAGATCGTGCTTGATCTTATCAGAGGTAAGGATTACGAGGTCGCTATGGCGACAGTAAAGCATACGCCCAAGGCAGCCTGTGAGTATCTGGAGAAGCTCCTCAAGTCCGCAGCTGCAAACGCAGAGAACAATCACAACATGGACAAGAACAGCCTTTATGTTGCAGAGTGCTACGTTTGCCCCGGACCTATAATGAAGAGGATCATGCCCAGAGCACAGGGCAGAGCCTACAGGATCCTGAAGAGAACATCACACGTTACAGTAGTTCTCAAGGAAAAAGAATAAGCTGAAAGAGGAGGTTTATTATGGGCCAGAAAGTTAATCCGCACGGACTGAGAGTCGGTGTGATAAAGGATTGGGATTCCCGCTGGTTTGCAGATAAGAGCACTTTCGGCGACACACTTGTTGAGGACTACAATATCCGCGAGTATGTGATGAAGACTCTTAACAGGCGCTCCAAGAACGCAAACGACAAGTGCGTTTATGCAGGCGTTCCCAAGGTAGAGATCGAAAGATACAATGACGCTGACGGCAGTCAGAAGGTAAAGATCCACATCCACTGCGCTAAGCCCGGTCTTGTTATCGGTCAGAAGGGCGCAGCGATCGAAAAGATCAGAGCTGACATCGAGAAGAAGGTCGGCAAGAAGGTAGCTATCAACATCGTTGAGGTCAGAATGCCTGACATCAACGCTCAGCTCATCGCTGAGAAGATCGCTCACGATCTCGAGGACAGAGTATCCTTCAGAAGAGCTATGAAGCAGGCGATCGGCAGAGCTATGAAGCTCGGCGCAAAGGGTATCAAGGTAAGAGCATCCGGCAGACTTGCTGGTGCTGAGATCGCAAGAAGCGAGACTTACCACGAGGGTACTATCCCGCTTCAGACTATCAGAGCAGATATCGACTACGGCACTGCAGAGGCACACACCACCTACGGAAGACTCGGCATCAAGGTTTGGGTCTACAGAGGTGAGGTCCTCAAGGGCGAGGTAGCCGCTTCCGACAGGAAGGATACCGGCGACCGCAACGACAGAAAGCCCCGCAGACCCCGTCAGAACGACAGAGCAAGAGGAGATAACCGCAGGGATTTCTCCAAGGCACGTCAGATGAAAAGAGAAGGAGGTAACGTATAATGCTGCTTCCAAAGAGAGTAAAGTACAGAAGAGTACAGCGCGGCCGCCTCAAGGGTAAGGCCATGAGAGGAAACACCGTGACTTACGGTGATTACGGCCTCCAGGCGCTGCAGCCGGCATGGATCACCTCGAATCAGATCGAGGCTGCCCGTATCGCTATGACAAGATACATCAAGCGTGGCGGTCAGGTCTGGATCAAGATCTTCCCCGACAAGCCCGTTACCGAGAAGCCTGCTGAGACCCGAATGGGTTCCGGTAAAGGTTCGCCCGAGTACTGGGTGGCTGTAGTTAAGCCGGGCAGAGTAATGTTCGAGATCGCAGGCGTTCCCGAGGAGACTGCAAAGGAAGCTATGCGTCTTGCGATGCACAAGCTGCCCATCAAGTGTAAGTTTGTCAAAAAAGAGACTGTGGAAACGGCAGGTGAGCAATAATGAAGGCAAATGAGATCAAGGATATGTCCGCAGCCGAGCTGAATGAGAAGCTGGCTGAGCTTAAGCAGGAGCTTTTTAACCTTCGCTTCCAGCACGCCGTAAATCAGTTGGAGAACCCGATGAGAATGAAGGCTGTCAAGAGGGATATTGCTCGTGTTAAGACATTCATTCGTAAGCAAGAGTCGGTTCAGTAATCGGGAAGGGAGGATCAACCTGTGAGCGAAAGAAATCTTAGAAAAACAAGAGTGGGCAAGGTAGTATCCAACAAGATGGATAAGACTATCGTTGTGGCTATCGAGGATAACGTACGGCATCCCCTCTACAAGAAGATCATTAAGAGAACTGTAAAGCTGAAGGCACACGATGAGCAGAATGTATGCAACATCGGTGACAAGGTTGAGGTTATGGAGACCCGTCCCCTTTCCAAGGACAAGAGATGGCGTCTTGTAAAGGTTCTCGAGCAGGCTAAGTAAGCGCTGCGAAGCTTTAGGATCAACAATTTAATAAGGACTGACGGCAGATAGGATTCTGCCGCAGCCCAATGTTTTGAAAGGAGGAACGCACTGTGATACAGATGCAGACTTACCTGAAGGTAGCAGATAACTCCGGCGCTAAGGAGCTTATGTGCATCAGGGTACTCGGCGGTACACGCAGAAAGTATGCAAACATCGGTGACGTTGTAGTTGCTTCCGTTAAGAAGGCAACACCAGGCGGCGTTGTTAAGAAGGGCGATGTTGTTAAGGCAGTAATCGTTCGTTCGGCAAAGGGTCTCAGAAGAGCAGACGGAACTTATATCCGCTTTGATGAGAACGCTGCTGTAATAATCAAGGAAGACAAGAACCCCAGAGGAACACGTATTTTTGGACCGGTAGCGAAGGAGCTCCGTGAGAAGGATTATCTCAAGATCCTGTCTCTCGCTCCTGAGGTACTTTGATCGGGAGGTGTCGTTGAAATGAATAAGGTACACGTTAAGACAGGCGACACCGTCGTTATCCTTTCGGGTAAGGACAAGGGCAAGAAGGGCAAGGTGCTGCAGGTATCTCCTAAGGAGAGAAAGGTGATCGTTGAAGGACTCAACATCGCGACCAAGCACGTTAAGCCCAGGAACGCTCAGCAGCAGGGCGGCATCGTAGAGGCCGAGGCTGCAATGTATGCCGACAAGGTGCAGATCATCTGCCCCAAGTGCGGCAAGCCCACAAGGGTCGGACATAAGATCCTTGAGGACGGAAGCAAGATCAGAGTCTGCAAGCACGCAGACTGCGGCGAAGAGCTTTGATTAAGGAGGAGAAACAACTATGGCTGCAAGACTGAAAGAATACTATGTTAGCACCGTAGCTCCTGCTATGATGAAGAAGTTCGGATACGCTAACGTAATGCAGATCCCCAAGCTCGATAAGGTAGTCATCAACGTAGGCTGCGGAGCTGATAAGGATAACAAGAAGGTCATCGACGCTATCATGGCAGACCTGGCTGCGATCACCGGTCAGAGACCTGTGACCTGCAAGGCAAAGAAGTCAGTCGCAAACTTCAAGCTGAGAGACGGTCAGATCATCGGCGTCAAGGTAACACTCAGAGCGGAGAAGATGTATGAGTTCGTTGACAGACTGTTCAACGTAGCATTCCCCCGTGTAAGAGACTTCAGAGGAATCAACGGCAATTCGTTCGACGGCAGAGGCAACTACTCCACTGGTATCAAGGAGCAGCTGATCTTCCCCGAGATCGAGTATGACAAGATCGACAAGGTGCGCGGTATGGATATAAACTTCATCACTACCGCAAAGACCGATGAAGAAGCTAAGGAGCTGCTTTCGCTTATGGGCGCTCCGTTCGCAAAGTAAGGATAAGAGGAGGAAATAATAATGGCTAAGAAGGCTATGATAAACAAGCAGCAGGCTGCGCCTAAGTATTCCACTCGTGCTTACAACAGGTGCAAGATCTGCGGCAGACCTCACGCTTATCTGAGAAAGTTCGGAGTTTGCCGTATCTGCTTCAGAGAGCTGGCTCATGACGGTCAGATCCCCGGAGTCAAGAAGGCAAGCTGGTAAAGGAGGGTAATGCCATGCAGATCACAGATACTATTGCAGATTTACTGACAAGGATCCGTAATGCAAGCACTGCAAAGCACGCTACGGTGGATGTTCCCGCTTCCAATGTGAAGAAGGCTATCACTCAGATACTCGTTGACGAGGGCTATGTAAAGAGCTTTCAGGTAGTTGAGGACGGCAAGCAGGGGATCATCAAGATCACTCTTAAATACGATGAGAACAGAAATTCCGTTATCTCGGGACTCAGAAGGGTTTCTAAGCCCGGCCTGAGGATCTACGCAAGCTGCGAGGATATGCCTAAGGTAATGAAGGGACTCGGTACCGCGATCGTTTCAACATCGAAGGGTATCGTTACCGACAAGAAGGCAAGAGAGCTCAATGTCGGCGGAGAAGTTCTCGCATTTGTTTGGTAAGGAGGACTAATATATGTCAAGAATCGGTTTGAAGCCTATTAGTGTTCCTGCCGGAGTAGAGGTAACTGTTGCTGACGGAAACGTAGTAACAGTAAAGGGACCTAAGGGTACACTTACAAAGACCTTTAACAAGGATATGATAATCAAGGCCGAGGGCGCTGAGGTAACAGTAGCTCGTCCCTCCGAGGATAAGCTCCACAAGAGCCTGCACGGTCTGACCAGAACGCTCATCCATAATATGGTCGAGGGCGTTACCAACGGATTTTCCAAGACGCTCGAGATCGTCGGCGTCGGCTACAGAGCACAGAAGCAGGGCAATAACCTGGTAATGAACCTGGGTTATTCGCACCAGGTCATCGTGCCTGAGACCGACGGCATCAAGATCGATGTTCCCCAGCCCAACCAGATCGTTGTGTCGGGCATCGACAAGCAGGTGGTAGGTCAGTTCGCCTGTGAGATCCGCGAGAAGCGTCCCCCTGAGCCTTACAAGGGCAAGGGCATCCGCTATACCGGTGAGTATATCATCCGCAAGGAAGGTAAGGCCGGTAAGGGCAGCAAGAAGTAATTAAAAGGAGAGAATCACTATGGTGAAAAAGCTTGACAGAGCAAAGGCAAGAGTAAAGAGACACCTCAGAGTCCGCAACAAAGTAAGCGGTACTCCCGAGTGCCCCCGCCTGAACGTATTCCGCTCCTCTAAGCATATCTATGCTCAGATCATCGACGATGTGAACGGTGTTACACTTTGCGCTGCTTCTTCAATGTCCAAGGGCTTTGAAGGCAACGGCGGCAACAAAGAGGGCGCCCGCAAGGTCGGCGAGATGATCGCTAAGGCCGCAGCCGATAAGGGTATCGAGACTGTTGTATTTGACAGAGGCGGTTACCTCTATCACGGCCGTGTACAGGAATTGGCAGACGGAGCCCGCGAAGGCGGACTTAAGTTCTAAAGGAGGGTGTACTTTTGGTTAATATAGATGCACAAACAGAGCTTACCGAAAAGGTAGTAGCCATTAACAGAGTATCGAAGACTGTTAAGGGCGGCCGTATCATGAAGTTCTCGGCACTGATCGTAGTCGGCGACGGCAACGGTACCGTAGGCTTCGGCATCGGTAAGTCCAGCGAAGTTCCCGATGCGATCCGCAAGGGCATCGAGGATGCTAAGAAGAACCTTGTAAAGGTATCACTCAAGGGCACAACGATCCCCCACGAGATCGTAGGCAAGTTCGGCGCAGGAGAGGTCCTCCTGAAGCCTGCTGCAAAGGGTACCGGCGTAATCGCAGGCGGTACAGTGAGAGCAGTTGTTGAGGCTGCCGGCATCAAGGACATCAGAGCGAAGTCGCTTCGTTCAAATAATCCCTGCAACGTAGTAAGAGCTACGGTAAACGGTCTGGCATCAGTAAAGTCGCTCGACGAGGTGGCAGCAAAGAGAGGCAAGACCGCAAAGGAAATATTAGGCTAAGGAGGAGAGAGACATGGCAAACTTGAAGATCACACTTGTCAAGAGTCTCAACAACAAGGTTGAGAAGCAGGTACTGACAGCTTATTCTCTCGGACTCAAGAAGATCGGTGACGTGACAGAGCAGCCCGACAATGCACAGACAAAGGGCAAGATCAAGGTCATTTCACACCTTATTAAAGTGGACGAGGCGTAAAGCAAGGAGGTGCTTAACCAATGAAACTGCACGAGTTATCACCTGCTGCAGGATCCAAGACCGACCGCAAGAGGATCGGCAGAGGCCACGGCTCCGGCTGGGGCAAGACTGCAGGCAAGGGACATAAGGGTCAGAAGGCACGTTCGGGCGGCGGCGTAAGGCCGGGCTTTGAAGGTGGTCAGACCACACTCGCAAGAAGAATCCCTAAGCGCGGATTTAATAACATCTTCGCAACTGAGTATACTGTTGTAAATGTTTCGGATCTCGAGAGATTTGTTGACGGTACAGTTGTTGACACCGAGCTGCTCAAGGCATCCGGCCTTGTAACAAAGGAGCTTGACGGTGTAAAGGTTCTCGGAAACGGAGAGCTTACAAAGAGCCTTACTGTTAAGGCAGCAGCATTTTCCGCTTCTGCAAAGGAAAAAATCGAAAAGGCAGGCGGAAAGGCTGAGGTGATGTAAGGTGATAGAGACATTTCGCAACGCCTGGAGAGTTCCGGAGCTGAGAAGAAAGCTTCTCTTTACACTTTTCATCATAATCATATACAGAGTCGGCGGTGCGGTGCCCGTTCCTTATCTGGATTCGGATGCTATCGCCAGCTGGTTCTCGACGAATGACGCCAGCGGTAACTTTTTCAGCTACCTGAACGTTTTGTCAGGAGGTAACTTCGGAAAGGCAACACTGCTTGCCCTTTCGGTAGGCCCCTATATCAATGCACAGATCATCATTCAGCTGCTGACATACGCTCTGCCTCCTCTGGAAAGACTTCAGAAGGAAGGCCCCGAGGGCAGGAAGAAGCTGAACAAGATCACAAAGTACACAGCTCTGGGTATCTCGGCATTCCAGGCCTGGGCATACTACAGAACGCTCGGAAGCAGTTCTGTAAATGCTCTCGTTTATACCAGCGGCTGGCAGAAGATCTTTACTGAGCTGGTCATCATCGTCTGCTTCGTTGCGGGCGCTTCGCTGACCATATGGCTCGGCGATCAGATCAGCGAAAAGGGTATCGGCAACGGTATCTCGATGCTGCTGTTCGCAGGTATCATCGCAAGAGGTCCTTCCGCAGTATGGAACCTCATTATGCTGATGAAGACCGGCGAAGCCAAGTATATCATACTTGTTCCGCTGATCCTCGTTATATTCCTCCTCATGATCGCGTTCATCATCTTTATGAACGAGGCTGAGAGGCGTATCCCTATCCAGTATGCAAAAAGAGTCGTAGGCAGAAAGCAGTACGGCGGACAGAATACCTTTATGCCGATCAAGGTCTGCATGAGCGGCGTTCTCCCCATCATCTTCGCAATGGCATTTATGTCACTGCCCTCGACACTTGAAATGTTCATCAAGCCCAGAGAGGACGGTACAGGTTTCTATAACGGACTGCTCCGCTGGTTCAGCTACACGCATCCGTTCTATGCTATCCTGTATTTCTTCCTTATCATCGGATTCAACTACTTCTACGTTAGTATGCAGTACAACCCTGTTGAGATCGCCAACAACCTGAGACAGGCAAACGGCGGCGTGCCCGGAATAAGGCCCGGTAAGCCTACCAGCGATTACTTCAAGAGGATCGTTAACAGACTTACGCTCGTGGGCGCTGTGTTCCTCGGCATCATCGCTATCTTCCCGATCATCTTCGGCGCGATCAGCGGCGTTCAGGTCGCAATGGGCGGTACATCCATACTCATCGTAGTCAGCGTGGCACTTGAAACTGTAAGGACCATGGAGAGCCAGATGATGATGCGTCATCACAAGGGCTTCCTTGAATAAGAAAAGGAGTTAAACTATGAACCTGATACTTTTGGGAGCTCCCGGTGCCGGAAAGGGCACCCAGGCAGAGGTCATCTGCAACGCACTGAACATTCCGACAATATCTACAGGCAATATGCTCAGGGCTGCCGTTAAGGCAGGCACTGAGTACGGCCTGAAGGCTAAGGCCGCTATGGATGCGGGCGCACTTGTTTCTGATGACATCGTTATCGGTATCCTCAGAGACAGGATCAAGGAGCCTGATGCTCAGAACGGCTTTATACTCGACGGCTTCCCCAGGACAGTTCCTCAGGCAGAAGCTCTGGACGCTATGGGCGTCAAGATCGACAAGGTAGTAGAGATCTTCGTTCCGGACGAGACCATCCAGAAGAGACTCGGCGGCAGAAGAGTATGCCTCGACTGCGGCGCTACTTACCACGTTGAATTCAAGCCCAGCAAGGTCGAGGGCGTATGCGACGTTTGCGGCAAGGAGCTCGTTATCCGTAAGGACGACCAGCCCGAGACCGTGATCTCCAGACTCAAGACCTACCACGAGCAGACCGCTCCGCTGAAGGATTACTATGCAGCACAGGGCAAGCTCGTAACAGTAGAGGGCCAGGAAAACGTTGAGGATACTTCAAAGCTCACCCTTGCAGCGGTAAATTCCTGATGCCATAAGGCAGACGGCTGATCGGCCGATAGAAAGAAGCGCGAAAAATGATCTTGATAAAATCAAGCAAAGAGATAGCCAAGCTCAGAAAGGCCGGGCAGATCACGGGACAGGCGCTTGTTATGGCGGGCGAAGTCATCAAGCCGGGAATGACCACCAAGGAGCTTGACAATATCATCAGAAAATTCTATACCTCACATGGCGCTAAGCCCGGATTTTTAGGTTACGGCGGGTTCCCCGGCGCAGCCTGCATCTCTGTCAACGACGAGGTCATCCACGGCATCCCCGGACCGAGGAAGCTGGTCGAAGGCGATATAGTATCAGTAGATACGGGAGCCTATATCGACGGCTACTACGGGGATTCCTGCAAGACCTTCGCTGTCGGAGAGGTATCCGAGGCAGCAAAGGCGCTGATGAAGTCCACCGAAGAAAGCTTGTACATCGCTTTGGAGATGGCAAGACCGGGCGTAAGGCTCGGGGACATCGGTGCGGCTATACAGAGGCATAACGAGAGCAACGGCTACGGCGTGGTCCGCGAGTATGTGGGACACGGCGTGGGCAGAAACCTTCACGAGGAGCCTGAGGTGCCGAACTTCGGCAAGGAGGGACACGGCGTGAAGCTGCAGGCGGGTATGGTCATCGCCATAGAGCCGATGATCAACGAAGGAACAGCCAAGATAAGGGTACTGCCCGACGGCTGGACAGTCAAGACACTCGACGGAAAGCTCTCGGCTCATTTTGAGCACACTATCGCAATAACTCCCACAGGCAATGTGATCCTCACAGAGCCGTAAGGGAGAGCGTAGTGGATACAGTAAGAGTCGGTTCGGCGGTAAGGGCGCTGGCAGGCCGTGAGAAGGGCCGCACATTCGTTGCTGTGGCGGCAGACGGCGGCTTTGTGTATATCGCAGACGGCGCAGAGCGAAAGCTCGAAAAGCCAAAGCGCAAAAGCATAAAGCACATTTCACCTGCGGGAGCGTTCATAGAGACCGAAGGGCTGACGAACAAAAAGCTGAGAAGGCTTCTGAAGGAGCTTGAGACCCAAAGCACCGAGGGAGCCGGCCACCGTTCAACAGACGAGTGAGAAGGGAAAGGTAATTTATATATGTCAAAGGAAGATGTTATCGAGCTCGAAGGCACAGTAACAGAGGCGCTTCCGGGTGCCAAGTTCAACGTGCAGCTTGCAAACGGACATATGATCCTTGCTCACGTTTCGGGCAAGCTTCGTATGAATTACATTCGTATCGTACCCGGCGACAAGGTAACGGTGGAGATGTCACCTTATGACCTGAACAAGGGTAGAATCACCTGGAGAGCCAAGTAAGGCTTTCCGTTCACAAGCAGCGGTATTACCGCTTCACAAACCAAAGGAGGTATTTCGATGAAAGTAAGACCTTCAGTTAAGCCTATCTGCGAAAAGTGCAAGGTTATCAAAAGAAAGGGCAAGATAATGGTTATCTGCCAGAACCCCAAGCACAAGCAGCGTCAGGGCTGATAAACGAAGTATGGAGGTGCAGCTAAACAATGGCTCGTATTGCTGGTATTGACCTGCCGAAGGATAAGAGGGTAGAGATCGGTCTGACCTATATCTACGGCATCGGTCGTAACACTGCTACAAAGATCCTTGAGGCAACGGGTGTTAACCCCGACACAAGAGTTAAGGACCTGTCGGAAGACGATGTAGCTAAACTTAGAGAGTATATTGACCACAATCTGACAGTTGAGGGCGATCTGAGAAGAAATGTTGCGCTCAACATCAAGAGACTTGTTGAGATCGGTTGCTACAGAGGTGTTCGTCACAGAAGGGGTCTGCCCGTAAGAGGACAGAGGACCAAGACGAATGCAAGGACTCGTAAGGGCCCTGTAAAGACCATCGCTAACAAGAAGAAGTAAGGAGGGTATGAAGAATGGCTCAGCCTAAGAAGAAGACGACTATCCGTCGCCGTCGTGAGAGAAAGAATATCGAGCAGGGACAGGTTCATATCCAGTCCACCTTCAACAACACTATCGTTACTATTACAGATATGCAGGGCAACGCTATCTCGTGGGCTTCCGCAGGCGGTCTCGGTTTCAGAGGCTCCAAGAAGTCTACTCCGTTCGCTGCTCAGACCGCTGCCGAGACAGCTGCAAGAGCTGCCAAGGAGCACGGTCTCAAGACTGTTGAAGTATTCGTAAAGGGCCCCGGCGCAGGCCGTGAGGCAGCTATCCGTGCTCTGCAGAGCGAGGATCTCGAGGTTAGACTCATCAAGGATGTAACCCCGATCCCCCACAACGGATGCCGTCCCCCCAAGAGACGCCGCGTATAATACGCATATCATATTTGAGTTTGAAGTTTACTCAAAGTCGGGCAGCCGGTGTTTTGGCGGGATTTAGCCGTCCGGACCAGGCAGAAAGGCTCGATAACAAAATCAAAAACGGAGGTTTATTACTATGGCAGTAAGCAAGGAACCAATTTATAAGAAGTGCAGATCCTTAGGGATCAGCCCGATGGTAATGGGCGTGACCAAGGAGTATAACAAGCGTAACCCTGATGCCAACAAGCGTAAGAAGGTATCCGAGTACGGACTGCAGCTGAAGGAAAAGCAGAAGCTGAAGTTCATCTACGGTATGCTGGAGAAGCAGTTCCGTCATCTGTTCGAGATCGCACAGAAGATGGAAGGCCAGGCCGGTGAGAATCTTATAACCCTTCTCGAGTCGAGACTCGACAACGTTGTTTTCAGAATGGGCGCTGCATCCACAAGGAGAGAGGCAAGACAGCTGGTCGTTCACGGACATTTTGACGTAAACGGCAAGAGAGTTGACATTCCTTCCTACAGGATCAAGACAGGTGACGTTATCTCTGTAAGAGAGAACAGCAAGAAGAGCGAGAAGTTCAAGCAGATCGCTGAGACCACCGCCGGCAGACTTACTCCCGAGTGGATGGACGTCAACAAGGACGCCCAGAGCGCTAAGGTCCTTCGTATGCCTGTTAAGACTGATCTCGATTACGAGCTGGAGGAGCACCTCATCGTCGAGCTGTACTCCAAGTAAGAGTAGTGACCGCAGCCTTCGGAAGAGGGCACGGAGATCGTCATACACAGCAGCAATATTCATGATCGCGCTTATGCGCGGTCTGAGATCTGAAACAGGAGGGTTACTAAATGCTTGAAAAGATAGAAAAGCCTGAAATTGAAACGGTCGAGCTTAAAAGCAACGGAACATACGGAAAATTTGTTCTTGAGCCGTTAGAGCGCGGCTACGGTACGACACTGGGCAACTCGCTCAGAAGAGTGCTGCTCTCCTCACTGCCGGGTGTGGCTGTCACATCTGTAAAGATCGACGGCGTACACCATGAGCTTTCGACGATACCCGGAGTTAAGGAAGATGTTACCGAGATCATCCTTAACCTGAAAGGACTCACCGCGAAGCTCTACGGCGACGGTCCCAAGACCGTATATATCGAAGCAGAAGGCGAGACTGTCGTCACTGCCGGAGATATTAAAACTGACTCCGAGGTGAATATCCTCGTTCCCGATATGCATATCGCAACGCTCGGCGCCGGCGCCAAGCTCTATATGGAAGTCGTTCTTGACAGAGGCAGGGGCTATGTCTCCGCTGAAAAGAACAAGGCTCTCATGCAGAAGCAGGGCAACGTGCCGATAGGCGTGATAGCTGTTGACAGTATTTACACACCGGTACTCAAGGTGAACTACACGGTAGATAATACCCGTGTGGGACAGATCACCGACTACGATAAGCTCACCATCGAGGTATGGACCGACGGTACTATCTCGGCAAAGGAAGCTGTATCGCTGGCAGCCAAACTCCTCAACGAGCATCTGAATCTCTTCATTGATCTGTCGGAAGAGGCAAGCAATGTAGAGATGATGGCCGAGAAGGACGATAAGGGCAAGGAGAAGATCCTGGAGATGACCATTGAGGAACTTGACTTATCGGTGCGTTCGTTCAACTGCCTCAAGCGTGCGGGCATCAACACCGTAAACGACTTGATCGGCAAGTCTGCTGAGGAAATGATGAAGGTCAGGAACCTTGGTAAGAAATCATTTGATGAGGTTAAGGAAAAGCTGCAATCGCTGGGCTACGACCTCAGTTCGGAAGAAGATAATTAATATAAGGAGTGAATATCTATGCCAGGCACAAGAAAGCTGGGAAGGGCTACCGACCACAGAAGAGCAATGCTCAGAGCGATGGTCACCTACCTTCTCGAGAACGGTAAGATAGAGACCACTGTAACAAGGGCTAAGGAAGTCAGCGCTATGACCGACAAGATGATCACGCTCGGCAAAGCAGGTGACCTTCACTCTAAGCGTCAGGTTCTTTCTTATGTAACTAAGGAAGCTGTAGCGAAGAAGCTGTTTGATGATATCGCACCGGGTTATTCCGGCCGTAACGGCGGTTACACCCAGATCATCAAGACAGGTCCCCGCCGCGGCGACGCTGCAGAGATGGCTATAATCAAGCTGGTTTAATATCGCATAATAAAAGAGCGAGCCTGAAAAGGTCCGCTCTTTTTTTATACCTTTGTTTCACGCATTGTACCTCGGGGCTCTGAGCCTGATCCCGCCGAGAGATAACGATGTACGGCGGGCAATGAGATGGTACTGCTCTTATTGCGTATTATGTCATCAGCACCGCTCGGCAGGGGGAGCCGTCACAGCCGCCTAAGTTAAGAGGTGCTGCCATAAGGAAGTATCTTCCCTCGGGAACGTCCTTCAGGACGATACCTTCCAGCAATGTGACCTCCGCCCCGAGAAGGATCAGATGGACCTGCTTGGGTGAATCTTCCGGTCCGACAGTCTGGCTCTCGTTGCCGATGAGCAATAACCCTGCTTCTGCAAAGACCTCTGCTGCGTTTTCGGTGACCGTGGCCTTGCCGCCGATAAGTATTCGTCTGTCGGCGCCCGACGCTTTAGCTTTTTCCATTATCTCCCGTGCATCTGATGCGGTAACGTCCCCTTCGTGCCGCGCAACGAAGCAGTCTCCGATATAGTGTTCAAGAGAGACCTCGTCTATCTTTTTTCCGTCGTTGATAAAGTGGTAGGGAGCATCAACATGGGTGCCGTTGTGGGCGCACATAGAAAAGTTGGTAAGGTTGCAGATGTCCCCGCTGCTTATGCTGAGGGCGGTTTCCTTAACAGGCGGAGGATCGCCGGGGAATGTGGTGCATGAAAAAAGCTCCTGAGTGATGTCGATAAGCATAGTGAGCTCTCCTTTGATAATAAATTTTCGTGTCAGCCACATTATACCACATATTCTGTCTGATTGCAATAAAAAGCTGCTCCCCGGCAGATGTAAAGCTGCGTCAGCCCGCATATCAAAAACGGCCGCCGTTTTACGGGCAGCCGTTTTCGAGAAGTAAAAGAATATGAAAAATGTGGAAGAGAGTTTACTCATGTGCGGATGTGTCCGCTGACGCACCTCAGAAGGGGAACTGGTTGAAGTACTCACGGTACTTCTCGTATTCGTCTTCCTCGGGGTTCTTCTCGGCAGCCTCTTCTTCGCTGGCTGCCTCCTGGAGCGTCACTTCAAGGTCGATGATCTCGCCGTCTCTGTAAACTGAGATCTTTACGGTGACGCCGGCCTTATACTTGTTCTTTACGGCGTTGAGCTCGTCAAGGCTTTCCACCAGCTGGCCCTCGATGCCGATGATAATGTCGTTTACCTGAATGCCTGCCTTCTCGGCAGCGCTGTCGATAGCGATCTGTCTTACGCGGAAGCCCTTGGGTATATCATAGTATCTCGAGTAGATGTCGGAGATGTCCTCGCCTGAAACGCCAAGAGTAGGTCTGCCGGTGACGCGGCCGTTCTTGATGAGGTCCTCAATAATGGGGATCGCTTCATCGATCGGGATAGCAAATCCGATGCCCTCACCGTAGGACTTGGTAACAGATGCGGAAGCGATGCCTATTACCTGGCCGTAAGCATTTATCAGAGGTCCGCCGGAGTTACCGCCGTTGATAGAGGCGTCAGTCTGCATATAGTTCATAGTTCTGTCTTCGATAGTGATGGTCCTGTTCAGCGAGGAGATTATTCCTGCTGTTACGGAGTTGGCAAGCTCCATGCTCAGGGGGTTGCCTATAACGATAGCGACCTCGCCCACCTTGACGTCACCGCTCTTGCCGAACTCGGCCTTGGTGAGACCGCTCTTATTTATCTTGAGCACTGCAATGTCCGACTGTGCGTCGGTGCCGACGATCTTGGCATCGAAGGTCAGCTCATCGTCATCGGCTTTCTCGCCGCTGGCATAGCTGGCGGGGAGCTTGACGGAGACCTTCTCGGCATCCTCAACGACATGCTGATTGGTGATGATGTAGCCGTCCTCGCTCATTATGATGCCGGTACCCATAAACTGGCCCTGCCTTGTAACTGTCTGTATGCCGACAACGCAGGGGGTGTTCTTCTCAACGATCTCAGGGATGCTCATAGCATCCTTGGGGGAAGCAAGCTGCACGATCGAGGGCATATCTTTCTCTTCGGCAGAGCTCTCGGTGACATCCTCGCCCTTATTCAGATCCTTTTCATCGGAAGCGGCTGCAACGGACTTTTCCGCATTGGTGGTATTATCCGAGGTGGAAACGGAGCCGTCGCCCTTAATGAGGTTATATCCCACGATAGAGGTAGTACCGATAGCAGCGACTGCCAGCACAGCGATGATGCCGTTGAGGATCTTTCTGCCCTTGCTCTTTTTATTTTCAGGCTTATAGGTCACCTCGTTATAGGAGCCGTAGCCCTGATAGTTACCGTAGTAGCCGTAGTAATTATTCTGTTCGGGCTGCTGGGGCTGATAGGAGTTTCTGGGCTGTTCGCCGTAATTATTTTTGTTGTAGTTGTTGAAATCATCCATAATTGATCCCTCCGAATATTTACACGACAGGCTTGTGTGCCTGAGTTTATTTTTTGTCTATGTTTATAATTATACCCTGCAATGTGATAACAATATGATAATAACCGCAAATATTTTTGACAGTGAGGGAATTATTATGTAAAAGGGAAATGAAAAGGCTGTTTGCCGGGCGTCAGCCCGCCTGCGTCAAATTTATGCACTCTGACGAAAATCTCAGCTCAACTTTGTTGAGCTTGCGCGCGATCTGACGCACAGGGGTTGTGCGGTATTGCCTTAATAATTTCCCCCTTGATTAATTAAAAAAATGTGATATAATAATAGGGTATTATATAATCTCGGAAAGGAAAATGTAAAATGACTAAGATCACTATTTTCTCAGGATTCCTCGGTGCAGGAAAAACCACACTTATCAAAAAGCTTATCGCCGACGGGTTCAATAACGAACAGCTCGTACTTATCGAGAATGAGTTCGGCGAGATCGGTATCGACGGCGGATTTTTGCAGGATGCAGGTATCGTCGTCAATGAGATGAACTCCGGCTGCATCTGCTGCTCCCTCGTGGGCGATTTCGGCGAAGCGCTCCGTCAGGTGCTGGAGCAGTATCACCCCGACAGGATCATCATTGAGCCTTCCGGCGTCGGCAAGCTCTCCGATGTTATCCGCGCCGTTCAGGATCTTGGTATGCAGGATGTGGAGCTGGACGGCTTCACTACCGTTGTCGATGCCAAGAAGTGCAAAATGTATCAGAAGAATTTCGGCGAGTTCTTCAACAACCAGATCACTTACGCCAGCTGCCTTATTCTCAGCCACACCGCCGGCCTTTCCCAGGATAAGCTGGATGACGCAGTTTCCCGTCTCCGCGCACTCAACGACAAGGCTACTATCGTTACCACCGAGTGGGATGAGCTCTCCGGCGCTGCGATCGTTGAGGCTATGACACAGAAAAACACCCTCGACGATGAGCTGGCCGAGCTGCTGGCCGAGGCCCGCAAGGAAAGTGAGCAGCACGAGCATCATCACCACCACCACGATCACGATGATGACGAGCACGAGCATCATCACCACCACCACGACCACGATGAGGACGAGCACGAGCATCACCACCACCACGATCACGATGATGACGAGCACGAGCATCATCATCACCACGACCACGATGATGACGAGCACGAGCATCATCATCACCACGACCACGATGATGACGAGCATGAGCATCATCACGATCACGGCCCCGACTGCACCTGCGGCTGCCACGACCACGATCATCACCACCACCACGCCGATGATGTGTTCACCAGCTGGGGAGCCGAGAGCGCAAAGAAGTTCACCAAGGAGGAGATAACTGCCGCACTTGAAGCCCTCGCCGACGAGGAGAAGTACGGTATGGTGCTCCGCGCAAAGGGCATAGTCCCTGCCGCCGACGGCAGCTGGATACACTACGACTATGTTCCCGGCACTCCCGATGTAAGGAGCGGCTGCGCCGGAGTTACCGGCAGACTCTGCGTTATCGGTGCAAAGATAAACGAAAAAGCTATCGCCGAGCTTTTCGGAGTTGAGGAGGCATAACGATGGCCGCACAGGAAGAAAAAATGACACCGGTCTATGTGTTCACGGGATTCCTCGAAGGCGGAAAGACTACCTTCATCCAGCAGACGCTCAACGATCCCCGGTTCAATACCGGTGAGAGGACGCTGGTCATCCTCTGCGAGGAGGGCGAGGTAGAGCTGGACACCTCGGCAATGGCATCGAAGAACGTTACAGTAAGGTCCATAGACGGCCCGGAGGAGCTCACCCCCGAGAATATCCGCCGTCTTGCCGACGAGGCGCAGGCTCAGCGCATTATCGTGGAATACAACGGTATGTGGCAGCTGAAGGACCTGTTCAATGCCCTGCCCGAGGGTTACGGCATCTATCAGGAGATGTGCTTTGCGGATGCGAACACATTCTTCAGCTATGATCAGAATATGCGCAGCCTGGTAGTGGACAAGCTCCAGACGGCGGAGCTCATCGTATTCAACAGATACAGCGACAGCATAGATATGATGAAGCTGCACAAGATATGCCGCGGTGTGGCGAGAGGCATAAACATCGCCTACGAATACACTGACGGCAGAGTAAAATACGACGATATAGAGGATCCGCTCCCCTTTGACGTGAACGCACAGCACATCACACTTGAGGACAGAGATTATGCACTCTGGTACCGTGACATAATGGAGGATCCGAAGAAATATGACGGCAAGGAGATGACCTTCAAAGGCCTCGTTGCTGTCGAGGGGGCATTTCCCAAGAACGCATTTGCCGTAGGCCGGCATGTTATGACCTGCTGCGTAGAGGATATACAGTATATGGCAGTGGCGGCTGACTGGGAGAAGACAGACACCCTGCACACCCGCGACTGGGTAACGGTAACGGGGAAGGTCTTCTTTGAGAAGAGCAAACTGTACAAAGGCAAGGGGCCGGTACTGCACGTAACGGAAGTAAAGAAGGCGGAGCCGCCGAAGCAGGAAGTGGCGACATTCTATTAAGAGAAATTATAAGCATAAAAAAAGGGGCTTTTTCAGCCCCTTTTTTATTATACTTTCAGCCATGCGCAGGCAATGTCCAGCGCCTCATAAAGACTTCCGCGCTCAGCCATTTTTACTATCGCTTCGTTCGGCGGGATAGTGATGTCCGTTGCCATCTTTCTGAGCCTTACTTTGTTTGCTACGTTTACCTCGCCTTTCTTTTCGCTGCCGAGTATCTCAAGCATTACGATGAATTCATCGTACATATTTCCAAAGTAGATCACGTTGCCCTTCCTTACCAGCGGGATCCCCTTGTAGGTGAAAAAAGGCGATTTTGTTTCTGCCATAATAAACAACTCCTTCTGTATATTGTTATCAGCTTTTTAGTTTGTGTACTGTTTTTTGCCGCCTGCGTGATCAGAAGTATATCCTGCGCAGGCTATGATCTCATTTTCCGCGCACTTTCTATTGTAACAAGTCCTGCGTGAGAGATCTGTCGGTTTATGCAAGCTCCTTAGGCTCTTTGCCTTCGGCGATGAGCTGCATATCCTCCACCAGCAGGTCTGTCCAGCGGGATTCTATCCTGTAGGATGAGCGCCCGTTGATCTTGATGAGGACACGCCTTGCGCTTTCCTCGAAGAACTCCAGCTTGTCGGACTTGCCGTCGTTGCGGCTGATGTCGATAGTCATAAAGGGCTCGCCCTCTATATCCTTGAAGTAGATCTCCTTGGTCGGGAAGGACAGGAAGTATTTGTACATCGACTGGAACAGCCCGGGCTCAACGTCGGTGCCGTTGATCTTTACCCACTTGACTTCATTTTCTTCCTCGTTGGCGTTTATGGTGTAGTCGGTGACGGTGCCCTTATATGTGACCTTGAATTCGTTTATGTCGAAGATCTTGTTGGTGGTCATCAGCGAGATGACGTCGCCGGCGACATAGCTGGCCCAGGGGAGCTTTTCGGCGTCTATCTGCCAGATGCAGTCGATGCCGCTGACGCCCTCCACATAGCAGTAATAGGCGGCGATCTCGTCGGTCTCCTTGCCCTCCGAGTCGGTAGCGTGGATCTCGTTGCCGATCTTCAGGGTGTATTCCTCAGTGTCGTTCTTGTAATGGATGACTGCGCAGGGTTCGCTCAGGCCGACCTCCTTGAAGTCCTCCTCCTTGGGGAAGATCCTGTCGCATCGGTCGCCGGAGAGGCCCCACAGACCGTGAGTGATCTTGGACGAGAGCTGGATATTAAGGTGGGCGTAGATAGGCTCAACCATCACCTGCGAGGAAATGAGAGCATCGTCCTCGTTTTCTATATCCTCGAAGGCCATTTCGTAATCCAGGTCCCTGCGCTTGAGCTCCATCCTGCCGTAGGGGGCGTTGCCCTGTGAGGCATCGGAGCTGGCGATAAGGCTTTTGGCGACGAAGTCTTCCTTGCGCTCGATCATATCCGAGAGAGTGCTTTCCAGCACCATATATACGTCCTTTTTGCCGTCCTCACATACATAGCGGTAGCGGTTCTTGGTGGCCTTGTCGCCTATGAGGAACTTCCTTGAAGTGCCGTCCTTGAAGTCGGCTTTGAAGGTGGTATCGGGGGAAGTCAGCCCGTACTTGCTCAGGTCGGAGGCGTCCGACTCCACCAGCTTGTAGGCTTCCAGGTTGGCCACGTCATCAAAAACGCCCTGTTCCATAGTCTTGTTCTGATTAAGCCCGGTCAACTCCTTGATATTGAACTCCGTCTTTCCGGAGGCGGGGCGCTCGAGTACATACCCGCCGGTCTTATTGGTGACGGTTATCATAGTGATATTGGAAGCGTCAGTAGTTATGAGGGGGACTGCTTCCTCCTCAGCTTCGCTGGCGACAGCCGCCGACGAAGAGGTCTCGGAGCCGGAGCTGTCCTTGTTGTCTCCCGTAAGTTCGAGGAAGGCCAGCGTTCCGCCAAGTGCGGCGACTACTACTCCCCCGATGATAATGCCTTGTATCTTTTTGTTCATTTGCAATCCTCTCCTGCCGAATAGATCAGCGGTTCTTTCTTCTGAGCCAGATCACTCCGCCGATGATGAGCACAATAACGGGGATGATGAGGGTGAAGGTCCACTGCAGGGCCGAGCTCTGGGCATCGGTAAGGTCGAACACATTTCCTGTGATGACTTTAGGCTCGATAGTGATGCCTGTGCTGGTTTTATGGGTAGTGCCGTTGAGCAGGCTCAGCACATACTCTCTGTTGCCGAACTGTGTATAACTGAGATATGAGTCAGACAGTGATTCTGCCGAGCCATAGACGATGATATTGGAATAGGTGCCGGAGCCGTCCTCGGTGGAGAACACGGCCTTGGAGGCTACTGCCACATAGGTCTGCTTGCCCTTGGCCAGCTGCTCGCCGGTGGAAATATCCAGCACGACGGCGTCCTCGCTGGAGGTAACGTATGCTTCGGTGCCGTTGTTGTTTCTCTCATCAAAGAGCAGAGATATGGGGCGGGAGCCCACGTTTATCAGCTTGAATGAGGACGAGGTCATATCCTGAGTAAAGTTATCGGAGACATAGTCAGAGACGGTATAGTAAGGTCTCATATAGAACATCTCGCTCTTCTGCTCACAGATAACGCCCTTGCCGATCTTGATGCCCCATTCCTCCAGGAACTCATCTAAGTTCTTGGTCTCGGGCTGGGAAGCTGAGGCTGCATAGAGCATCTGCTTGCCCATTTTTCCGCCGTTGTCCAGGTAATCCGAGAGCTTCTTGACCTCGGTATCCAGATAATCCTCGGCGGGGGCAGGAATGATAACGACTGTGGCCTCCTCGGGAATATCCTCCTTGGTAATATCTATATCCTTTACCTGATAGCCGTTGGCTTCAAGCAGGGAATGCAGATAGGGGAGGGTATCCAGCTCCTTTCTGCCGGTAAGGAACACAGCAGTGGTGGGGTTGGGATCGGTGACAGCCATAAGTGCGGAGGTGAAGGCCTCGTCAGCGCGGGAGGCTTCGACATAGCCGCCGAAGGTCTGGAGCACTCTTATATCCGAGCCGCCGTAGTAATTCAGCATACCGCTTATATCGGTGCCATAATACTGATTGAGGCTGGTGACGAACTCGTCCTTGAACTTGACCAGATCCAGCAGCGAGACGTTTCTTGTTCTCTTTACGTCTTCGGTGGGGTTGGTCTCGAACATGATATTATAAGGCATTACAGCATCGGTGCCGTACTCTGCGATAATATCGGGGTTGGAATCCATATCCACATAGCGGTAGCTGATACGGTCGTTGTAATGCTTGAACTTCTTTATTACCTCGGAGGCCTGTCTGGTGTAGTCCGAAAGCGCATCGAAGTTCTCCTCAGTAGCGAATACTGTGATGAGCACATCCACGTTGATGCCTTTGACATAGTCCACCGACTGGTCGGAGATAGAGAAGCGTTTCTCCTGAGTCAGGTCGAGAGTCAGGGGGTAGCGTTCGAAGATAACGGTAGCAATGACATTCACCAGCACCACGGCTGCGATGAACACGAGTGTAAGCACTGTGGACATCATACCGTGTTTCAGAGTTTTGATATTTGCCTTTTTCTTTTCCTTTTTGGGCCTGGGAGCTTCGTCCTCGCTGTCGGGATCGGAGTCCGCGGGCTTTTCTTCCTTATCGGAGGAAAGCTTGCCCTCGCGCTGCTTCTTGACTATATCGAGCAGCTCTCCGCCGGAAGTGTTCCCGGTGTCCCCGGTATTCTCACCGGAAGAAGTATTGATATTCTCCTCGCTTTCGTTTGCGGGGTCCAGACCGTTCCTGTCTTTATTGTTTGACATAGCTTCCACCCCCTTACGCCCAGCGTCGTTTCTCGAGCACCCTGACCGTAAGGAACAGGAATACCACAGCCGCGCTCAGGAAAAACAGCGCGTTCGAGAGATCGAAAAGTCCGTAGGTGAAGCCCACATATCTTTCCCAGAAGGAAAGCTTGCCAAGTATCTTCGGCACCAGTTCTCCCTTTGCGGCGAACAGTCCGAGAACGAGCATAACGATAAATCCTCCGATGAGCACACCGGATCTCTTTCCGAAGAGGAAGAATATCGCTGCTGTCAGTGCTATGACAATGGCCTCGGTTATTACGGTCCTCCACACGGCGCCCACGTCGGGCAGCATCTTTTCGATGAAGTCGGCGGGTACCACGTCACCGATGGTGGTGAGCATATACAGTGCGATCATAGCAATGAAGCTGATGACTGCCGAGACCACCTGATTCTCGGTCAGTGACGAGCAGAAGATGCCCACGGCGATGAATGCGGCTCCCACGAGAGCCAGTCCCACGAAGTTGCCGATTATGACAGACCAGTCGGGGGCGGCGAAGGCCGAGATGACTACCGCATATACGAGAGTCACGGCGATACCCATAATATAGATCAGAAAGGCTGCCAGGAATTTTCCGGCGACTATGCCGCCCAGTCCCACAGGTGCGGTCAGCAGACACTGATCTGTTTTGTTCTTCTTTTCCTCGGACATGGTCCTCATAGTCAGTATGGGGATCAGTACGATGAGAATTATCATCAGCTGCTGGAACATACCGTCCATTTTGGTGGTGCCGAATTTAAGGGAATTGCTGGTGAAGCTGAATGCCGAGAAGCCGTAGAATGCGGCCAGGAAGATATATCCTATCGGTGAAGTGAAGTATGAAAGTATCTCACGCCTGAATACAGCGCTCATCAGTCCTCACCTCCGTCAATGCTTTTGCCCATAGTAAGTCTGAGGAATATATCCTCCAGTGAAAGCTCGCTGGATCTCATTTCCAGTATCACGAAGCCCTTCTGAGCGCAGTGGATGAACAGGTCGCGCCTGATATCCGTGCCCTCTTTGGATTCGATCCTGTACTCCCAGCAATCGTCGCCGTGCTTGGCGCCGATGTCCACCTTCTCCACATTTGCCAGGCTGTCGATAAGATCGGTCACCTTTTTCTGGTCGCCCTCGATCCTGACGATGAGCTTATGGTCAGAGGAGAGCTTGCGGGAGAGGTTGTCCTCGGTATCGTCGGCGACGATCTTTCCCTCGTTGATAACGATGATCTTGTCGCAGACGGCCTGCACCTCGGAGAGTATATGCGAGGACAGTATCACGGTATGGTTGCGTCCCAGCTTCTTGATAAGAGTTCTTATCTCGATTATCTGCTTGGGATCGAGTCCCACCGTGGGCTCGTCCAGTATCAGCACGTTGGGGTTGCCCACCAGCGCCTGTGCCAGTCCCACTCTCTGCTTATAGCCCTTGGAGAGGTTCTTGATCAGCCGCTTATAGACGTGGTCGATCTTCACAAGATTGCAGATGTCCTTGAGGTGTGTGTTCCTCGGGAGCTTGCACTTCTTCAGGTCATAGATGAAATTAAGGTACTCCTTGACGGTCATATCGAGATAAAGGGGCGGCAGTTCCGGCAGATAGCCGATCTTGGACTTGGCCTTGATCGGATCCTCCAGTATGTCTGTCCCGTCGATCAGGGCCTTGCCCGATGTTGAGGATATGTAGCCCGTAAGGATGTTCATGGTGGTGGACTTTCCTGCGCCGTTAGGCCCGAGGAAGCCCAGGATCTCTCCGTCCTCAGCCTTGAAGGAGATATTGTCAACTGCCTTCTTGTCTCCGTAATGCTTGGACAGATTCTGTACTTCGATCATTTATTTTCCCTCCCGGAAAGGTATTGCAAAAACAATGCCGGTAATAGTTTATCATTTTAATGTGTCAGCTGTGTGACAGTCAAATAAAAATCAGATATCTGCTGATCTTGCGGCCTCGGCGGTATCCTTTTCGATCTGGTGCCGCAGGTCATCGAAGCTGCCGAACTTCTGCTCGGGGCGGATGAAGCGTTCCAGGCTCACCCGGATGATCCTGCCGTACAGGTCGCCGTTGAAGTTAAGGATATAGGTCTCGGCCAGGGGAGCTATCTGCTTGCCGACGGTGGGCTTGACGCCGATATTCGTCACACCCGCATAGGCCTTGCCGTCGATCTTCACCCGCGATACATACACGCCGTACTTAGGTATTATTATATGCACCGGCAGCAGCTGGTTTATCGTGGGGAAGTCCCAGGTCCTGCCCAGCTCATTGCCGTGTATGACAGGCTCGGCGATAGTGAACCGGTAGCCAAGCATCTCGTTGGCACGGAGTATCTCGCCACGCCTTATGTATTCCTTTATCACCGTAGAGCTCACCGTCTCGCCGTTCAGGGCGAGCTTGTCCAGCACCACGGTCTCGAAGCCCAGCTTTCCGCCCAGCTCCTTCAGAAGCTTTATATCTCCCGAAGCGCCCTTGCCGAAGCGGAAATCTTTTCCGCAGACGGCATATCTGCACCGCAGGCGGCCTGCAAGTATCTCCTTGACAAAGGTGACGGCAGAAAGGTCTTTTACTTCTCCGAAATCCGGGGAACAGACGTAATCCACCTTTCTTTGCGATAGCCGCCGGAGCTTTTCTCTTTCGGTGAGCAGGCGCTCGCTGCCCTTGTTAAGGACTGTATCCTGCCGGAAGGTGAACACAGCCGATCTAAGCTCATCCCCTGCCAGTTCCGCGGCACGGTCGATGACCAGTCTGTGGCCCAGATGCACTCCGTCAAACACTCCGAGAGCCACAGCTGTTCGTTCGGGCAGCGGAGAATATTCGGTTGTGATGTCTTTCATCCGAGCACCTCATTTTTCAGATATGGTACATCATTTTAAGTCTCTGCGCTTCATTCCGGTCAAAGCCGAATTTTTCATAGAAAGGTATTTTGTCCGGCATAGCGCAAAGCTCCACAAATACATCTGTACCGGCGACACCGTGGCCGCCTGTGAATTTAAGCAGTTCCTCTATGAGCATCCGTCCGATGCCCCTGCCCTGATACTCCGGCCTGACTACCACATCCTTGATGTAGCAGCAGAGCCCCATATCGCCTATCATCCTTGCCATAGCGATGATCTTTTCACCGTCGAAGACCGACACCCGGAACAGGGTGTTCTCCATTGCGAGGCGTGTCTGTTCGGGGGATGGCCCCGCTCCCCAGACCGTTTCCCAGAGGGTGATGAATTCTTCAGCGGTCAGTTCGTTGTATTTTACAGTATATTTTTCCATAATTGGTCAGCTCAGTAGAAATTCCTTACAGCTCTTACTTCGTTCTTGTCCGTGTCAGTTCTTGCTATCCCCAGCAGGGTGCTGTCCCCGTCGATGACGCAGAAGTCTCCGCTGATGCCCTCTGCCCCGATCTGCTCAGGCCTGAGCTTGACGCCGTTTTTGTACATAGCGGTGCAGTGCCCGCTCAGCGGCGGCGTTTTCGGAAGGCTCTCAAACGCCTTCATCAGCGGCGAGAGCACCTCGTCCAGGGGCTTTTCAGCGATCTGCTCCAGTGTGAAGCATTCGCCGAGGGAAAAACCTGCGGCTCTGACTCTGCAAAGGGAGGTCATTGCTCCCCCGCAGCCCAGCGCGTTTCCCAGATCGTGTATAATGGTCCTTATATATGTCCCCCTGGAGCAGCTGATGCGCAGATTGCCCTCACGGGTATCTTTGCCGTATCCTGTAAGCTCTGCCTCATAGACGGTGATCTTCCGGGGCTGACGCTCTATCTCCTTGCCTTCTCTTGCCAGCTCATAGAGCCGTTTTCCTCCCACCTTAACGGCGGAGTACATAGGCGGCAGCTGCATTATCTCTCCCCGGAAGGCGGCGAGCTCCCGCTCTATATCCTCCGAAGATACTGCCCTGCTGTTTTCCGAGAGGACCTTCCCGGTGATATCCTGGGTGTCAGTGGTGATGCCCAGCTTAAATCCCGCTTCATAGGTCTTGTCGCTGTCCGGGAGTATGTCGCAGGCCTTGGCGGCCTTTCCGACGAATACCGGCAGCACTCCCGTGGCCATAGGATCAAGAGTCCCTCCGTGGCCGAGGCGCTTCATATGAAGTATCCCTCTCAGCTTGGCGATCACGTCGAAGGAGGTCCAGCCCTCCGGCTTGAACACGGGAATCAGCCCGCAGGCTTCGCGCTCAGTCATCGCTGCAGAGCCCCAGAGCTTCCACAGCGGCTCTCACCTGTTTCTCCACGTCCTCAAGGGAGCCTTTGATCTCACAGCCTGCGGCGCGAATATGTCCTCCGCCGCCGAACTGCTTGCAGAAGGCCGAAGCATCCAGCTTTTCGGTGGTCCTTACCGACAGCTTGAACACATCCTCGTGGCGCTGCTTTATTGTAATACCGATCTCTACGCCCTCCACCGACAGGGGTATCGAGGCTATTCCCTCAAACTCGGCGGGTTCTATGCCGCAGCTCTGCATCGTTTCGGTCGTAAGGGCTATGAGTGCGCATTTATCGTTGCAGTAGAACTCCATATTATCGGTAACGAATTTCTCCGCTGCCATCCTGCCCTTGCTCTTTATATCGAACATCCTTCTGTTTATGAAGGCGTATCCGAAGTTGTACTGTATCAGCTCCGCGGCTGCAAGGTGCGCCTGGGGAGTGGTGTTTTCATACTTGAAGCAGCCGGTATCCGTAGCGATGCCGGTATAGAGACAGGCGGCGATGAGATCGCTTATAGGTCTGCCCAGCTCCTTGAACAGCTCAAAGAGTATCAGGCAGGCTGCCGAAGAACTGCCGTCCACATAGCTTTGCTTGGCGTAATACTTATTTGAGATATGGTGATCTATACACAGGTCCACCTTGCCCGGCACCATATACTGGGGCAGGGCGCTGCCGATAAGGCTGGGATCTGCGATGTCCACAGCGATTATACACTGTTCCTCGAAATCCTGCTCTGTGTAGTCGTCGTACATAAAGTAGTATCGGTCGGGAAAGCCGTCGGCGTTTACCACGTTGGCTTTTTTGCCCATATCTCTCAGATACGCACACAGGCCGAAGCCTGCACCGAGGGTATCTCCGTCGGGACTTTTATGTGTCAGTATAGTATAGCAGTCGTGTTCTTCAAAGAAGCGTCCTATCTCAGCGAAAGTCATTTCGCACCCCCGGCCTTTTAATGATTTATAGTTGATAGTTGATATACCCGGCATTTTCTGCAGCCCTAAAGCTCAATGCCGAAGAAGCGCCTTGTGTTGTCAAGCAGGGCTTTTTTCAGCTCCTGTTCGTTTATACCCATATATCCGGCCAGGGCTGTGCAGACGTATTTTACATACTGCGGCAGGTTCACCCGCCCGAGGCCTTTTATCCCCCTCGGGATAAGATACGGGGCATCTGTTTCGATCATTATGCGGTCTGCCGGGATGACGCTGACGGCTTCTCTGAGGTCCTGCGCCCGCCTGTCATCGCATATCCAGCCGGTCACACCAATATTGAATCCCATATCGAGATACTTCTCTGCCGTTGCCCTGTCCCCTGTGAAGCAGTGGACAACGGACCTTCCGCATAGCTCCCTGTGTTCAGAGAACACCTTTATCAGGTCTTCGGAGGCCGCCCTCTCGTGGAGGAACATAGGCAGTCCGGTCTTCTCGGCAAGCTCTATATGCCTTTCCAGGCAGCGAAGCTGTGCCTCTCTGGGGGAGAACATCCTGTCATAGTCCAGTCCGCACTCTCCCACCGCCGCCACGCGCTCGCCGGCAAGAAGTTCTCCGAGCTTGTCAAAGTCCCGGTCCTCTGCACGCTCCGCGTTATGGGGATGGATACCCGCCGTCGCGTAGCAGTCATGGTCTTTCACGAACTTTTCCGCGGCGATGCTGCTTTTCATATCCGAGCCGGTTATGATGAACTGCACTCCCGCAGCGTGGGCGCCCTGCATTATCTCCTCTGGATCCTTGAACTGTGAGGAGAAGAGGTTAAGTCCGATGTCGCAGTATTCAGCCTTCATCGCTGTCTCCGTTCTCTTCGGTCTCCCCGGTCTGATTGGGTCTGATGTTTTTGAGTTTTTCAAATATCCTTGCCGAATACTCAGCTGAGTCATCGGCCACGAATTTCAGCTCGGGAGCTTTTCTCAGCCCCAGCACATTGGAGATCTCTCTTTTGAGATACCCCGAAGCGCTCTCAAAGCCCTTGACAGCCTGCTTTGCTCTGTCAAAGCCCTCCAGCGAGGATATATAGATCTTGCAGAAGCTGCCGTCGTTGGCGACTTCGCATCTCACCACTGTGAGCATCTCGCCGCCGTTTATTCTCGGATCTTTAAGATCCTGCATCTTGCCCGAGACTATTCTTCTGATGTCCTCGGCCATTCTGCCTGCTTTATGTGATGCCATAATTATCTCCTGTTATCTGTTTTTTCCAGTTCTCTTTAGTTAGTTCAAACACTTTTGTGATGCCGTTGTCCTCATCGGGGAACTCGGCGATCTGCCTGCATCCGTAGGCCATAGCCGTCTTCGCAGAGGGCTCATTGGTATGCTTCATATACGAGTACACCGATCCGAAAGGCAGGTTCTCAAAAGTCCAGTTACACACAGCCCTTGCAGACTCCGAGGCATACCCTTTCCGCTGATGGTCCGCACGGATATGATACCCTATCTCGGGCCTTATCACACCGCCGATCATCTGCATTGTGAGCCCGCAGTCACCGATCATCTCGCCGGTGTCCCTGAGGCATACCGCCCACAGCCCGAATCCGAAAACACGGTACCGCTCAATATTGCGGTCTATCCAGCCGCGCACCCTCTCCTCGTCGAAATGGTACGGGTAGTGCTGCATTATGTTTCTGTCCGCAAGCACCTTGTAAAGTGCATCAAAGTCCCTTTCTGTCATTTCCCTGAGAAAGAGCCTTTCCGTTTCAATGATAAGACTCATATCAGAACTGGTCGTCATTCAGCTTTACATAAGCGCAGTCCGCAGTCTTGAAAGTCAGTCTGTCGGCTTCGTCCTCGGACTGTGCTATTACGAACTCGTTTTTTTCATAGCTGTAGAGTATGCCTATGAAATCCCGCTCGCCGTTCACCGGTCTGATGGTACGCACCCGCACCTCGTCCCCGATGCAGACGATAAAATGCTCCGGCCGTCTGAGCACGCGCCCGAGCCCGGGGCTGCCCACTTCTAAAATGTAGCTCTGCTGTATGGGATCGGTCTCGTCCAGAAGCTTGTTCAGCGGGCGTGTGACAGCTTCACAGTCGTTCATATCCACGCCGCCGTCCTTGTCGATGAGCACTTTCAGATACCAGCTGGCACCCTCCTTCTCGAATATTACGTCCCAGAGGAAAAGCCCCAGCTCGTCACAGATCGGCTGCGCGAGATCTCTTACTTTGTCAACTGTTGCCATAACAAAACCTCCCCTTTAATTCTTATCGGTTACCCGTCAGGTGCAATTTTCAGTTCTGCACAAATCCTTCCCCCTCCCCTCCGGGGAGGGCAAAGCAAATTTCGGCCCCTCATAAAGCTATGAGGGTGGGGGAATTGCGCCGCCCGCGCTTAGGGCTCTCTGTATTCTTCCATGATGTAGCCCTCGAAGATGTCGCCTTCCTTGATATCGGTGAACTTTTCAAGAGTGATACCGCACTCGTAGCCTTCGGCTACTTCCTTTACGTCGTCCTTGAAACGCTTGAGCGAGGACATCTTGTCGTCGGCGATGATGATGCCGTCACGCACAACTCTGATAAGATCGTTCCTGCCGATCTTTCCGCTGAGTACATAAGCACCTGCAACATTTCCAACCGAGCTGATCTTGTAAACCTGTCTTACTTCCACTCTTGCAGTGTCGATCTCGCGGAACTTGGGAGCCAGCATACCCTTCATAGCGGTGGTGATCTCCTCGATAGCGTCGTAGATTATCCTGTAAAGGCGGATATCTACGCCGTCGCGCTCGGCGTTTTCCTTGGCCACGGGATCGGGCCTTACGTTGAAGCCGACGATAATAGCGTTGGATGCATTCGCCAGCATAACGTCGCTCTCGTTTACGGCACCAACGGCACCGTGGATGACTCTTACTCTTACCTCGTCGTTGGAGATCTTCTCCAGGCTCTGCTTTACAGCTTCTACCGAGCCCTGAACGTCTGCCTTGACGATGATGGGCAGCTCCTTCATCTCGCCCTCGCTGATCTGGCTGAACAGATTGTCAAGAGTTACCTTGCTGGCCTTCTTGAATTCCTCTTCCTTGGCCTGATGTTTTCTCTGCTCAACAAGCTCTCTTGCCAGCTTCTCATCAGCAACGGCATTGAATGTGTCGCCGCTCATAGGCACCTCTGCAAGACCTGTGATCTCCACAGGAGTCGAGGGGCCTGCCTTGTCTATCTTGTTGCCCTTGTCGTTGGTCATAGTCCTTACACGGCCCACGGCGGTGCCTGCAATGATGACATCACCGGTATGCAGTGTGCCGCCCTCTACCAGCAGTGTGGCAGTCGGGCCCTTGCCCTTGTCCAGCTTGGCCTCGATGACAGTACCCTTAGCGGCTTTGTGAGGATTGGCCTTGAGTTCCTTGACCTCGGCCACCAGAAGTATATTTTCAAGCAGTTCGTCGATGCCCATACCGGTCTTGGCGGAAACGGGAACAGCGATGACATCGCCGCCCCACTCCTCGACAACGAGGCTGTGCTCGGTGAGTTCCTGCTTTACTCTGTCGGGATCGGCGCCTTCCTTATCCATCTTGTTTATAGCCACGATGATAGATACGCCGGCAGCCTTTGCGTGGTTGATAGACTCAACGGTCTGGGGCATGATACCGTCGTCAGCGGCAACTACGAGGATAACGATATCGGTGATATTTGCGCCTCTTGCTCTCATAGCGGTGAACGCCTCATGTCCGGGAGTATCCAGGAAGGTGATCTTCTTGTTATTGTAATATACCTGATAAGCGCCGATATGCTGGGTGATGCCTCCGGCCTCGCCCTCGGCGACATTTGCGTTTCTGATCCTGTCGAGGATAGAGGTCTTTCCGTGATCGACGTGTCCCATAACAACGACTACCGGGCATCTTTCCTCGAGGTTCTCCTCGCTGTCCTCCTCGTCAACTATAAGTCTTTCCTCGATAGTGACGATGACTTCCTTCTCCACCTTAGCGCCCAGTTCCTCAGCGACGAGGGCAGCGGTGTCATAGTCAACGGTCTCGTTGATAGATGCCATTACTCCCAGGCCCATGAGTTTTTTGATGACCTCGGTGGCGGTGACTTTAAGTCTCGAAGCCAGCTCGGATACCACGATCTCGTCCGGGATGAGGACCTTGAGCTGCTGCTTTCTGGCCTTTTCCAGTTCCAGACGGCGGAGCCTTTCCTTCTCGCTCTCGCCCTCGCGTCTCTTGGCGCTCTGGTTCTGCTGCTTCTTGTACTGCTGAGACTTCTGTGTCAGCTTCTGTTTCTTCTGGAAGTTATCCTTGCTCTTGTTCTGCTTGGTATTGGCAAGGTTATCATACTTTTCGTTATACTTGTCGAGCTCTACATAGCTTCCGCGGGTATCGACGTTCTTCCTGCCCGTATTCTCATAGGACTCGGAAACTGTATAGCCTTCGTCGGAGGAAGACTTGGAGCCGCCGATGAATGTCCTTACGCCGTGATCCTGCTTCTTTGCCTGCTTCTTGGGCTCCTTGCGCTTTTCCTGCTTCTTTGCTTCGGCAGCCTTTGGTTCTTCTGCCTTTGGCTCGGCAGGCTTAGCCTCCTCGGGCTTCTTTTCCTCTGCCTTGGGCTCGGCAGGTTTAGTCTCCTCGGGCTTGATCTCGGGAGCCTTTTCCTCCTCGGCCTTCTTGGCAGCGGGCTTCTTGGGCTTCTTCTCCGCAGGCTTTTCAGGTGCTACGTTCGCCGCAAAGAAGGCGTCGAAGTTCTCCACCTGGAATTTCTGAGTGAAGAAGTCGAGCACATAGCTTACCTCCTCGGGGGTGAGCGACGAAACGGTCTTCTTTGCATCCCCTCCGAGAGCGCCCAGGCACTCGATAAGATCACTGTTTGTCAGTTTCAGGTCCTTTGCCAGCTCGTTAAGCTTATATTTCTTTACTGCCATTAATACTGTTCCTCCATTCGATCAATTACCTCTGTCCGGTCAAGGCCCTCGGCGCAGCTCTTAGCAAAGCCTTTGTCTGTTATACAGATTATCCCGCTTCGCTTTCCCAGAGCCGTGCCTATCTCGTCCATGGTCATCTCCAGCTGATACAGCGGCGTGCTGTATTTCCCGCAGAAGAATTTCACTTCCTTCAGGCTTTTCTCCGACAGATCGCTCGCCGTGAACACTCCGAAGGATTCGCCGCTGCGGCAGCTGTCCTTTGTCATATCCATACCGAGCCTGAGCCGTCCCGCTTTCATACACATTGTCAGCAGTCCTCTTTTATCCTTCTTCACTAAGCTCCGCCTCCATGCTGTCATAAACGGTCTCATCTATCCTGCACTCAAAGCTCTTTTCAAATCTTTTGGCCTTGCGTGCCTTTCTGAAACATTCGATGTCCCTGCAGATGTACGCTCCTCTGCCGGCCTTGCGTCCCGTAAGGTCCAGGGAGATGTCCCCCTCCTTGCTTTTGACGGCCCGCACCAGCTCTTTTTTCGGCTTCATATTGCCGCAGCCGAGACACATCCTCATCGGTATCTTCTTGGTTTTCATTATTCCTCATCCTCATTCCCGACGGGTATCTCGGGCAGGATGTCTATCCTGTAGCCGGTCAGTCCGGCAGCAAGCTTGGCGTTCTGGCCCTTGTTGCCGATAGCCAGCGAAAGCTGACTGTTGGGAACTACGACTCTGCACTCTCTTACTTCATCGTCCTCATAGACCTCAACGCTCTTGACCTCGGCGGGAGCCAGGGCCTTTGCGATGAACTCCTCGGGGTTCTCGCTCCACAGGATGATGTCGATCTTTTCGCCGTTCAGCTCATTGACGATAGCCGAGATCCTCGACTTGCCGGGTCCTATGCAGGCGCCGATAGCGTCCACGTTGGGATCGTTGCTGATGACAGCGATCTTGCTCCTGGAGCCTGCCACTCTTGATATGGCCTTGATCTCCACGATGCCGTCGGCGATCTCGGGTATCTCTCTCTCGAAGAGCCTTTTTACCAGTTCCCTGTGAGTTCTGGAGATCCTGATAGAGGGCTTCTTGTCAGGCTGTGAGATGCCCACAACATACACCTGGATAACATCGCCGGGCTTGAGGACCTCGCCGGGTATCTGCTCCTTGCGGATGAAATAGATCTCGTTCTTGTCTATGGTCACCACAGCGTTGAAGGTGTTAGGCTCGACCTTCTGCACCGTGGCGGGCACACATTCATATACCTTGTCTTTGTACTGTTCAATAAGTCTTTCTCTCTCGAAGTCCTTGATATCCTTCTTGATAGACTGCTTTGCGCTCTGAGCTGCAACTCTTCCGAACTTGGCCGAGTTGAGCTTTATCTCGGCGGTGCCGCCTACCCTTGCACGCTTGGAAAGTGTTCTTGCCTCGTCGATGCTGATCTGGTTTGCAGGATCCTCCGGCTCACCTTCAACGATCTCTTTGAGTATCTTCATCTCGAACTTGCCGGTCTCGGGATTGATCTCGACCGAGATGTTCTCGCTGTCAGGATAATCCTTTTTGATCGCCTTCATTATGCCGGACTTGACAGTTTCGATAAGCGCCTCGGCATTGATGTTGTTCTCCTTCTCCAAGAGGTTCAGCGCCTCAAATAATTCCTTGTTCATTTTCCAAACCAATCCTTTCATGCAGTCATTTCGTATCAGTCGGGCAAGCCGCAGAGGCAGGGACTTTTGTAATCTCTTCAAAGTGCAGGGCATCGCTCAGAGGCACAGCTCTTACTGGTGGAAACCCTTTTGAAAGAAGGGTAATGTCAACCGTGTCGGTTGCCATTTCCCCCAGGCCCCCTTCCTAAAACTTTTAATTCTTTTTTGGCAGGGGGTAGCAGTGTTTACGATAGAACATCAAAGCCGATAAATTTGCTTTTTTTACGGCCTCGTGTTACCCCCTGCCAAAAAAGTACCAGAAGTCTTGGGAAGAGGGGAACCTTGCGGAGCAAGGGGGGAATAACCTTTCTTCAGAAAGGTTTGCCCCAATAGGGTTATACTTCTAAGTGACGCTCTGCATTTTGAAGAGACTGCAATGGTTCTTGCCGCGGCGTCTCGCCCAAAACAAAAGGCTGGAAGTTTTTGTTTCCAGCCTTTCTCCAATATCATATAGTATTATAACACGGCGATTCCTTTTTTTCAAGGGGCAAAAGCTGATTTTCGGCACATTTTTGTTAATTTTTTGTAAAAAGCACCATTCTATTGATCGGTATCAGCTTTTTCCTGCTTGTCCTGAGCGGGTACGTTTGTGGGCTCCGGCTTTTTTTCGGCAGCGGCGGACGCATCGCTTTCAGACTTTTCGTGTTTTATGTTTTCCTTTTTGATCTGTGAAGTCTTCCTCATCGTGCCGCGGTTTTTCCTGATGCCCTCGGCGAAGTCGATAGGCAGGGTGAACAGGATGCCCGTGTTCGGCATAGAGAGGTCGCCGACGGTACTGTATATGACTTTTCTTGCGATTTCCAGCTGGTCGTTGCGGATGACCGAGATGATAGTGCGGTTATCCTCGTTTCCGTCTGAGCTGAACAGAGATCTTATCGAAGCGCTGACGAAGGTGCTGTCCAGCTTGGAGAGAGTCATCGCCATACCCGAGGATTCGATTATCGTAGCTCCGCCTATGCCTGCCGCCGACAGGCCCTCGAGGAGATACTCCAGTGAGTCCAGTTTATTCAGAATAATGACCATCAGCTTCATCTGACATTCCTCCAAAAATATATACGGTAATAGGATGCGCGTGATCCGGGGTACATATTCATATATTCCTTTTTCCGCCTGCTGTTTATGCAGTCAGCGATGTGTCGTCGCTCTGCGGAGCGGCGTTTTCTGCGGGCTTGGCAGCGGGGGCAGGCTCTGCTGCGGGGGCTGCGTCAGAAGCGGGGACCTCGGGAGCGGCAGCAGCAGTCGTAACGCTCTCGGCTGTGAAGGCAGCGCCGTTCTGAGTCTTAGATCCGCCGAACACTTCTTTCAGCTCGTTGACATAGGCCTGCGACACCTTGAACCTGTCGCCCTCGCGCCACTCGCCGTCCGGCTGCTCGAGGATCACGGGCTTGTTGAGGTGTTTATCCAGCATCTCGCCCAGAGTACGCTTGTTGGCGCTGAAATCGTTCTTGGTATAATTGTTCTCTCCGCCGCTTATGAGCTGCGAATAGATATTGTCAAGGCTCGTCTTGGTGAAGTTTGACTGCTGGAAGGCGCTGTTGACCAGCTGTTCAAGGATATTTCCGTGGAATTCGGCATTTGCGCCCCAGCCGTTGGAGAATACATCCGTCACCAGTATCATAGCGATCTGGTGTCCGCTGAGATCCACAGCCTTTCCTGCCTGGAAGGAGATATCGTCGGCGTCGTTCTCGGCCAGCTTGTAGAGTACCTCGCTGGGAGTATAAACTATACCGCCGATTATATCGCACACGTTCTCGAAGCTCTTGGAATCCACGGTGATGTAGTGGTCCACATCCACGCCGAAGGTCTCCTCGACGCCCTTTTCGAGATTTCTGATGCCGCCCTTGCCATAGACCTCATACATAGTAAGGCTGTCGGTCTCGTTGATGGTATGGGAGGATATGGGAACGACGATCACGCAGTCCTCCTCCGGAGAGAAGCGCAGCAGTGCGGCTTCGGCCAGGTCTCCTGTCTGAGTTGTCCTTGCGAAAAGCAGATTGAAGCTGGGATCGGTGTAAACTTCGCTGGAGGTCTCTTCCTTTTTCCAGGAGTTCATCTGCACTATCAGCTTGTAAGCGATGAATCCGAAGATCCCCATAAACAGCAGAAGCGTGATAAAATACACCAGCGCCACAGGTGCCTGCGATCGCTTGTTGTTAGGCTTATCCATCGTCTGAATGTCTCCTTTTGTCGTCGTCGTTTTCAAGATAATACAGCGGGTTGCTGTCGAGCCGGAGTATCCTCAGCTCGAGACCCTGTTTGCGGGCCATACTGACTGTCTGATAGGTCCCGGAACCGCCGGGCTTCATTTTCAGCACGCCTATCACCCGTGAGCAGTTGTCCACCATGAACTTGTTCCTCCTGCGGTAGCAGTCGCTGTCGTAGTGATCGGCCAGCACGATCGAGGGATACAGTTCGGTGAGCATATCGTACACATAAGCATCCCTGTCATTTTTGATCTCGCGGATATGTTTCCTGTAAGGCAGCACACATACCAGTTCTATGTCCCTTCCCTTGGTGATAAGGTCGTGGACCAGTTCGGCGCAGATAAGATCCACTCCCTCAGCCATACCGGTGAGGAAGGTCTTGTAGCCGGCTCTGACCGCATCTTCTATCTCCAGCATCAGGGTGCTGACGAGCACTTTCATCCCGGGGGTGGAGGTATCGCCGCCGAAGGGCAGATCGCGTTTGCGGTGTCCGGTAAAGCAGCAGGTGGTATCTTTATTGAATCTCGCCGGAGCGTCAGCCATATCCTGAGGCTCTCCTTTCGTAAAGCGTGAGCTTATTCCTCGCTGCCCTCGCCGCCTTCCGAGACGGTTATATTGGGCTTGCTTTCCTCAGAGGCGGTTTCTCCCGCCTCCTGAGCCTTTTTCCTGGCTTCGAGGATGACTCTCTTTATGCCGTCGAGTATCTGTTTTGTGAAGGGGAGGTTATCGGTATCGGGATCGATAACGAAGCCGTTGACGGAGGGAGTCTTCTCAGTGAGATTAGCCAGATCGGCAAATCTCATAGCGAAGGACTGATATTCCTGATCGGTCTTGAAGCCCTTGAGCAGCTCAGCGCTGGTATAAGCAGGGAAGTAGGTCCCTCTCTCCGGATGGGAGATGAGCAGGAACCTTGCCTGCTGCTTATCCTCGAACTTGACCTTGTTGTCCTTGTCAGCGACCAGCTCGGTATTCTTGAAAATGCGTGCAGGCACGAAGAACGTAGCCTTGAGAGCAAGGTTGATGACTTTGTTCTGAGTCTCGTTGGTGAAATTGGCTCTCATAGCCTTGATCGCGTTTACCAGTTCGGTGTTGTCCACCTCCGACACCTTCATTTTTCCGGCGGTTATCTTCAGCTCGTTATTGTCAGCCATTTTAAAAACTCCTTTTACATTATTTTGATCTATGAACTACGCAGCAATGCGTTCACTTTTCTTTCTTCCGTGCGTCTTCCTTTTCGAGGTCGATATCTATCAGGAACCGGGGCCGCTGTTTGGTCTCGAGATATATCTTCCCGATGTATTCTCCGATCACTCCGATAGCGAGCAGCTGGAGGCCGCCCAGTGCCCATACCGAGACTACGGTGGTGGTCCAGCCGGCAACTGTCTTTCCTGCGCACCACAGCACGAAGAAGTATATGAGCATTATCAGCGAGATCAGGAACACCACCAGCCCGAGAGTCGTGATGAACCTTATGGGCTTTACCGACAGGGAGGTTATCCCCTCGATAGCGAAGGAAAGCATTTTTTTCAGCGGGTATTTGCTCTCGCCCGCCTGGCGCTCGTTTCTGACATACTTTACGGTATCGCTCTTGAAGCCCAGCATAGGGACTATCCCCCGCAGGAACAGGTTCACTTCCGGGAACTGTTCCAGCGCCTCCACTGCACGGCGGCTCATAAGTCTGTAATCGGCGTGGTCGTAGGTTATCTCCACACCCATTTTTGCCAGCAGCTTGTAGTATGCTCTTGCGGTGCCCCGTTTGAATTTTGAGTCCTTTTCTCTTGACGAGCGCACTCCGTAAACTATATCGCAGCCCTCGGCACGCTTCTCCAGGAAGCCGTCCACGGCATTGATGTCGTCCTGGAGGTCAGCATCCATAGAAACGATGATATCGGCGTGTTCCTTGGCGGTCATCATCCCTGCCAGCAGGGCGTTCTGGTGTCCCCTGTTGCGGGAGAGCTTTATCCCGGTGAACATCGGTATCGAGTTATGCAGCTTTTCTATCAGCTCCCAGGTCTTGTCTTTGGAGCCGTCGTCCACGAACAGCACCTTGCTGTCGGGGGCGATCTTTTCATAGGCGATGAGCTTATCCATTTTCTCGATAAGCGCCCTTGCTGTCAGCGGGAGCATTTCCTCCTCGTTGTAGCAGGGTATCACGAAATACAGTGTTTCCATTATTGTCTCCTTCGGCTCACAGTCTGAAAAGCCTTTGCGTATTCTCTCTTGCCGCATCGGTTATCTGCTGTGCGGTCATACCTTTTATCTCAGCGCCGCAGGCCGCAGTATATTTTATCATATAGCTGTCGCATCGCTGCCCTCTGAAGGGCACCGGTGCCAGATAGGGGCAGTCGGTCTCCAGCAGGAACCTGTCTGCCGGTACATCGGCGAAGGCTTTTTTGACACGCTTTGAGTTCTCAAAGGTGAGCACTCCTCCGAAGCCCAGATACAGTCCCAGTCCCACAAGCTCTCTTGCGGTCTCAGCGGAGCCTGAGAAGCAGTGGACAACGCCCTCCGGCTTATACTCTCTCATAAGCCGCATAAAGTCCTCGGTAGCCTCGCGGCAGTGGAAGATCAGCGGCAGGCTGTATTTCTGAGCCAGTTCGATCTCGCATCTCAGCAGGCTGATCTGCTTATCGCGGTCATAGCCTTCAAAGTGGTAATCCAGTCCCACCTCGCCCACAGCGACGATCTTATCCGAGCGGGAGAGCATATCCTCCAGCACGGCAGCAGGATCATCGGGCAGACTGTCGGTGAACTCCGGGTGGAATCCGACAGAGGCGTAGGCATTTGGGTATCTTTCGGCGAGGGAGAGGCCGAACTCCATAGAAGAAACACCTGTTGCAGCGTGAATAAGGCCGCATACAGGGGAGCCCTCGGCGAGCATATCATCGAGCAGACCGAAGCGGTCCGCATCAAAGGCAGGCTCATCATAATGCGAATGGGAGTCAAAGATCCCGACCAACTCTGTCACACAAACACCCCCGAGCCTACAACTCATTTTATTATACCACACTCGCATTAATTTGTAAAGTCTTTTTTTCAAGGCAATACCGCACAACCCCTGTGCGTCAGATTGCGCGCAAGCTCAACAAAGTTGAGCTGAGATTTTCGTCAGAGTGCATAAATTTGACGCAGGCGGGCGAGCGAAGACCAATTCGCTTTTCGCCCGGCAAGGAAAATTTGTGTGCTATGACGGGAAATATGCAAGCAGATGACGTGCAGAGGCGCAAG
>JAFXRI010000093.1 GCA_017526445.1 Ruminococcus sp. | reverse complement strand
ATTTTCCTTGCCGGGCGAAAAGCGAATTGGTCTTCGCTCGCCCGCCTGCGTCAAATTTATGCACTCTGACGAAAAATCTCAGCTCAACTTTATTGAGCTTGCGCGTGATCTGACGCACAGGGGTTGTGCGGTATTGCCTAAAAATATCACCGTATATCCCGGGCTTTCGACGGACAGACGGCTGAACGAAATCTGATAAAATTATAACATACCTACCAGCCAAAGTCAATAGCATTACGGCTTCCGCAGAAGAAAAATCTTTTGCAGCTGTCTGCCCCGGCTTTGCAGGTGCGGTTTTGCCCTCCGGTCACTTGAAAAGGGCGGCGGGATATGGTATAATACCTGTAAAAGATGAGAAACGGGCAGCGGCAGGCTGTGATCTGTACCGCGGGCAGCCCGTATCGGAAGGAGCAGATCATATGAGATTCTATATGCCCACAAGACTTTACTGTGAGAAAGACTGCGTCGCGCGGCACGCAGCGGAGCTGGCTTCGCTCGGCAGGCACGCTTTGGTCGTGACAGGCGCTTCGTCCTCGAGGAAGAACCATTCGCTGTATGACGTTCTCGGGGCGCTGGAATCGGAGAATGTCACATATACCGTTTTTGACAGGACCGAGGAGAACCCCTCTGCCGAAACGGTGATAGCAGCGGCGGAGCTTGGGGCTGAGAAGGGCGCCGACTTCGTGATCGGCGTGGGCGGAGGTTCGCCGATAGATGCGGCCAAGGCTGCGGCGCTTATGATAAAGGATCCCGGCAGCGGAATAGGCCGGATGTTCTCGGATGCCCCTGCCGAAGCCCTTCCGGTAGCGGCAGTACCCACCACCTGCGGGACAGGCTCGGAGGTAACGGGAGTATCTGTCATCACGAGACACGATCTCGGGACCAAGATGTCATTGAAGCACAGGATATTCCCAAGGCTGGCCCTTGTTGACGGGAAGTATCTGCTGGGGGCGCCCCGCAGTCTTATTGTGAACACCGCGATAGATACGCTGGCTCACCTGTGCGAGAGCGGTGTGAATACCCTCGCCGATGCCGCCAGCTCGATGTATGTATTTATGGGGCTTTCCCGCTGGCAGGAATGCCGCCCCTATATAGACGGTTCGGCAGAACTTGACGGGGACGGAGCCCTTTCTCTTATGGAGACGGCGGCTCTCGGCGGCATCGCCATAGCCCAGACCGGGACCACGCTTCCTCACGCTCTGAGCTATATGCTGACCTACGAGGCAGGCGTTCCCCACGGTCAGGCGGTCGGAGCTTTCCTGGGGAACTATATGCGCTATGCCGATACTATCGATTCTGCACAGCTGCTGGCGGCAGCGGGCTTCGCCTCAGCAGAGGAGCTGTCCGCTTTTATACAGACGTATGCGCCGGTGTCTGTCAGCAGGGATCTGCTCGAACGCTCTGCCGAAAGTGTACTTGCAAAGCCGGAAAAGCTGAAGCTCTGCCCATACCCGGTGGACGGAAAGCTGATGAAAAAGCTTATCGAGATCTGACGCAGGACGTTTTTACACATATTTTACAATTAAGGCAACACCGCACAACCCACGGCTAATGCCTCTGCACGTCATCTGCTTGCCAGCTTTCCGTCATATTACCCAAATTCTCCTTGACTTGCGCCAGCAAACCTGCGTCGAATTTAGGCAATCTGACGAAAATCTGGACGACGCATCTGACGCACAGGGGTTGTGCGGTATTGCCTTAATTCCAAGTACGTAAACGCAACCTTGTTGACTTTGACGGAGATATGTGGTAAAATATTAATGTATAGGTATACCATCGTGAACGGAGGTGAGGCGTGTGATAGGAAACAAAAAGATCATCGCGGTGTGCGTTACAAAACTGCATACTGTCGGTGTGATAGAATATATCTGCCGCCTCCAGAAGCGTGTCAGCGAAGCTGGCTATAAGCTGATGGTCTTCAACAGCACTACCGACTTCTACAGGAAAGACAGCAACGATGTGGGTGCGGCCGCAGTATATAAAATAATAAACTATTCTGTCATCGACGCCCTTGTGATATACTGTGAGAATTTCAGGTCTGAGGAAATACCCAGGGCTCTGATCTCCGAGGCCAAAAAGCATAGTGTCCCCGTGGTGCTGCTGAAAGGCACCGAGGAGGGCTGCCACTCGGTGATAAATGAATATACCGACGGTTTCAAAAAGCTTATAGAGCATATCGTCTGCGATCACGGCATAACAGACACATGCTTTATCGCCGGCAACCGGGAGAACGATCCCGATTCCATGCTAAGGATAGCCTGCTATAGGGAGGTCCTTTGGCAGAACGGCATAGAATTCTCCGAGGATAACGTTGAGTACGGCGGTTACTGGAACATTCCTGCCTGCCAGGCGCTCTACAGGATATTAAAAAAGCGCGGCAGACCTCCGAGAGCTATCATCTGTGCCAACGACTTTATGGCTATCGCTGTGTGTGATGAGCTGGTAAAGCTCGGATATAAGGTCCCTGAGGATGTGGTGGTCACCGGATTTGACGGGATACCCGAGGCGGAGTATTATCTCCCGAGGCTGACGACCTGTGAGGAGGATTTTGATTCCTTTGCCGCACAGACGGTGGATCTGCTGAATGAGATATTTGCGGGCGCCGACTGCACACTGACAAGGCTCAATAAGTTCAGGCCGCATTTCAGCGAGTCCTGCGGATGTCCTACCGAGATGATGAATGCAAGAAAGGCCGCTATGGACCAGTTCGGTGCGGCGCATGATTCCCACGCTCACGAGGATTTTGTTTATGAATGGCTGGACAGGGCCCTTGATACCAGGGATATGAGCTCGCTGACGAGCATACTGCCCGATGTGCTGATCTCCGGATCCTACCTGTGCCTTAACAGCGATTTCATAATGCGGGCTCTCGATGACGAGCAGAAAGAAAATGACAGGACCTTTACCGAAAGGCTGGAAGTCATCGGTTCCAAGTATTCCGACAACAGCAACTGTCCGAGAAATATCGGGATCAGTGAGATGCTCCCCGATGCCGGGAGCTGGCTGGAGAGTGATTCGGCCTGCATCTTTGCCAGTGTTTACTCCGGCAGGGAGGTCTATGGATATTACCTTATCAAATCAGACGATCTGAAATATGACTCCCACAGGATAAACCGGCTCATAAAAGCTTTGAATATATCCTTCAACTCGCTGGTGGGCTTCTACCGCCAGAAGATGATGCTGGTGGGACTCAGAACGGCGGCTTTCACCGACCAGGTGACCGGTCTGCCTAATCTGAAAGGAGCCACCGAGTGGTTCGATGAATTTTCGGCTGATCCCGAGAACCACAGGAAGTGTATGAGCGTATCGGTCTATGCAATACCCGATTACAAGTTCATATATGAGAACTACGGTATCAAGGAGATCGAGGAAACGCTGTGCTTTATCGCCGAGGCACTCAAACATTCAAACAATGACAAGTGCTTTATCGGCTATGTGGCTGAGGGCGAGTTCATGGTGATAAACTACTATGACAGCGCGGACGAGATAGCTCCGACTATAAATTCAGCCACGTCCAGGTTCTACGGTATCCTCAACGAGTACCGCAGCAGCCGCAGCGAATATTTCGTCGAGGTCAATGCGGGCTGTATCGAGGCTCACGAGGGCTGGGACGGCACCTTTGCTTCCTTCTACAAGCTGGCGGGCAACGAGATGTACCTTAACCGTCTCAATGCAAATACGGAAAGGACCGTCAACAAGACAAAGCTGCCGGTGGATATTTACAAGAGGTTTGAGCTGCTTGTGGAGAAGAACCTTTTTGCCTATCACTTCCAGCCGATAGTCGATGCTTATACCGGCGAGATCGTTGCCTATGAGGCGCTTATGCGTCCTGACAAATCTATAAATATGGACCCCGGCCAGGTCATTCAGGTTGCCGAGGAATACGGCAGGCTGTACGACATAGAAAAGGCCACGCTGTTCAATGTCCTGGGAGTGCTGGCAGATTCTCCGGAATCCTTCCGGGGCAGGAAGGTTTTCATCAATTCCATACCCGGCTTCTTCCTGAAGGGCAGCGACTACGATAACCTACTACGATAACCTGATAACGAGATTCAAGGACCAGATGGATCAGATGGTCATCGAGATAACTGAAGGAAGATCTGTCTCTGATAAGGAGCTGAGTGCAGTTAAGGCGATAATGGACGGAAGTGTGCCTATCGCCGTTGATGACTTCGGCACAGGACATTCCAACATAGTCAATCTGCTGAGGTATTCGCCTCAGATAGTCAAGATAGACCGTTTTCTTATCAGCGGCATACAGAACGATAAGAATAAGCAGATGTTTTTCCGCAGCACTGTGGAGTTCGCAAGGCTCAATGGCATAAAGGTGCTGGCCGAGGGCGTTGAGACTGCTGAGGAGCTAAAATGCGTCAAGCAGCTGGGCGCCGATCTTATCCAGGGCTTCTATACCGGGCGGCCTGCCCCCGAGCCTCTCGGTCAGATAGACGAGAAGATCAGGCAGGAGCTTCTCGGGGCGTAAATGGATATACAGCTGACCGCAGGACCGTCTGCGGATACAAAAAGTACCTTCCCCAAATTCGGGGAAGGTACTTTTATTTGCGTATCGGTCTTCATATCATCAGGTCACGGCATTACTTGATAGTGAATGTCTTCCTGATAAATCCGCGCCAGGTGCCCTTGCCTTCTATGAGTATCGTGGCTGTGCCCTTCTTGGTATTGTTCAGATAGGTCACAGTATAATTCGACGCTGAGAAAGCAGAGGAGCCGTTCTTGACAGTCACCTTCGGCTTGACTGCCGAACCGGTGTAGGACCAGCTCGACTGAGGGATAGATGCGCTCATGCCCGATATCGTGCGCAGATTGTTCCCGGTGCTGACGGAGGAATCCTTTGCAAAGGTGTAAGCCGAGCCTTCGGTGATGCCGTTGTCCTTGCATACAGATGCCGTGCAGCCGCGGTAGAAGTTTGCATACTTTTCTCTGTTGCCGGTGATATTGTTGTTGGTACAGGTCACCTTCGAGGCTAAAGCGCGCACGCCGTCGCGCTTGCAGCCCTTGATGGTGTTATATGTCACTGAGACCTTAGTGTTCTCGATGAACATTCCGTCAACTGCTGCGCCGTCTATGGTGTTGTTCTTGAATACGTTGTCCAGCGAGCCGTTGTTCTTGAACATAGTACCGGTGCCGTTGGAGCCCTTTACCGTGTTGTCGTGGAAGTTGATCTTGCTGTTTTCCTGGATGAGCACGGTGTAGATCGTATCGCTCGTATTATACCTTGAGGAAGGCACAGACGAAAGGCCGGTCAGCGAGTTGTTATATACCTCGCCCTGAGAGTCCTCCGATCTGAACAGGACAGCTGTGTTTGAAGCAGTGTTGTCATAGACCTTGAACGACTTGAAGCTGCCGGCATGGACACAGGTGAACCATACATTCTTGAAGGTGTTGGAGTATATGCTGATGTTTGTCGAGTACTTGGAGTTGGTGTGGTGTGTTCCGATACCGCTGGGGACATTCGTGAAGGTGCATCCCGTAACTGTCACATTTGTGCATGGAGTCTTGTCAGATGCAAAGTCAAGGTGGAGAGCCTCGACAGAGCCGATGGCTGATTTCTTCTTTCCCGCATCCGAATAGGACTTTGTGAACTCATAAATGCTGTCTTTCCCTGTATAGGAAACGAAGTCCTTGAAGCTGACGTTCTCGACCTTCAGGCCGCTCATTCCGTCACAGATGATAAAGTGGTTGCCGTAGGCGTGAGTGAGGGTGGTATTGCGGACGGTGAAGTTCTTGCTGTTGCGGAACACGAATATGGCCTTGGACTCGTTCTTGTCGGGGACGTTCTTGCCGTTGAAATCCCAGGTGCCGCCCTCGACGCTTATGTCGTGGGTAAGGCTGTAGCCGCCCTTGCCGTCGGCCTTGTTTTCCTTGGTGAGGGGGACGAGCATAGGCTTGCTGGTCTTGTTTATGATGACCGCATTCTTGTCAAGGACGAGCCTTGTGTTGCTGTATATGTAGAGCGTGTTGCTGATGTAGTATTTTCCTGCCGGGATATATACCTCGTATTTCTGATCTGAGGGCATATCTTTTGCATACCACAGGGCCTTGTTTATGGCATCGCGGTCGTCCTTGGAATCGTCGGGTTTGGCGCCGAAGTCCTTGACAACATCCCAGGGCTTGATCTTGAAGGTGACCTTCTTCGTTCCGGAGAGCCTGCCCTTGCCGGTGATAGTCACAGTGGCTTTTCCGGTGTTGGTGTTGTTGGAATAGGAAAGGGTATAGTCGGTGCCGTTCTTGAAGGTGACGTTTCCGTAGGTTACCTTCGGCAGCGGTTTCTGGGCCTTGCCGTTGTAATATACTCCGTCGGTGACTGTGCCGGAGGCGTCAGTTATCTCGAATACAGCCTTGCAGTCAGAGACAGGTCTTGCGGTGATCTTGAAGGTCTTTGTCGCAGTGCCGGTGAAATTGCCCTTGCCGGTTATAGTGATCGTGGCGGTGCCTACGTTCTTGTTGTCTGCCCAGGCAACGGTATAGTCTGTCTTCTCGGTGAGAGTCTTGCCGCCGTATTTAACGGTGAGCTTGGGCTTGACGGCGCTGCCGGTGTATTTGTAGCTTGAAGAGGGTATAGAACGGGAAGCAGCCGAGATCGCACGCTGCTTTATGGTGAAGGTGCGCTTTACGGTGCCGTTGTAGCTGCCCTTGCCTGTTACGGTGACCGATGCAGTACCGACCTTGGTGTTGCTGCTGTAGGTCACGGTGTAGTCGGATGCTTTGAGCTTATTGCCCTTTGTGTCCTTGACGTTGACCGCCGGCTTGATAGCCGAGCCGGTGTAGGTATAGCTCGTATAGGGCATACCGAAGGACTTGACGGTCCCCAGCACCTTTATCGACTTGACCGAACTGAAATTGCCGTACTTGGTGCCGTTGGCTGAAAGATATGCGCGGTACTTCACATACCAGGTCTCGCCGGCTTTCGGCTTGGAGGAAAAGTTCACACTGGTAGTGGAATTGGAAGAAACACCGTAGGTGGTGGTGCCTGATGCGAAGGTCTTGTCCTTGCTGTAAACCACCTGATAGCCCGAGGCGGTGCTGTCCTTGGGCCAGGAGGCCTTGAAGGCGCCGCTGCCGGTAGTCAGGGTAAGGGTGCCGGGCTTGGGTTTTACTATGAAAGTCCTGGTGAGCTTGCCGGAGTAGATGCCCTTGCCGGTAACGGTGATAGTCGCCGTCCCGACCTTGACGTTGTCGGAATAGGAAACTGTGAAGTCAGTATTTTCGGTAAGTTTTTTGCCGTTCTTTTTGACGGTGACCGTCGGTCTGATCGCATCGCCGCTGTATTGGTAGGAGGAGTAGGGGAGCGAGACTGTGCCGCCGCTGAGAGCTATGGCGATGATGCTGAACTCTCTCGAAACGGTGCCGCTGTAGTTGCCCTTGCCTTTTACGGTGATAGTGGCCTGGCCGATGTTTACGTTGTTGGAATAGCTCACGGTATAGTCGGTGTCGGGATCCAGCTTGACGCCGTCCTTCTTGACGGTGACAGCAGGCTTGATGGCCGAGCCGGTATATTCATAGGACGCCTTCGGGATCGTAACTTTATATCCGCTGACATCTGCGGGGGTGATCGTGAACTCCGCCGAACAGCTGCCTGTGCAGCTGCCCTTGCCGGTAACGGTTATTTTTGCAGTACCTGCTGCGATATTGTCGGCATAAGCGACGGTATAGTCGGTGTCGGCGGTGAGGATGATCCCGTCCTTTTTGACGGTGACAGCGGGCTTGATGGCCGAGCCGGTATATTCATAGGACGCCTTCGGGATCGTAACTTTATATCCGCTGACATCTGCGGGGGTGATCGTGAACTCCGCCGAACAGCTGCCTGTGCAGCTGCCCTT
>JAFXRI010000092.1 GCA_017526445.1 Ruminococcus sp. | reverse complement strand
ATTTTCCTTGCCGGGCGAAAAGCGAATTGGTCTTCGCTCGCCCGCCTGCGTCAAATTTATGCACTCTGACGAAAAATCTCAGCTCAACTTTATTGAGCTTGCGCGTGATCTGACGCACAGGGGTTGTGCGGTATTGCCTAAGCTTTGCCCGGCGCTTTTTTTGCGAAGGGGTTGCAAATCCGCCGCCAATATGGTATAATTACAGTGTACAGAAACGGTATATTCGTATGTTCATACCGTAGCTGAAAAGAAGCGGAGGGATCATTATGGAATTTATTTTTGCAGGAACAGATGTCATAAACTTTTTTATGATCGCTTTCGGTATCGGAGTGTCCTGTCTCAGTATGATCCAGATCAGAAAATCACCGATCGATAAACAGGTCAAAAGGTATTTCTGTTCTTTCCTGTGGCTGGTGATAACGTATATAGCTATGTATCTTATAAGAATGCTGCTGGTCGGGCATCCGGGAGTCCCCGTAAGGACAGCGCTCCGCACCGTTACAATAGTGGAATTCCTGGTATCCGGATTTATAACGTTTATGCTTGTCCTGATGATAATGACTTCCGCCGGGAGCGGGAAGTTCTCGAAGAAGGCGTTGCTATCCGTGCAGGGCATCCTGGTCTTTCACATTATCATGCTCGTGATCGCGAATTTTACCGACCTGTACTATTATTTTGATGCAGACAATATCTACCATCGGTCAAAGCTTTACATCTTATCCAATCTGCCCCCTGTGGCAATGATGGTTTACGGTATGTATTTGCTGATAACCTGCCGTGAAAATATCTCGAAACGCATAAAGAAAGCTTACTGGATATACCTGATAGCTCCTCTGATAGCTTCTGTCATACAGATCTTCGCCTCGGACATCAAGTTTATCGTGATAGCCACCGTGGGCGCGGCAGTCAATATGTTTGCGGTCATAACCGACGCGCTTACCGAGAAATACGAAAAGCAGCAGCTCGAAGCCTCCCGTATCGATGCCGAGCTGTCTATGGCAACGAGGATACAGGCGGATATGCTGCCTAACATCTTCCCCGCTTTCCCCGAAAGGGATGAGTTCGATGTTTACGCCACAATGAACCCTGCCAAGGAAGTCGGCGGCGATTTTTACGATTTCTTCCTGATAGACGACGATCATCTCGGCATAGTTATGGCAGACGTTTCGGGCAAGGGCGTTCCTGCGGCGCTGTTTATGATGGCATCGAAGATACTGATACAGAATTATACCATAGTGAATAAAGATCCCAGGGCTGCACTTGAGGCGACGAATTATCAGATCTGCCAGAGCAACCGTGAGGAAATGTTCGTTACCGTATGGCTGGGCATACTGGATATAAATACTGGTCTTCTCACCGCTTCAAATGCGGGACACGAATACCCTGTCCTGAAGCATAAGGACGGCGGCTTTGAGCTCTTCAAGGACAAGCACGGCGTTGTGGTGGGAGCTATGGAAGGCGTCCGCTACAGGAACTATGAGATGCAGATGGAAAAAGGCTCGATGCTCTTCCTTTACACCGACGGTGTTGCTGAGGCTACCAATGCTTCCAACAAGCTGTTTGGTACCGACAGACTGGTCGAAGCCCTGAACAGCACGAAGGATCCGACACCGCAGAACATTCTTGCCAGTGTGGAGAAAGCGGTCAGCGAATTCGTCAAGGATGCTCCCCAGTTCGACGATCTGACGATGCTTTGTATTAAGTATAACGGTAAGAAGGAGCAGTGAGCTTTCAGGCTGAATAAGTGCTGCGAATAAACGAACGGAATAAAATAGGCTGCTGCGTCTGTTATTACGCAGCAGCCTATTATTTTTACGCTTAAGGCACGACCGGTCAGAAAGTCAGGGTATCCAGTTTCTCGGTCAGCGCCCTGATCTTTTCAATGCACCGGCTGATCTTTTTACGGTCCTCCTCCGAGGGGGTGCCTTTTTTGCGGTACTTGCGTATCAGACGGATATAGCAGATCAGCGAAGCCTTTTCCGTCACATCGTTCAGTACCTGCTCATCGCCGGTCCCGAGATATTCTCTCAGGAAGCACTGGTAGAACTGCCTGGCAGTATTATAGGGAAAGCCCATAAAATTCTCGACTACCGAAGGATCGTCCTCGCCCAGGATATCATAGAAATAGTATATATCGCTGATCTCCGCTATGGGATGCCCTCGGGAGATCCTGTCCATATCTATGACAAGGGGCTCGCCGTTTTGCAGGAACACATTCCCGGTGTGGAAATCGCCGTGGACAAGATGATTCGTGGTGGGGATAGCCTCTATCATCTTAAGGCATTTTTCTGCCAGCGCCTCGTCCTCGTAGGAAAGTCCGCCCCTGACATAGCTTTCAAGGCGCTCATAGACCTCGGGGAATTCATCCGTATTTACTGTGATGCTGTGTATGGTGTGAGCCAGATCCGACATCATTTTCGCATAAGTTCCCACCTGTGCGGGGGACCTTTTGATGTATTCGGAAAGTGTCTCGGCCTCGATAAGCTCCAGCATCGCGCCGTAGCAGTTCCCGACGGATACGATGCCGAAGGAGATCGCCGTGGGGATGCCCAGCAGGAAAGTCTTTTTGCACAGAGCTATCTCCTTTTCCACATCCCGGTAGGTGTTGTTCTGATTATAGACCTTGACCACCAGCTCGTCATCATAGCGGTAGACCTCGCCCTTAGCTCCCTTGGCGAGGAGCCTGCACCCTTCGACCGAGACCTCCCGGTATTTTCTGTACTTGGCCTTGTCGGAATCAAAGGTGCCGGGCCAGATGTAGTTTATATGCTTTATAAGCTCCTTGAAAGCGCCGGTCTTGTTGAGCGAGAGCTCGACCGTTTCGGCAATGGTACGGTAATACCAGCATTGCATTTCGGGGTCGCTCTGATGAAGCTCGTTCCACACCGCCTCACCGCGCTCGGAATAGATCCTTGCCAGCGAACGCATATTGGCAAGCTTGTCCGCCAGCCAAAGCATCTTCACGCCGATGTCCCGGCTGTTCTTGAGTATCAGAAGAGCCTCGGATTTGCGGCGCTGCCAGGTCTCGCGCCGGTCCTCTTCGGGGTATTCCTGTTCCGATTCGGAGGATACCAGGTATGCGACACGCTTGCCGAAGCGCTTTTCGATCTCCTCCAGCGTACCGTCGGTGTCCTCCACGATGTCGTGCAGGATGCCTGCCGTGATTATCTCCATATCGTCAGTCATAGTGGAGAGTATCTGAGACACCTCCAGCGGGTGGAGGATATAGGGGATGCTTTTGAATTTGCGGACTTTTCCCTGATGCATGACGGCCGCATAGATTATCGCTTCCTCCAACATATTCATCATAGCTTGTTCCCTGCCTTTTCATATCTTTTACGGCCAGGTCTTATCCTGACTGAAAGCCGTAATATCTCAGCAAAAACGCCCCGGCTTTTGTATCAAGTGTACCAAATACCGGGCGCTTGCTGCCGAAGTTTTGTACAAGATGCTCATAACGTGATTATAGCATATTTTCCCCGGTTTGTCAAGGCGTACGCTTTGCCGTAATTGCCTTTCTGTGCTTTGCCGGAGGATAACGACGGGCTGCGGGCAAGGGGCTCCTGCACGAAGGAAAGGTTCGTGCAGGAGCCCCGCTTTTATCCGTTATATCAATTCCGGTGCTTTCACACCCGGAGCGTATCTTTTATCTGTATCCGATCCAGGGGATGAAGACTGTGGTACCCTCGCTGTCTTCCCAGGTGTAGCCGACGTCAGAGGCATCGAATGCACCCTTGTGTGTGTTGTCAACAAGCTTGCTCTCGGTCACGTTGTGGTCGTCATCGTAAACCACACTGGTTTTTGTGCCGTTCTCGTAGAACATCCTGGAGCCGTCGGCGATAGCGGTGAGATCGTAAACATTGGCGGTCTTGTCACCGGTAACGATCGTAACAGTGATCTTGTAGGTGTAGCTGTTGACCATTGTAACGTTCAGAGTGCTGTTGTTGTTGGTCTTTTCAAAGTAGGTGCCTACGGGGAAGCCGTCCTTTGCTTCGTGAGTCTTCCAGTCGTTGATCTCTCCCTCAGGAACTGTGAGGATCTTTTCCTGCTCGGCAGCGGGTTCGACCTGCTGTTCAGCTGCGGGCTCGGCCTTCTGCTCAGCTGCGGGTTCGGCCTTCTGCTCAGCAGCGGGCTCAGCCTTCTGCTCAGCTGCAGGAGCCGCCTGCTGTTCAGCTGTGGGCTCGGCCTGCTGTTCAGCTGCGGGAGCAGTCTTCTGCTCGGCAGCGGGCTCGGCCTTCTGCTCGGCTGCGGGCTCGGCCTTCTGCTCGGCTGCGGGTTCGGCCTTTTGCTCGGCAGCGGGAGCGGTCTTCTCCTTAATAATGGGAGCGGCCTTCTCCTTGATAGTGGGAGCAGCCTCGGCGGATACTGCCACAGGGGTATCTGCAACAGGTTTATTTGACGGTGAAACTGAAAATGCTACGAACATCAGACCTGCGCCCATTACTGCTGCTGCTGCCACTCCGGCGACACCGGCGATGAGCTGCTGATTATTCTTCTTAACTGCTTTCTTGTTTGTCCTTGTGTTTTTCATTTTGATTACTCCTTTTCTTTTTTTGGCTTTGTTTTCCTTGGTGTGTCTAAATGATAGCATAGCAAGCTTTGCAAAACCTTTGCAAAACTTGCATAATTACCGCGAAAAACCGGAACAGAAATCGATTTCGGAGAACTGTACAAAAAACTGCAACATTGCGGCGCGATTATAGTGCTTTTTATCGCAGCGATGTTTTGATCCGTTATTTGGGATCATACATCTTGTCAGCATTCATATCACAGATAACCATTCCCCTGTGATCTTCGGAAGCATCTATAATAATCAGTCTTTTCGTGTCGTAATTCGTTAAGGCAACACCGCACAACCCGCGGCTTGCGCCTCTGCACGTCATCTGCTTGCATATTTTCCGTCATAGCACACAAATTTTCCTTGCCGGGCGTCAGCCCGCCTGCGTCAAATTTATGCACTCTGACGAAAAATCTGACT
>JAFXRI010000017.1 GCA_017526445.1 Ruminococcus sp. | reverse complement strand
TACCGCACAACCCCTGTGCGTCAGATGCGACGTCCAGATTTTCGTCAGATTGCCTAAATTCGACGCAGGTTTGCTGGCGCAAGTCAAGGAGAATTTGGGTAATATGACGGAAAGCTGGCAAGCAGATGACGTGCAGAGGCGTTAGCCGTGGGTTGTGCGGTATTGCCTTAATATACCATTATAATATATATACTCACAGCGGCTTCTTGGTCATCTGTCCTTTGTTCCTCGGATATTTTTCCGGCGTTTCCCGGATCTTCCTTATCACGATAAGGCTCCGTCCGTCACCGCCCGGCAAAGCGTACTCCTCGCACCGCTCGACCTCTCCTCCAAGGACCTTCACTGCGTTCTCCGCAGCCCTCAGCTCCGCTGCACCGTCAGGCCCCTTCAGGGCTATGAATGCTCCGCCCGTCTTCACAAAGGGCAGGCAGTATTCGCACAGCGCCGAAAGATTAGCCACCGCCCGCGCCGTCGCCGCACCGTATTGCCCGCGGTGCTCAGGCTTTCTCCCAAGCTCCTCCGCGCGGCCGTGTATGCACCTCGCCCCCAGCCCGATCTCGTCTGAAAGCTCTGTAAGGAAGTTTATCCTCTTGTTGAGACTGTCAAGCAATGTGAGTTCAATATCTCCCCTGAAGATCTTCAGAGGGCAGGAAGGGAATCCCGCGCCCGTCCCCACATCGATGAGCCGCACCCCTTCCGGGAGGATGTCAGCCATAGCGAAGGGATAAACGCTGTCGAAGAAATGCTTCTCGGCGATGCCGGCGGGATCGGTTATAGCAGTAAGGTTCATCCTGCTGTTCCAGTCCACGAGCAGCGAAGCATATTTTTCCAGCCTTGCATACTGCTCCTCCGAGAGGGTTATCCCGCCCTTCCCGAAAAGAGCCCGCAGGCTGTCAAGATCAGTCAGCACCATTAATATTATCCTTTCTGTGTTACGAAATAAAAGCACCCCGTCGGGTATTACCCCCCTTGTGCTGTATTTCCGCCTTTCCCGGCCAGCCATATCAGCAGCACGTTCACATCAGCCGGGTTAACTCCCGAGATCCTGCTCGCCTGTCCTACCGACAGCGGCCTGATCTTGTTCAGCTTCTCCGCCGCCTCGAGCCGCAATCCCCGCAGCTGCGTGTAGTCCGTGTCCGCCGGCAGTGCTTTGCTCTCCAGCGCACGCATAGCCTCGACCTGCTCTAACTGTATCTTTATGTATCCCTCATATTTCACCGAGAGCTCTACCTGCTCCCGTACATCGCGGTCAAGCTCCGGCCTTTCCGGATCAAACGGAGCAAGTCCGTCATAAGTCACCTGCGGCCGTCTCAGCAGCTGCACAAGCTTTATCCCCGTCGTCAGCGGCTCCGTCCCCACGCTCTCCAGGTAGGCATTGAGTTCTGCCGCAGGGCCAAGGTTTATGCGGCTTATGCGTTCGGTCTCGGCTTCGATCAGACGTCGCTTCTCACACAGAGCATCGTATCTGTCGTCGGATATGAGCCCTATGCGGTGCCCCTCCGGCGTAAGTCTCAGATCTGCATTGTCCTGTCTCAGCAGCAGCCTGTACTCGCTGCGGCTGGTCATCATCCTGTACGGATCCGAGCATCCCTTTGTTACAAGGTCGTCGATCAGTGTCCCGATATAGCTCGACGCCCTGTCCAGTACCAGGGGAGGCTCACCCTTTATTTTAAGTGCTGCATTTATACCCGCAACGAGTCCCTGCGCCGCCGCTTCCTCATAGCCGGAGGTGCCGTTGAACTGCCCCGCACCGTACAGTCCGGGTATGTCCTTGAACTCCAGCGTCGCCAGCAGCTGCGTCGGATCGCAGCAGTCGTACTCTATGGCGTAGGCGTTGCGCATTATCTCAACGCGCTCCAGTCCCTTTATCGTCCGCAGAAATTTCAGCTGCACCCACTCGGGCAGCGAGCTGGACATCCCCTGCAGATAGTATTCGTCAGTATCCAGTCCCATAGGCTCGATGAAAAGCTGGTGCCTCGGCTTGTCGGAGAAGCGCTTGATCTTGTCCTCGATAGACGGACAGTATCTGGGGCCAACGCCCTCGATCTGCCCCGAATACATCGGCGACAGGTGGATGTTGTCCAGTATCACCTTGTGTGTCTCGGCGTTTGTGTAGGCCACATAGCAGCTCACCTTGTTCGTGAGCTTTTCCTTGTTGGCGAAGGAGAAGGGCGTGATGTCCTCGTCGCCGTCCTGACGTTCGAGAAGGTCGAAATCTATGGATCTGCGGTGTACACGCGCGGGAGTGCCGGTCTTGAAACGGCGCAGCACCACCCCTGCCTCTCTCAGCGAGTCGGAGAGGAATTTCGCGGGGAGGACCGAGTCCGGCCCGCTCTCATAGCTCACTGCTCCGACGTGGATACGTCCGTTGAGGTAGGTGCCGCTGGCGATGATGACAGCCTTTGCACCGTACTCTGTGCCGAGACGTGTGCGCACACCGCATACAGTTCCTCCCTCAAAGAGGACCGCAGCGATCTCGTCCTGTTTGATTCGCAGGCCGCTGCACTGTTCGAGCACCTGTTTCATATAGATGTGGTATTTTACTCTGTCGGCCTGCACGCGGAGGCTGTGTACAGCGGGGCCTTTGCCGCGGTTGAGCATACGGCTCTGGAGGAAGGTCGCATCCGCAGCCCTGCCCATTTCACCGCCGAGGGCATCGATCTCTCTGACGAGATGGCCTTTTGCAGTACCCCCGATAGAGGGGTTGCAGGGCATATTTGCGATGCCGTCAAGGCTAATAGTAAAAACGGCGGCACGAAGGCCGAGCCTGGCGGCGGCGAGGGCGGCTTCGCAGCCGGCGTGACCTGCGCCGATAACAATGACGTCGTAATTTTCGGTAAAATCAAATGACATAAAAAAGATCCTTTGCAAAAATATTAAGGCAATACCGCACAACCCCTGTGCGTCAGATGCGCAGTCAGATTTTTCGTCAGAGTGCATAAATTTGACGCAGGCGGGCTGACGCCCGGCAAGGAAAATTTGTGTGCTATGACGGGAAATATGCAAGCAGATGACGT
>JAFXRI010000016.1 GCA_017526445.1 Ruminococcus sp. | reverse complement strand
AGCGGGACGAAACTTTAAGTATTTCCATATTGAACCTCCGAATATTTGAATTTATCTGATTATAAGACGCTCTATACCGCTTGCTCTGCCGGTCTTCTCGTCAAAGGTCACGGTCACAGCATTTATAAAACAACTGCTCTGTGCATTTCTGAATGTGATAGGGCAGTGGGTCTTCAGCTTTTTCACAGCCAGTTCCGGCTCTACGCCGAGCACCGAGCGCTCCGGACCGCACATACCCACATCGGTGATGTATGCCGTTCCGCCGTCAAGCACAGTCTCGTCTGCGGTCTGAACGTGGGTGTGAGTCCCCAGTACAGCCGTTACCTTGCCGTTGAGATAAAACCCCAGCGCCTTCTTTTCGGCCGTAGCCTCCGCATGGAGATCCACAAAGATGTTAGGCGTATCTATCTCCGCCAGGACACTGTCCATAGTCTCGAAGGGATTGTTAAGGCTGTCCAGATATACAGTCCCCATCAGGTTCACGACAGCGATCCTTGCCGGCCCCAGGTCAATGGTCACATACCCCTGCCCGACTACACCGTCAGGGTAATTGGCGGGCCTGAGCAGCAGCTCGTTGCGTTCAAACAGCGCACTGGCTTCACGCCTCCGGAAGCAGTGATTGCCCGTAGTGACCACGTCTGCGCCTATCCTTATGAGCTCACCGAAAGAATCCGGAGTTATGCCGTTGCCTTCGGCGGAGTTCTCGCCGTTGACGACTGTTATGTCGATACTGTGCTCGCGTTTGAGCTTCCACAGGTTCTGCTTTACGAAAGCCACGCCGTTTTCACCTACAATATCTCCCAAAAACAAAAGCTTCATCATTTTGCTCTCTTTCTGTTTTGTTTAAAGCGTCTGATAATATTATACCGCATTTATCCCGCCCTGTCAATACAGCCCCCGCCGCAGAATAAGCCGCCCTGTGTCAGATCTGGGAGAACAATAAAAGAGCGCCCCGAAAGGCGCTCTTAAATTTTAGGTTATCCGTATTATTCCGGAAGATGTACATGAACGAAGCCCTGGCAGAAGTCATTGAAGAGAGGATCCTCAACGTCGTCCTCGGTCCTGTCATAGTAGTAGATCTCAGCAGTGATCTCTTCTACATCGTCCTCAACCTTGTAGGTGAATGTAGGCTTGGAGAGCTTGTTGGTCTCATCAGCAGCTTCCCACTTAACATCGCCCTTGGTCTCGCCGATAGTAACGGAGTACTGGTTGCCGGGATAGTTCTCCCAACCGCCTGCGATGAACTCTACAACTGCGCCCTTCTTTACAGGGATCTTCAGAGTAGCAGTACCCTCGGTAGAATCAAGAGTACCAACCCAGAAAGCCTCATAGCCATCATTGCCGTAGCCGGGGAACTGGTTGCCTTCGGTGGAATCCTTAACGTTGTTGGTATCGTCATTGTCGAGGTCCATAGCCCATGTTACGGACTCGCCGCCCCATACATAGTACTTGGTCTCGCCGGCAGGGATCTCGATATCAGCGGTGCTCTCGTCCTTCTTGTCGCCTTCAGCTGTGCTCTCGTCCTTCTTGTCGCCTTCAGCTGTGCTCTCGTCCTTCTTGTCGCCTTCTGCAGCGCTGTCATCCTTCTTGTCGTCTCCGCCTGCAGCCTTGTCGCCCCATACGAACTCCTCGCCCTCGTGGTTAGCGTACCACTCATTGATCTGCGAAGCCAGGAGGATGTTGCCGTAGTCGATATCGACCTTCTGGATCTCAAAATTACCGCTGCACTGGAACAGGATACCGCCCCATCTTTCTTCCTCGGGAAGAGCCTCGACCTCGTCGAGGATCTCGTTTACAGCTTCCTTGGTGATGGTGAAGGTAGCGGTCTTGGCCTCGGACCCCCAGGTCTTCCAGCTGTCATTCCACTTGAGGAAGCCGTCGGGCTTGCAGTAGAACTCGGCGATCTTGGTATCGTCATCTGCGAGGTAAACATCTTCCTCGTACTTAACGTTGCCGTCCTTGTCCTTCTTAACGTTGCCGTCCTTGTCGGTCTTAGCCTTCAGCTTGAATTTGCCGTCAGATGCGCCCTCCATCTCAGCCAGCTCAGCACCGATGGGGAAGTCGCCCTTCAGATAGCCCTTCTTAGCGCAGAAGTGCTCCCAGCCGTTAGCCTTGCTGGGTGCGAAACCGATCTGCTCAGTACCGGTGATAAGGCCGGCGCTGCCGTCAGGATCAGCCTCGAGCATCGAAAGGAATGTGTCGGAGAGCTTGATGGTCAGTGTGAAAGTAAGATCAGTGTCTCTCGGAAGTGTGCGGTAGTCGATGTAGTCGTCATTGCCGAAACCGTTTGCCCATGCGCCGGAATCAGGCTCAGCGATCTCGATAGTGGTGGTCTTAGCCTCGGGATCGAACTTGAGGTCGCCCTCTTTTCCGCCCTCATCGGGAGTGGAAGAGTCAGCCTGGGATTCAGCAGCAGACTCCTCAGGGGTGGATTCCTCTGCAGCACTGGTCGTTGTCGTTGTTGTGTCGGCAGCAGACGAAGCGTCAGCAGCAGACGAAGCGTCAGCAGCGGACTCAGCTGCCGAGCTGGCATCAGCCTTGCTGCTCGACGATGACTTCGACGAGGAAGACGAATCGCCGCAGCCTGCAAATACAGCGCCGGCCATAAGTACTGCCAGTGTGGATGCAAGTAACTTCTTCTTCATAATTTTAACCTCCAAATTATCAGTCGTAAGACTGTATAAACTTACAGTTTGATTATAACATAATTCGATGATTTAATCAATCATTAATATACACAATTCTTATTCTGTACTTTTGTGCAATTTAATTATACTTTTGTTGCTTTTTATACGTTAATGATTACAAGATTTAACAAAGCCATAATCGAAAACGATTACGTTAAAAAATCGCGTAAAACGGCGCAAATACGCATTATGCCGATGCAGCCGGAAAGCCGGCGCACATTTTCCAGAGTTCAGTCCGTAAAAAAGAGGACCGCTCATTTCTGAACGGTCCGCGCTTATGAAAATATTAATATGCTGAAAGAAATTAACCTTGTTCACCCTCGCCCTGTTCCGGCTGAGGCTCCGGCTCAGGCTGGGGCTCAGGCTCCGGCTCGGGCTGAGGCTCCGGTTCCGGCGGTGGCTCCGGTTCCGGCTGAGGCTCGGGCTGAGGCTCCGGCTCCGGCTGAGGCTCGGGTTCCGGCTGAGGTTCAGGCTCCGGCTCGGGCTCCGGCTCCGGCTGAGGTTCCGGTTCAGGTTCGGGCTTAGGTTCGGGCTCAGGTTCCGGTTCGGGCTCAGGTTCGGGCTCAGGCGTCGTTTTCTTTTCGGGCTCAGGTTCCGGTTCGGGCTCAGGATCTGCGGCCTTGGTGGTCTCAGGCTCCGGCTCGGGTTCTGTTTTCTTGGTGGTCTTTTCCGGCTCCCATTTTTCCTTGGTGACTGTGGTGGTCGTAGTTGTGGTAGTTATCTTCGGCAGAACAAAATCGGAAACATCGCCGAAGGTTATGACTCCCCACAGGCCGTCCTGATTTACCCAGGCTCTTCCGCTGTGGACAGGTCTTGCCTGGAGGAACGTTCCCATAGAGACAAGGGGCTGTCCCTCTTTGGTATAGTATCCGCAGCCGAACTCATTCTGCAGCGCGATAACATCCTCGCTGAACAGATACGGATGAGCGTGCTCGGTGCTGTTCGGCTCGTTGGAATTGTAGGCCGAGGGCATATCGTTGTATTTGAAGTCCAGCACGATATTTCCGGCATCGTCGGAATAACCCCAGCTTTCATCTTTCTTCAGGGCTATGAGCGTATCCTTCGGGGAAGAGAAGGAAGGCATACAGTAATCCGAATAATCAAATCCCGAGAGCAGTCCTCCCGCATTGGCGAGGGCGTATGCCCCCTCGGAAATATTGTTTATCGAGTAGGTCCCTTCACCGCTTTGTGCTGCCTGTGCCTCGCAGACGATCACGGTCCTGTCGCCCTCATAGACTCTTGCGACGCCCTGTGAGTCCAGCTCAAACACCTTGCCGAGGACCTCCGACCAGTAATAGCTGTTCCCGCCGTCGATCTCGCTGACGGTGGTCTTCTTCTGCAGATAATCGTCCAGGCTGCATATATCAAGTGTACCGTCGGCTGCTGTATTGTAAAGCACCATTTCTCCGGAGGGGAGTATCTTATAACTCTCGTATTCCGGATAAACGATCATCTGTCCGTTGAAGTCGATAAAGCCGAACTTTCCGTCGATAGTGATGATCGAAGCATACATATAAGCCTTGCTTGCGATGCGGTCCGGATCAAAAAGGCTCCCGTCAGGAGTAATGATATTGTCACAGCTGAGCGTCGGTCTCATCGCCCAGCGGTAGTTCACTGCTGTCTGCTCCGGCGCGGATACAGGCGCGGCGGTAGTATTCAGGAAGTAATCATCTTCGCGTTCATTCTTCTGTTCGCCGGGAAGCGCACAGCCTGCAAGCATTGCTGCTGCTGAAAGGATGGTAATTATCTTCTTTATCATATTGCCCTCCGTTATAATATGTTTCCGTCGATACAGTCAAGCACGATAGTGAACGGCCCGTCATTTACGAGGGATACTTTCATATCTGCTCCGAATACTCCCCTGGCGACCTTGCCGCCGATCATTTCTCCGAGCATCCCGCAGAAGGAGCCGTAAAGCACATTTGCTGAGTCGGGAGGTCCGGCCTTTATAAAGCTCGGCCTGTTGCCCTTATGGCAGTCGGCCAGCAGAGTGAACTGTGAAACTACCAGCGCATCGCCGCCGATATCGTTTATCGAGAGATTGGTCTTGCCGTTTTCGTCCTCGAATATGCGGAGCTTTGAGATCTTTTCGGCAAGGCGTTCGCATTCTTTGAGAGTATCTCCCTCCGCCGCACCGAACAGGATCATCAGACCCTTGCCTATCTCGCCGGTGAGCACACCGTCGGCAGTGACGGAAGCGCTTGTAACTCTTTGGATCACTGCTCTCATATCAGAACACCTTTATCTTATACTCAAACGTAAAGCTGCAGCCTGCGCCGAGCTTAACAGCGTGTTTCTTCTCCTCGATGTCGGGGCAGCCGTCATCCTCATATACCGGAACGGATGTCCAGGGTTCAAGGCATACGAACTTCGCATCGTCATTCCCGGTGGGGGACCATACTGCTATGCATCCGAGGGTGTCGTCCCAGCTGAGCGTTACACCCTTTGAGCCCTTGCTGCTCTTCAGAGTCACGCTGTCGGAGCGGGGAGCATCCTTCATCACCACGTCGTTATCGAACAGCGCCCTTGTCAGACTGAGCTTTCTGCTGTTCTCGATCACCGTGCGCGTGCCGTTCCATACCTGTACGATCGTTTCCGGCTCGCTGTACTCAACATAGTAGTCGTCAAATCCCAGCCCCTCCTCAAGAGGGCAGTTGAACGCCGGATGACCTCCGAGATAGAAGTACATCTGCCTGTCTCCGGTGTTTTTCACTTCGTTTATGACTCTCAAAGTGCTGCTGTCCTGACTGTCGAAGCAGTAAGATACTTTCAGCTCGAAGTCGTAGGGATAGACCTTCTTTGTCGCCTCGTCAGATGAGAGCAGAAAGCTCATAGTCCCGTCGCTGTCCGGGAGACATTCAAACTCGCTGTCCCTGGCGAAGCCGTGGTTCGTGGGCATAATGTATTCCTTTCCGTCAGCGCGGTAGCTCTTGTTCCCGGGCGAGCATATGAACGGGAACAGCACAGGGGCATAGCGTCTCCAGGCGTCGCCGCACTGCCAGAGGTATTCTGTTCCTCCCATAGAGATTGAATGGAGTTCAGCACCCGCCGTGTCGGCAGAAACGGTAAGTATCCCGTTGGTCATAGTTTTCAGCATAATATCCCTCCGGATAATCGTTATGATCGTTATGATCGTTGTCCGCATAGCGGTCAGTTACCTAAAAAGAGGCAAGAGGCAGACCTCTCACCTCCTTCGGTGTCAATCTTTTTTTTCTTCCTTTTCGGACTTTTCCGAGTTATGGCTCTCACCGTAGCCATAACCATAGCCATAGCCATAACCGTAGCCGTAGCTTCCGCCATACTTGTAGCCATACTTGGAATAGCCGTACTTGGAGTAGCGGCTGTACCTGTAATTCTTCTTGTAGCCTACCTTGCCGAGAGTCTGCACTCTGCCCATGATAGCACCGAGGATATGTCCGTCGGCGAACTTGATAGCATTTACAGCTTCCTCAAAAGCATCGTTCGGGGTAACGCCCTGCCTTGCGACGAGCACAACGCCTGCCAGGAAGGGGAGCATATTAAGTGTATCCGATACGATATTTATGGGAGGTGTATCGATAATGATATAATCATAGAACTCGGTGAGCTTTTCAAGAAGCACCTTCATATTCTCGCTTCCGAGCATCTCGGAGGGGTTGGGAGGGATAGGACCGCTGGTAATAACGTCAAGTCCCTCTGTTACCTGAGAATTGAGCACCTCTCTGAATGAGTCGATACCGCCCAGCAGTGTGGAAAGCCCCAGCTTGTTCTGCAGATCAAATGTGCGGTGAGCAACAGGCTTTCTGAGGTCGGCGTCGATAAACAGCACCTTTGAATCGGTCTGAGCAAAAGTGATGGCCAGGTTCGCGGCGATAGTTGATTTACCCTCTGAAGGCAGCGCCGATGAAACGGCGATGATCTTCGATTTTCTCGTGGAAAGCGCGAACATAATATTCGTTCTCAGCGCTTTGAAGGCTTCGGTGACTGCAAAAGGGAAGTCCTTGTCGAGCATAGTCGTTCTCTTTATCTTTGAGCTCGGAGTATGGTCCTTTTTCCTGAAAAGTCTTTTAATACTCATACTTGGAAGCCTCCCTGTTATCTATATCAAGGTCGGGTATCTCTCCGAGAACGGGTATGCCGAATTTCTGCTTGATATCCTCAGCGCTGTTGATGCAGTTGTCGAGCAGCTTGCCGATGATGACTACAGCCGCAGCGATCACCATTCCGATCAGCGCACCGATAACGGTATATCTCTTGACGCTGGGACCCGATGCCGAGGTGGGCACCTTTGCAGAACCGATCGTCTCGACCGAACCGGCGTGTGTCACCTGAATGAGCAGTGTCTTCGCATACTCAGCGATATCATTGCAGATATCGGCAGATAACTGGGGGTCCGTGGTAACTGCGCTGATCTTAACGACCTCGGTATTGTTCACCGCGGAAGCGCTTACCTTGGATCTTATCTGAGAAGCAGGGATATACTCCTTGCCGTTGTCGTCCTTCTTGATTGTGAAGAAGTTTTTCATCTGATCCGCACCGTATGCCGAGAGCAGCATTTCCGACACCTTGTCGTACATCACATCGTCATCGAGGATAACGATATAGGTGGAAGCAAGGCTCTTTGCAGCAGTAAGGTCAGATGCGGTGACACCGCCCTGAACGCCTGCCTCGTCATTGTTCTTTACATAGATGGAAACTGATGAGGTGTACTGCACCGGCAGCCAGAATTTCGCATAGCAGAAAAGCGCACCTCCGCCAAGCACAGTGAGTATGATTATGAACTTTATCCTGGAAAGCAGCAGAAAGAATATTTCCGCAAGGTTGATCTCTTGTTCCTGTTTTTCCATTTAAACAGTCCTTTCAAATGATTTTGAACAAAACATTCCAAATTTAATTATATACCATTTCAGTGATATTGTCAATGACATTTTTCGGCAGATGCAGCTAAAAAACAAACAAAGATTAATAAAAAAGCGCCTTGCAATTTATCGCATATGTAAATCAAATGAAAATAAAGGATAAACAGTCTTTTCCTGGTACCCTCTGCCCCTTCCCGGAAGCTGCCGGAGGGATATGCTTGTGATAAATATATTAAGGCAACACCGCACAACCCGCGGCTTGCGCCTCTGCACGTCATCTGCTTGCATATTTTCCGTCATAGCACACAAATTTTCCTTGACGGGCGAAAAGCGAATTGGTCTTCGCTCGCCCGCCTGCGTCAAATTTATGCACTCTGACGAAAAATCTCAGCTCAACTTTATTGAGCTTGCGCACGATCTGACGCACAGGGGTTGTGCGGTATTGCCTTAAAAATGTGCTTGAAATTTCAGGAATGATATGTTATAATAGACCGGTGTGAATAATAAATTTTTTTAACAGAGGTGCCTAATGCTGATAGATTTTCATTTTCACGCTTTTCCTGATGAGCTCGCGCCGCGGGCTATCGGCAGTCTTGAAGATAACTGTCACGAGACTGCGCTGACAGACGGTACCGTTTCACAGGCTCTTGCCAGATTTGACGAGTGGGGAGTCGATTCGGCCGTGCTCCTTCCCATAGCCACAAAGCCTGCTCAGCAGCAGAAGATCAACAACTGGGCCGCCGGCCTTGACGGCGGAAGGATAATAAGCTTCGGGACCGTCCACCCCGATTCGGACGTCCTGTTTGAGGAGATGCACCGCGCAGTCTCCATCGGGCTGCACGGATTCAAGCTCCACCCAGACTATCAGGGCTTTTTCATTGACGAGAAAAGGCTTGACCCTATGTTTGATGAGTTTGAAAGGATAGGCCTGCCCGTCACGGTACACGCCGGATACGATCCCTATTCTCCGGAGCGTATCCACTGCCTCCCCGAAGCAGCCGCCTCGATGATAAAAAGACATAAGCACCTGAAACTCATCCTCGCGCATTTGGGCGGCAACGAGCATTGGCAGGAGTCTCTCGATCACATCTGCGGCACAGACGGGGAGATATACCTTGATACGGCCTATTCGCTCCATATCCCCGACAGCCTGCTCCTTAAAATGATAAGGAAGCACGGCGCCGACCGTGTCCTGTTTGCCAGCGACTGCCCCTGGGCAAGTTCTGCCGCAACGAAACAGAAGATATGCTCTCTGCCCCTTACGGATGACGAAAAAGACCTTATCTTTTTTGGCAATGCCTGTCGGCTCCTGAAGAACTGAGGGACCGTTTTTTGTTGGATTTATATAAAATTCACACTTTCGATATTGAAAAATATTAACGTTTATGATAAAATTTAAGTATAGATCTAACAGTACTGACTGTCAAGCATCCCGCTTGACATAAATATGAAACTCTGAAAGGAATGTCTTGTTAATGGCAGAAAAAATGTCCGCGGCTGAGGCTCTCAGCCTGAAGAGAAACCGAAAAGTGAGCAACCGTAAAAAGCTTTTTATGCTGTTGTTCATTCTGCTTGCCATCACAGTCGTGGTGGTGATCATAACGTCGATACAGGTCAATAAGAACAGCAGGGAAGAAAAGGCCAAGGCTATCGTCTCGCAGATAGATGTGACCTCGACCTATAAGCAGGCTGAATTTCTCGAGACCGGCGACTGGGACAATGACGGCATCTTCAACTCCGGTGAGGACCAGGGAGGTACCAAGATACAGAATGAGGATACCGACGGCGACGGTATATCCGACGGCGATGAGAAGCAGCTCGGGACAGATCCTCTCGAACCTGATACGGATAAAGACGGTATGCTCGACGGCTATGAGCTTATGTCCGGCACCGATCCTATGAAAAAGTCCAGCGACGGCTTCGTTGAGGATTCTCAGAGAAAGGTAACTATCGAGCGTACTTTTGAAGAGGTCACAGCAACTATCTCCGGTTCACCCAATGTGGCAGACCTTACGCTTGAAGAGCTCAATCTTATGAGCATCAATACCAATTCCGGTATCCTTTCAAAGGCATATGACATATACAGCGATTTCTCGTTTGATAAGCTCAGCCTTTCCTTCAAGATAGATAAGGCAAAGCTGGATAAGCTCGGCGCAAAGATCGACGACGTTACCGTGCTCCGCTTCAACAGTGAGGAGCATTCGTATGAAAAGATCTCCTCAACGCCCAACAGCTCCAGCAGCACAGTATCGGCTGATATCGACAAGCTGGGCATATACCTCGTGGGCGTGGAAAGGATCGCAAATTCCGAGCCTTCGACTCGCGTCGCCTTCCTTATCGACAACTCCGGCTCTATGTATGCCGAGTACACCGGCTATGACGTGGATTTCAAGCGTATCGACTTTGCAAATGACCTTATCGGCAGGCTGCAGGGAGATTACAGCTTCCTTATCGCCAAGTTCACCGCTGATTATACCAAGCTCCAGGACTTTACATCTGATAAGAGCAAGCTGGAGAGCGCCCTTGCCAGCATCAGAACACGCAAGGAGAATTTCAACGGCACGCACAGCCAGTCGGCTCTTGAAAAGTGCATTGCCGAGTTTACTGAGGACAGATCCAAGAATTACCGCGATATGATCGTATTCCTTACGGACGGCGAGTCTGATGAGCAGAACCCCAAGTCTCTTGAAGAGCTGCAGAAGCTCGCAGCCGATAAGGGCATAACCATTATGACCGTCGGCCTCGGCAGAGAGATCGACCGCGGCTGGCTCCAGAAGCTCGCTTCAAAAACGAACGGAAAGTATTACTCCGCAGCAGATGCCGACTCGCTGTCCGATGTTTATAAGCAGATCGAGACCTCGTTCAACTTCGACATCATCAGCTATAATAACAACGACGATACCATCGAGGGCTATTCGCTCTATAATACCGGCTTCAAGCCCGATGTAAACGGCTTCTCCTTCCGCAACTTCCGTACTACCAGCAGCTCCGGCGTTGACTTCGGAATGGCTGTCCTCGCAAGAGACTGGTATCTCGGCAACGTCAAGACCAAGCTTTCTGCTTTCAAACCCGATGATCAGAGCAGACTGAAATACGATGCTATCGGCTATGATATGTCAGGCACCAAGCTGGAGGAAACGTATAATAACCGCGAGCCCCTTTCAAAGCTCATCACCACAGCCTTTTCAGGTGATTACGGCGACGCCAAGAATTATATCGACTTCTCCGGCGACGACACTACCCTGAAAGTAAAGGAAGATATCCTTTCTATCGCCGAGGCCGCAGGCTGGAAGGCTATGACCTTCCCCATTTCTGGTAACGGCCTCGAATGGGATAAGGTCGAGCTCCTTTCGCTGGACGTGGCCGGTTCCCTCGATAAGATCAAGCGCACCTATTCTGACTGGGAGGGTGAGCTGTTTGCAGCGCTCCATACCCTCAACGCTCTGCAGTGGAACGACGCAAGAAGTGAGTTCAACCTCACCGGCGGCGATGAAGGCTTTGAACGCCTCAAGACCCTCCTCGCTCAGGGCATCCCCGTTGTTACAACTATCGATGACAGCCATACCGTCAATGCGATAGGCCTTATCCAGGATTCCACTGCCCACCGTAAGTATATCCTCCAGGTATATGACAGCAGCTATCCCGGAAAGACCAAGGAGATCTATATCACCCGCGCTCCTATCGCTTTGTGCAAGGTCAGCAGCGGAAAGGCTCAGGTGACTTCCACAGCCTTTGAGTATTCCACTACTTATGAAGGCAAGCAGGTCGGCCTCAGCTTCTCCGACGTGCAGTATTGATCTGACAGTCAGGTTCTATCAGCGCTCCCGCACCGCTTCGGTGCCGGGGGCGCTTTGCTGTGCTTGTAAAACAGCTCCCGAAGCCGAAATATACTTGATATATGTTTTTTCATCCTTGACAGACCTTTGATTTTGTGATATTATTGTAAATGAAGTATAAACGTTTTTCCAGCCATTGAAAGCGGTGATGCGATGCACAGAACCAGCCGCAGTTTTATAACTGTCCCGATAATCATTATATTGATCCTGACCGTTGCTGCAAGCACCGCTATGGGTATTATGCTGATAATGCAGTCAAAGTCCGCGATGAAGGAGCTTATAAATCATCGTATGCTCGATGTATCCAACGCAGCAGCTTCTTTCCTTGACGGCGATCAGCTTGAATACCTGGATGGCGAGGATAAGGGAGCGGCCTATTATCAGTATGTCTATGATACGCTTAAACGCTTTCAGGACAGTATCGGCCTTGCATATATCTACTGTGTAAGAAAAGATGCCGCAGATCAGTTCGTGTTTCTGATCGATCCCTCGGAACCCGATCCCGGTGAGCCGGGGGAGCCTGTAAAATATACCGAAGCCCTCCAGACAGCCTGGGAAGGCCGTGCCGCTGTTGACGAGGAGCCTTACAGTGACGAGTGGGGCAGGTTCTACAGCTCCTATACCCCCGTGAAGAACAGTGCAGGACAGGTGACTTGTGTCGTGGCTTCCGACTTCCGCGCCGATTGGTATGAGGATCAGATCAATAAGCATACTATGACTGTCTTTTCTATCACAGCCGGTACTACGGTCATCGCAGCCCTGCTGCTCATTGCTCTGTCATCCAGGCTGAGATACAGATTCAGGTTACTTTATTCCGAGCTTAACAGCCTTTCGGATAATGTAAAGGAGCTTAATGAGCTCATTATTGTCGAGAGCGGTGAAGAGTCCCCCGCAGGAGCGGATATAGTGACCGAAAAGGCCGACCGCACTGACGAGATCTCCGAGCTCGCCCGGCATATAGAGATAATGCAGAAGGACCTCAAGCGGTATATCGTGCTCGTCAACGCGCAGGCCTATACGGACGAAATGACCGGCGTAAACAATAAGGCCGCCTATATCAACCTTGTGCGCTCATTTGACCGCAGGATCGAAGGCGAGCCTATCTGCTTCGCTGTCGCAGTTTTCGATATCAACGGCCTGAAGGTCGTAAACGATAATTACGGCCACGAACTGGGCGATATGCTTATCATAGGTGCCGCTTCCTGTATAAAGGAAGTGTTCGGTGCTGATAATGTTTACCGTATAGGCGGCGACGAGTTTATCGCTATCGTCGAGGACTGTACACTCGAGAAAATGAACAGTGAGCTTGAAAGGCTCGACAGCGTGATAGACAGATTTAACAGCGAAAGCTCTCTGCCCGAACCGCTTTCTCTCTCAAAGGGAGCCGATGTCTTCGTCAGCGGCGGTGAGAAGCCCTACCGCCTGGCCTTCAAGCAGGCCGATCAGGCGATGTACAGCGACAAGGAAGAGTTTTACCGCAAAAAACGCGCCTCTGCGAAAGAGACTGATGCTCAGGACTAAAATATACCCCGATAACGTACAGGATCGGACCTCCGCCCATGTTGACAGAGATCCGATCCTGTTTTTTGTATAAGACAACGCCGCACGGCCCTTGTGCGTCAGCAGCGGGCAGTGCAAACCACCACTTTAGTGGTGGTTATGATATTATCAGTATAGCTTTTTGAACCACATCGACGGCGCAAACAGCATCAGCAGCGGCAGACATTCAAGACGTCCCAGCAGCATATCAAGGCTGAGCACGCTCTTGGTCAGGTCGGAAAGTGCATAATAGTTCTGCATCGGCCCGACTCTGCTGATACCCGGTCCGATATTGTTCAGACAGGCGGTCACAGAAGTGAAGTTCGTCCCGAAGTCAAAGTTGTTGAAGGAAACGATCAGCAGCGAGATAAAGAATATCATTATATAGATTATCAGATAGCAGCTTACGCCGTGTACTGTCTCTATATCTATCGCACGGTCGTCGGATTTGACGACATTGACCGATTTCGGGTGCATCGCCTTTCTCAGGTTCCTTTTTGCAGTCTTGAACAGTATTATGACACGCGAGACCTTGAAGCCGCCTCCTGTCGAGCCTGCGCAGGCTCCCACAAACATAAGGCATATCAGTATCGTCTTGGAAAGCTCCGGCCATTGGTCAAAATCCGCCGTCGCATACCCCGTCGAGGTCATTATCGAACCCACCTGGAAAGAAGCGTATCTCACGGCCTTTCCGAAGCTGTGGAATACACCGTACTGCAAAGTATTTGCAACGATAACTGCGATAGATGCGAATATCGTTCCGAGATAGACCTTCAGCTCGGTGTTCTTGTAGATGCCCACGAACTTGCGCATAAGTATGAAATAGTAGATATTGAAATTCACACCGAACAGTATCATAAATACTGTTACAACGCCCTCGATATAAGCCGAGTTGTAAAACCCGAGTCCTGCATTCTTAACGTTGAAGCCGCCGGTGCCGGCTGTGCCCATAGCGTGACAAACGCTGTCGTAAAGCGGCATACCGCCGATGAGCAGGAATATCACCATGATTATCGTAAGCCCGCCGTAGATGAAATAGAGTATCATCGCCGACGACCTGCCCTTGGGGACGAGCTTTTCTACTGTCGGCCCCGGGCATTCCGCCCTCATAAGCTGCAGCGACGAGGATTTCTTGTCCGAGGGGATAAGTGCCACAAACAGCACCAGAACTCCCATACCTCCTACCCAGTGGGTAAGACATCTCCAGAACATCATTCCCTCGGTAAGAGCCTCAACATCTCCCAGTATGGATGCTCCCGTAGTCGTGAATCCGGATATTGACTCAAACAGCGCATCCATATAGTGCGGTATCTGACCGCTGACGTAGTAAGGTATCGAACCGAAGACCGAAAGAAAGATCCAGCCCAGCGCAGCAACAGCGATGCCGTCTCTTGCAGTCATGCTCTTACCCTTGACAGGCTTGACGAGCAGCAGCAGCGGAGCATTTATCAGTACCGTGAGCAGCGCCGTGAAAAGGAAGACCTTCATGGTGATGTAATCATGGTAGTATATCGATATGAATATCGGCAGAAGCATCAGCGCAGCTTCTATCATGCCGATCTTTGAAAGTGTATTCAGTACCAGCTTTTTATTCACGATTTCACCTACTCAAGAATATCCTTCAGCTCAGAGAACCTGTGCTCTTTGGTAATAATAATGACCGAATCGCCCGGATCGATCTTGTCGCTGCCGTTCGGTATGAGCACCTGACGCTTGCGGATGATCGCACAGATAAGGATGTTCTTTTTGAGTCTCAGATCTTTCAGGGGCTTTCCTGTAAGATCCTGTATCTTCTCGTTGACATTGAACTCGATAGCCTCAACACGGTTGTCGATGATGTTGTACAGCGAATCTATCCTGCTTTCAGAGGATGCATTTTCAAGCGACCTGACATAAGACAGTATCATACCGTTTGCCAGCTGCTTTGGGGAGATCAGCGTCTCCAGCCCGAGCATGGAAGCCATTTCTGCATAAGTCTCGCGGTTCACCTTTGTAACGATCTTAGCACTGGTATTGTTCTTTGCAAACAGAGACATTATGATGTTCTCCTCGTCGATGCTTGAAAGCGCAACGAATGCATCAACATCTGCGATGCCCTCATCGATGAGCAGCTCCTGATCCGTGCCGTCGCCGTGTATGATAGCAGCCTTCGGCAGCATATCGCAGAGCTGTGTGCAGCGGTCGTAGTCCTTTTCTATCACCTTGACGCGCATACCTATATCGGTAAGCTGCTTTGCAAGGTAGAAACCGATCTTTCCGCCGCCAACGATCATAACGTTCTTTATCTTTATCTTCAGCGCGCCGTTCTGCTTGAAGAAGCGTTCAAGATCTGAATGTGAAGCAGCGACATTTATCCTGTCTCCTGCTTTCAGTACGAAATCACCAGTGGGAATGAATATCTCCTGATCTCTCTGTACCGCACAGATAAGGAACTGTAATTTCAGCTTTTTGTAGATCTCGGCGAGGGACAGCCCGACCAGCGGCGAATCCTCAGAAAGACGGTTCTCGACTACTTCGACCTTACCCTTGCCGAATACCTCTACCTTCGCAGCGGCAGGGAACACGAGCACACGGGTGATCTCTCCCGCAGCAGTAAGCTCGGGGTTGATGACCATTGAAAGACCGAGATCGCTCTTTATAAGATCGATCTGATTATAATAATCGGGATTTCTGACACGGCATATCGAGCGCTCGATCCCGAGTCTTCTTGCGACCATGCAGCAGAGCATATTCAGCTCATCATGCGCAGTGGTGGCAATCAGACAGTCTGACTTCTTTATCCCGGCTTCAAGCTGCATATCAACAGTTGCGCCGTTGCCCTCAATGCACATAAGGTCCTGCGAATTGAGCATCTTCTTTATTGCAGACGAGCTATTGTCGATAACGGTAACGTTGTGCCCCTCCTCAACGAGCTGAGCAGACAGCGTACCTCCCAGTTTACCGGCACCTATAACAACAAATTTCATTTTCTTCAGCTTTCTATGTTCGGTGTAATTTGGACGGATCATCCGATACATAAAAAAATTATAGCACTTTTTACTCATCTTGTCAACTTTATTGGGAGCACAAAACATCATTTCGGGAAAATTGCTGTCATTTTAATCAATTATTTGACAATTTATCTAATGACGAGTATCATATTTACAGGATAGCTTACACTATTTCAAACAGAGTTTACAAAATCTTAACAACTAAAGCTCCGCAAAAAGCACTACTGTATCAGAGGACGGAGGTGAAAGTAATGAGCAGTAAAGATAAGACCTTTGAGCGTATCTATAATGAAACGAAGATGTCCGCGCTTAAATATATCTCCTCGAAGTGCCTGAAGATCACGGACATTGAGGACATATATCAGGAGACCTATCTCAGAGTCGGCGAGGCGCTGGACAAAGGCACCGAGCCTAAGAACAGCGAAGCCTTTGTTATCGGCATCGCCAGGCACTGCCTGTCTCATTACTATTCCGCGGCGCAGAGACTGAGAGCGCGCATCAGCCTCAGCTCGGGGAGTGTCTCCGATGAGCCTGTCGATCTTGAGGACGATACCGATATAGAAAGCCTTGCGGCAGACAAGGCGCTGTATGACGAGATCTTCCGGGAGATCACAGCCCGCCCCTCCGATGTTCAGAGGATGTTTTATCTTCATTATTTCCTGGATCTGACGCTGTCCGAGACGGCAGAGCTTATGGGCATTACCGAATCAAGGGTAAGACAAAGGCTCTATCAGACGATCAGACAGCTCAGACGAAAATACAGAGGAAGGTGACAATTATGACAGAAAAGGAGCTTTTCAGAAACGCTTTGAAAGAAAATATGGATGATCCCGCAGAACTCAGCGCTGCGGAGGTGCGCGAAAGCAGGAAGAAATACGGCTATGTGAGATCAAAGCTGCCTGTTTATGCCGCAGCGGCTTCATTGGTGATCGCTGTGGGAGCAGGCGTCTTCTTCGCCGTCAGGGGCGGCAGCGATATAAATAAGGATCCTGCCGCATCATCCGCAAAAGAAGCTGACAGCATCGTTCAGACAACGACATCATCCGAAACAGAGCCCGCAAGCACGGCAAAGACAGAGACGGCTGAAAACGAGGAAGAGAAGGCAATGAAGCTGTATCATGACTTCTGGAACGAGGTCGCGAACTCCCCCGGGAATTATTTTACGGGTGTCGAGATCATGAAGGATACTTTCACCGAGGGCGGAAATTCAGGAAAGGAGATCGCTTATACCGAGGATCAGTTCGCCACGCCCCGGAGCGGGAAGAATATGTCGGAGGAACTGGCACAGTTCTTCAAAAATGCCGGACAGGTCGAATATGCAGGCTATTTTTCATCAGATCCGGATGATAAGGGCAGTATTTCGCTTGTCGAGACAGTCAAGACAGACAGTAACAGTATAAAGGTGGATTACATTCATCTCTCGCCCAGAGCGGGAGTTGATACAGAAGGACAGGATGTATATTATGCAGGCTACCAGCTGGGAGAAAGCTGTGCAGCGGTAATGCTTACCGCAAAGGATACCGCCGGATCAGGGGAAATGATCTATAAGAATTATTATTATAATGTCACTTCTCCCGACGGCAAGTATCCCTGCACGGAAGCCGACGGCAGGACCTTTTCCGTTCCCGACTGGAATATCTGCACGTCTAATAACCACTTATTGCTCAGTAAGGAGAGCCTGCAGCAGTTTGACGGAAGCGAATTCTTTTATATCACCGGTCCCGATGAACAGATCTCGTATAAGGTAACCCCCGACTTTGTCAGCGGCAAGCTCCCAAAATTCGGCATCACAGGTATGTTTATGAACAACGGCGCCAAAGTTACTGAGGGTGAGTTCCGCATCCACATTGACACTGTTGACCAATACGGTAAGAACTCCGTTATAGATCATCCCGTAGCTATGGATGAGAGCTTTTGCGAGCACGGCAAGATGTTTGTTGTCGATCTTGATAATTATGCCGCACAGCTTGACAAAAAGGATATAGTTTCTTTCCGTGTGGACGCTCATTTCAACACCGACGAGCATACCGCTGCATATAACGAATTCAGCGGTCAGAAGGAGTATGCGTATAATATTGCTTCCTACTTCGGTATCGACAGACGCACCGCAGCTGATCCTGCACAATGATAATTCCAACAGTAAAGGGCTCCGCCGTGAGCCCTTTTTCTTTTTGCCGGTTGACAAATCAGTTGATTTGTACTATTATTATATATGTGCTTATTACACTTTGATCGGAGTGAATGTATGTTTATAATAAATTTTTTTACCATACTGTTGGGCAAGATCATCTCCGGACTGCTCCATCTGCTTGGCAAGAACGCCGGGAACCTCCCCGGACTTGTGCTCATAACTCTGCGGAAGAACGCCCTGAAAGCCTTTAAGATCGACTGCCCGATAATCGCCGTCACCGGCACCAACGGCAAGACCTCGGTTACCAATTTCATCGCCGAGATGTTCAGACAGACCGGCGCTAAGATCATCACCAACCCCGAGGGCAATAATCTTGATACGGGTATCACCTCGCTGCTGCTCAACCACTGTACTATGGGCGGCAAGGTAAAGGCTGATTATCTTATCCTTGAAACGGACGAGAGCCACGTTCCGGTGGTCTATTCAAAGCTGAAGCTGGAGACTCTCGTGGTGCTGAACTTCTTCCGTGACCAGCTCGACCGCAACGGCGAAGTGGAAACGCTTATCCTGAAGGTCAATAAGTTCTGCGAGACCTTTGAGGGCAACCTCATCCTGAACGGCGACGATCCCAACGTTGCCAGACTCGGCCTTGCCAATCCCAATAACCCCAATGTCAAGTATTTCAGCGTCGAGAAGTATAAATATGCCACCGATACCCTCCACGAAGCAGGTGAGGGAAGGTTCTGCCCCAGATGCGGAACTGCTCTTGAATACGACTACTATCAGTATTCCCATATCGGGCGCTTCGCCTGCCCCAAGTGCGGGTACGGAAAGATCAGCCCCTATGTTAAGATCACCGGCATCGACCTCGAAAAGCCCTCCTTCACCGCCGACGGCGAGGAGTATATCACCGCCGGCAGTACGATCTATTATATGTATAACCTCTGTGCTGTGTATTCCGCAGCCAGACTCTACGGCATCGACAAGAAGATCATAAGGAAGGTCTTTGAGGAGTTCAAGGTCAATAACGGCCGTATGGAGCAGTTTGAGTATAAGGGCTCGGTGCTCACGCTCAATCTTGCCAAGAACCCCGTCGGCGCCAATATGACTGTCCGTATGATAAACGAGTGCGAGGGCGAAAAGGAGATGCTCTTTGTCCTCAATGACAACCTTGCCGACGGCCACGACGTCTCCTGGATCTGGGATATCAATTTCAGCATCTTCCGGAATGTTACCCGCGTGGTCACCAGCGGCAGACGCGCCTACGATATAGCCGTGCGCATCAAGTGCTCCGGCTACGATGCGGCTAAGATCGTTGTCCGTCCCGACCTCGACGACGCTGTAAAGGAGCTTTTCTCGACTTCGGGCAGAAAGTTCGCAGTCGCCAACTATACGGCTGTCCAGCCGACGAGAGCCGCGCTCAACAGATTTCTGAAAGGGGAGAACGCTGATGCAGACGCTTAAAATACTGCATATGTACCCCAATATGCTGGACCTCTACGGCGACAGCGGGAATATGGAGCTGATCTCATATCGCCTGAAAATGCGGGGCTATTCATCCGAGATCACACAGTACACTATCGGCGACGGCACTTCCACGGATTTTTCCTCCTATGACCTGATATACCTCGGCGGCGGAGCGGATTTTGAACAGCAGCTCCTTGCCGACGATCTGCTCTCCTGTAAGGATAAGATCCTTGCAGCCTATAAAAGCGGAGTTTTTATGCTGATGATCTGCGGCGGATATCAGCTTATGGGACAGTATTACAAAGACTCCAACGGAGAGAAGATCCCCGGCCTCGGCCTTTTCGATTACTATACCGTTGCCTCCACCAATAAGCGTGAGCGCTGTATCGGAAATATCGTTATCGAGACCGAGATCGACGGCAGAAGCTATAAGGTCCTCGGCTTCGAGAACCACGGCGGTATGACCGATAACGTCACCTCCCCCTTCGGCAGAGTCCTTTTCGGCAACGGCAATAAATTCGGTTCATCCTCCGAGGGCTACAGAGAGAAAAATGTTATCGCCACATACCTGCACGGCCCCCTCCTGTCCAAGAACCCTGTCCTCGCCGACAGTATAATCAGCTATTGCCTTTCCCGGCAGACAGGCAGCAAGGTCACGCTCACCCCGCTCGATGACGAGCTGGAGGAGAAGTGCAGGGAAGTTATGCTCGGCCGTCTCCTCGAAGAAAAGAAGTGACAGAGGTGCCTATGGCTGAGGTATATATGATGTGCGGGAGGATATGCAGCGGCAAAAGCACCTTCGCCGCAAAGCTGCGGCGTGAGCACAGAGCTGTTGTCCTTTCCGTGGATGAGATCACCCTTGCACTTTTCGGCCGCGATCCGGGAGATATGCTGGATGCCTATGTGGAAAGAAGTGAGCACTATCTCTATCAGAAATCCCTGGAGATACTTGAAAGCGGCATCGACGTCATACTCGACTGGGGCTTCTGGACACGACGGGAAAGAGACGAGGCAAGAGCCTTCTATTCTTCAAAGGGGATAAAGTACAGCTTTTATTATATCAGCATCTCTGACGGGGAATGGGACCGCAGGATAGCAGCAAGAAACGCCGATGTATCTGAGGGCAGGCTTCTTGCTTACTATGTCGATGAGGGGCTTGCAAAAAAGTTTAAGGCTATATTTGAAGCCCCCTCCCCCGACGAGCTGGATATTATTTTCTCCTGAGACTTCTGCCCGTACAATAATATGCTATATAAGCAGTCAAGGCAATACCGCACGCAGCCTGTGCAGTATTGCCTTGGATTTTTTTATGCCTGATATTACCAGTCGGTGTTCCAGTCTGTATCGCCGGCATCCCAGCCGCCGTAATCGTAATCACCGCCGCCCCAGTCATAGTCATCGTCATCATCGTAGTAGTTGTCATCTGATGAATGGCGGTCGTAATAGTCGCTGTAATAGGTGGTCTTGCTGAAATCGTCTATGCCATAGCCTTCTTCATAGCTGCCGGAAACATAATAGTCGTTATAATCATCAAAAAGCAGCTCGTCTTCGTCGATATAGCCCCAGGTGCCGTCGTCGTAGAAGAACCAGTCGTCAGTGTCGTAGTAATAATAATTGTCGTTGTATCTGTAATAGCCTCTTGAGGGAGATCTGATTATAGCGCGGCATCCGACACCTACTATCACTGCCAGGATAACGGTTATGACGATCACCTTGACCTTGTTGACCGGTCTTGCAGGCGCAGCCGAACGTACAGCACCGCCGTATCCCGCATTGCTTCTTGAAGCGCTGCGGCCTGAGGTGCCCTGAGCGTTCCTGCGCTTTTCGGTCTCGGCTTTCAGCTTCTCATATATCTCGTTTACAGCGTAAGCTTCATCGGGGCCCTTGTATCTTACCGCCCGCGAGCCGTCGTCCTTGTTCTTGTACACGACGAAGTCTCCATCCGGCCCCTGAAAAATACCGAAAGCTCTTGCCTCGGGATAATCCTCGCCTATAAAGAACCGCATCTGCCGGAGCGGCATCTGATACTGCTGACAGAATTCGAGCAGCTCAGCTATCGTTCTGGGCTTTTGGTACTTTTCCATACTGCTCCCCCCCGCCTTGATTATAACACAGCGTCTGCGGATTTGCAATAGTTTTGCCCTCATTTTTTGCCCGGACAAAAAGGCCGTCCCTCTGCACCGGCAGAGAGACGGTCAGTAAATATACAGTTTACTTGCTGCCCATTACCTTGACCATAACGGCTTTCTGAGCGTGCAGACGGTTCTCGGCTTCGTCGAAGATCTCATTGGCGTGAGCCTCGAATACCTTCTCGGTGATCTCCTCCTCACGGTGAGCCGGCAGGCAGTGCTGTACCATAGCGCCCTCGTTGGCGGCAGCCATGATCTCATCGTTGATCTGATAACCGGCAAATGCAGCCTTGCGCTTTTCGGTCTCAGCCTCCTCGCCCATAGAGGTCCATACATCGGTGAAGAGCACATCTGCGCCCTTTGCAGCCTCCAGGGGCTTGTCGGTCATAAAGAACTTGCCTTCATACTGCTTGGTGAACTCCAGCACCTCGGGATCGGGACGGTAGCCCTCGGGGCAGGCGATCGAAACGCTCATCCCTACTTTGAGACCGCCGACGATCAGCGAGTTCGCCATATTGTTTCCGTCACCGATGTAGCACATCTTCAGCCCGTCAAAGCGTCCCTTGTACTCGCGGATAGTCATAAGATCAGCCAGCACCTGGCAGGGATGACAGAAATCTGTGAGCCCGTTGATTATCGGGATCGAGCCGTAGTTCGCAAGATCCTCCACCTCTTTCTGCTCAAAGGTGCGTATCATTATACCGTCGATATAGCGGCTGAGAACGCGGGCAGTGTCCTGTACAGGCTCGCCCCTGCCGATCTGCAGGTCGCGGTTGGAAAGGAACAGCGCCTGACCGCCCAGCTGATACATACCGGTCTCAAAGCTCACGCGGGTGCGTGTCGAGGACTTCTGGAATATCATACCCAGAGTCTTGCCCTTGAGCAGATGATGCTCAATGCCGTTTTTGTTCTCGTATTTGAGCTGGTCCGCCAGATTAAGGATGTCGATGATCTCTTCCTTTGAAAGGTCGAGCAGTTTAAGTAAATGCTTCATTTTGGTTTCCTCCGATCAAATCGTTTTATTTATCAAGTATTTCTTTGAGTATTTCCATACCCTTGTCGATCTCTTCATAGGTTATCGTAAGGGGAGGCAGGAACCTCAGCTTATCCTTTGCGGTGAGTATCAGCAGTCCCTTCTCAGCACACTCGCCGAGTATGTCTGCCGCCTTCTTGCTTTTGAGCCTTATGCCGAGCATAAGCCCCATACCGTCAACGCCTTCGACCTCGTCTATCTCAGCCAGTTTCTTTCTGAAATACTCAGCCTTCCTGTTGACCTCAGCCATGAACTCCGGATCGCTCACCTTTGAGAGAACGACCTTTCCTCCCGCACAGGCAAGAGGATTTCCTCCGAAGGTAGAGCCGTGAGTGCTCTTGGTGAGTACATCACAGCACTTCTCATCCGCCAGGCAGGCGCCCACCGGTACTCCGCCCGCAAGTCCCTTGGCGAGAGTTGTGATATTCGGCTTCACGCCGAAAAGCTTGGATGTCAGCACCGCACCGGTCCTGCCGACTCCGGTCTGTACCTCGTCGGCAATGGTGAGTATATCATCCTTTGCGCACTCTTCAAAGATCGCATCAACGAATTCCTTTGTCAGCGGGCAGACGCCGCCCTCGCCCTGAACGAATTCAAACATCACTGCGCAGACCTTGCCTTTGTTCTCAGCCAGCTTTGCTTTCAGATCTTCGGTGTTGTTGGCTTCAACGTTCACAAACCCCGGAACGAAGGGGAAGAAGTAGTTGTGGAAGACCTCCTGCCCCGTAGCGGAAAGTGTTGCGATCGTCCTGCCGTGGAAGCTGTTCACAAGAGTGATGATAATGTTCCTCCCGGCATCCTTGCCGTATTTGTCAAAGCTGTATTTCCTTGCGAGCTTGATCGCACACTCGTTGGCCTCGGCACCGGAGTTACCGAAAAACACCTTGCTGTACCCGGTAGCGGTGCAGAGCTTTTCTGCGAACTCAGCCTGTACCTTTGTGTAGTAGTAATTCGATGTGTGCTGTATGCTCCTTGCCTGAGCACATACCGCATCAGCCCATTCGCTGTCGCAGTATCCCAGGCTGTTGGTACCGATGCCCGAGCCGAAGTCGATGTATTCTTTCCCGTCCTCAGCTGTGGCTGTACGTCCTTCGCCATTGTCAAGCACGATGTCGAGCCTGCCGTAGGTCATCATAACGTGCTCGTTGAATTTGTCGATTGTTTTGCTCATTTTACATTCCTTCTTTATGATCTTATTTTATGCTTATTTCTTTGAATATCATCATATCCCGGAACTTTTTGGCTCCGCCGTCCGAGAAGCCCGACTTCTTGAGAGTATAGCTCGCTGCGGAAGTCTTCATCTGGAACGCTCCTCCTATGTCCCTGACTGATATGATCTCGCTGTAGCTCATCTCTCTGGTCTCATCGGATCTGACAGTAAACCCGTCTAACCCGAATTCGTATCTGTACGCCTGCTTGTCTCCCGTGGGGACAAAGCCCATATCAGCAGTAGTGCCGGTGGTGCTCCTGTCCTTTTTTCTTATCAGCAGGATTATCATTGAGATTATCCCGACACCGAGGGCAGCGCAGGAAAATACCTTCACATTGGTTTTGATCGGTGTTATGAAAAGCAGGACCATCAGAAATGACATTGCCATAGCAGCTCTTGCAGCCAGCTTTGCCGAGCCGCCGCGTCTTCCGTCCGAGAAAGCCGCATATGATGCCACCTTCTCTATCTCGGTATCGTTGAAAAAGAGTACGTCCATAGCGTTCCTCCTTTGTGCCGGATCAGACGAACTGTGTTCCTATGCCTTCGCTGGAAAGCAGCTCTATCAGTATCGAGTGAGGGATCCTTCCGTCAATGATGCAGGTCTTCTTTACGCCCCGTCTTACAGCCTCGACGCAGCAGTCTATCTTGGGGATCATTCCTCCGGAGATGATGCCTGTGCTTTTGAGGTATGCGACCTCACTGACCTGAACAGTGGGGATAAGCGTCGAGGGATCGTCCTTGTTTTCGAGCAGTCCTGCTATATCCGTCATCAGGATGAGGTTCTCGGCTCTCAGGCAGCTTGCGATGCGGGCTGCCGCAGTATCTGCATTGATGTTGTACGCCTGACCGTCAGCCGATGTGGCTACGGTAGCGATTATCGGAACGTAGCCGTCATTGAGAGCATCGATGATGGGCTTGGTGGTGACCTTCTTAATATCGCCCACGAAGCCGAGATCGACCTCGCCGCTTTTCTTCTCGGCGACGATCATCTCGCCGTCCATTCCGCAAAGGCCGAGAGCCTTGCCGCCGTGCAGCTGCAGCGCCGAAACAAGCTCCTTGTTCACCTTTCCGGTGAGCACCATCTTGACTATATCCATAGTCTCCGCATCGGTGTATCTCAATCCGCCGATAAACTTGCTCTCGATGCCGACTCTTTTCAGCATCGCGTTGATCTCCGGGCCGCCGCCGTGAACGAGCACTACCTTGATGCCAACCTCAGTCAGCAGCACGATGTCTCTCATCACAGCCTCTTTCAGCTCGTTATTTGTCATAGCGTTTCCGCCGTACTTTATTACAACGACCTTGTTGTGATACTTCTGGATATAGGGCAGTGCATCCGAAAGGATCTGACTGCGCACGCTGTTCTGGATCTCCATTTTACTGTCTCCTTTTATTTGATGAATCTGTATTCGTCATTGATCTGAAGCACACCTGTCAGCAGCCTGTAACATTCGGCAGGCTCCTGTATGCCTCTCATCGACCAGTATGTCCTGTGGGAGTGACTGTGTCCGTTTGAATGTGTGTAATGCACAAGGTCTGTTTTCATCACGATCGAGCCGAAGCCGTTTCTGATCGACGTCAGCTCCGCAGAGAGGATATGTGAAAGCTCCCCCGAAGTCGCGATCTCGCCCTGCACTGTCATCACAAGGAACCGCTTGTCGGTAAGGCAGTAGTATTCCTGTCTGTAGTGATAGGTGGATATGAATATGCCGATGCCTATTCCCACAAAGAGCACAGCACATCCGATCATCGCCGCCCAGGCCTTGCCTTTCATACCTTCATTCCCGACAGACTGTGCGATAATGGATCCGAAAAGCAAAGCCGAAATGACCGTCCAGATGACCGAAAACATTCTTGTGCTTCTTGTAGATCTCGCATTTGCAGGCGGACCTTCCTTATGGCTCTCGCCCTGCCACATTATCTGTTCTCCCGACATCAGAAAAGGTGTAAAATCCGGCGTCATATCATTTTCCCCCTTTATTTCTGCGCCGCTGCTTATTAGTCAGCATCTCACGGAACTTTCTTTCCTCTTCAAGCAGTTCCGGTGTGATCTGTGCAGGCTCTCTTGTATGAAGATCATAAAGATCAACGTTCTTGTCAACATCAGCGATCGCCTTGTTAACAAGCTCACAGAACCCATTGCAGTCTCTGATCCCTCTGACTTTCCACATATGATCTGCGTTTGCAGCGGTATAGCTTGAACGCAGCTTCCTGTGGTGATCCTTTTTAGTGTACCGGTCAGTGAATACAAGCACCGAGCCGTACTCGCCGTTCTCGCCTGAGACCTCGGCCTCCTGAGCATATACAAGCTCATATCCCTTCAGTCTTGACCGTTCATCTATCACAAGAAAGCGCATATTGGTCAGGCAGTATATCTCCTGCCTGTACTTTTCTGCATTGATCCACAGTACCACGGCAATGAAAAATGCCAGCACAGCAAATACCAGTCCTCCGATAAGACTTGTGCCGGAGTACTTGTTGATAAAGGTCATTGCAACTGTAACAGTGCCGAGCAGGAAAGTTGCCAGAGAGTACCGCTTTATTGCAGAATTGGCCCTTCTGTCCGGTGGAGGCCCCTCGGGGCTGCTCTCGCCTGTCCAGAGTATCTCTTCTCCCCTGAAAAGATGCTTTTCAAAATGTTCGGTCATATCTACTACCCGTATATTCTTCCGCCGGTCAGCTCCTGTAATCGCCGTTTATCTTAACGTAGTCGTATGTAAGATCGCAGCCCCAGGCTGTTGCCTCTGCTTCGCCCTGATGAAGATCGACATATATCGTGATCTCATCCTCGCTCAATATCGCCTTTGCAAGCTCCTCATCGAACTGAAGTCCGAGGCCGTTTCCGCAGACAAGTATTTTTCCGGCTCTGGAGATATAATATACATCAGCCTTGGTAACATCGCAGCTGGTTTCGGCATAACCCATAGCGCACATTATCCGTCCGCAGTTTGCGTCTGCACCGTACATCGCACATTTCACGAGGGGAGAGCAGATCACGCTCTTTGCGATTATTATCGCATTATCAAGGTCGTTTGCACCTTTAACCGTGCATTCAAGGAGCTTGGTTGCACCCTCGCCGTCCTTTGCAAGCATACGAGTCATATTCATCATAACAATATACAGCGCCTGCTTGAAGATCTCGTAGTCCTCACCTTCAGAGACTATCTCCTTGTTTCCGGCAAGACCGTTAGCCATAACAGCGCAGGTATCGTTAGTTGACTGATCTCCATCGACAGAAAGACAGTTATAGGTGATCTTGACGATCTCGGAAAGGGCCTTCTGTATCATCTCAGCGGAGATTGCACAGTCGGTGGTAATAACATTGAGCGTGGTCGCCATATTCGGATGTATCATACCGCTGCCCTTGCCCATACCGCCGAGGTGACATACCTTTCCGTCAAGCTCAAACTCCACAGCGACTTCCTTCTTCACGGTGTCGGTGGTCATTATTGCGACAGCAGCTTCTTCATTTCTGTCATAAGCAAGACCTGCCACAAGCTCATCTATCTTTTCCTCAACGGGTCCGATAGGGAAGATCTGTCCTATTACTCCGGTCTGAGCAACGAGGACTTCTTCGCGTTTTACGCCTATCCTTTCAGCCGCGAGCTCACACATACGGTATGCCTTTTCTTCGCCGTCAGCATTGCAGGTGTTGGCATTCTTCGAGTTGAGTATGAACGCCTGAGCCCTGCCGCCGGTGGCTTTGAGGTTCTTCTGCGATACGATGACCGGAGCACCCTTGACCTTGTTCTGAGTGAATACGGATGCAGCGTTGCACATTACATCCGAAACGAGCAGGCAAAGATCGTTTTTGGTGCTGCTTATCGGACTTTCATTTCCGTCGGGGTTCTCTGACTTCTTTATCCCGCAGTAAAGGCCGTTTGCTTTGAAGCCTTTTGCTGCGCACACGCCGCCCTCGATATATTTGAATCCTTCAAATTCGATCTTGTTTATTTCCTTATTCATTTCTGACACCTCTATCATTAATGTGGTTTAGTCTATGCCTGTGTATTTGTTGCGGTAGTAAAGATCTTCACGCACCGTTAAGCCCTGGCTTTCCCAGAAACCGTTTCCCAGGTCATTATCTGTGAAGGCGACAAGAGCAACTTTTCTGATGCCTTCTTTTCTCAGAGCCTCCATAGCGTGAGCGACGAGCTGTTTTCCGATGCCCTTGCCCTGATGCTCCCTTGCCACGGAAACGTGGTGGAAAAATCCACGCCGTCCGTCGTGGCCTGCCATTATGACTCCGATCACCTCGCCGTTCTCCTCGGCGACGAAGCTGGTCGAGGGGTTTCGCTTGATGTATTTCTCGATGCCTTCTCTGTTGTCGTCGATGCATACAGCCCCGTTGGTCTCCTGACCGGTGCTTGTCCATACACGGTGCAGGGCATCGAAATCATCGATCGTCAGAAGCCTTATATCAACCATGTTTATCCTCCGTATAAATATCCTTATCCGAGAAGCCCGTGTTTTTCTTTCAGCGAAAGTATCCTCATTACGCTTTCGTCGAGCCTCTGCACAGTTATCCTGCCGTCATTCACGGCAGAGACCACTTCTTCAAAGCACTCCCAGGGCTTGTAAGGGGAGAGCAGTATGTCACTGCCGGCGATCACAGAAGCCACACAGGCTTCCTCCGGCGTGTAGTAGCTGTCTATCGCTTTCATAGCCAGCGAGTCTGTGATTATCACACCTTCATACCCAAGCTCATCCCTGAGCTTGCCGGTAAGTATCTCTTCCGACAGCGTGGCAGGTATATCCTCCCCGGTTACCTTCGGCAGAGAAATATGTGCAGCCATTACCATATCGGTCTTGTCAAGGCTCTGCACAAAGGGGATCAGCTCACATTTTCTGATCTCGTCCCAGGTCTTTTCTGTCTTAGCCATACCTATATGTGTATCAGCAAGGGTGTCTCCGTGTCCGGGGAAATGCTTCAGACAGGACATTATCCCATTCTCGTGAAGTCCGTCTATGTAGCGGGATACACAATCAGCTGCCAGCCCGGGATCACTCCCGAAGGCTCGTGAGCCTATCACTATATTGAAGGGATTTGTATTCACATCTGCCACTGGGGCAAGATCAAGGTTGAAGCCGTATTCTTTCAGATATGCCCCGACAGTGTTCCCGACCTCATAGGCGCCCTCGCTGCCGCTTTCTCCGGCGACGCTGCTCATGCTGCTGAATGTCCTGACATCAAAGCCCGGCTTTCCTGCGATCCTCGTGACCGTCCCGCCTTCCTCGTCGCAGCAGATGAACAGCGGTATGCTGCTTGCATCCTGAAGCCCTTTGTTAAGGGCAGTCAGCTGGCCGGGATCCTGTACGTTTACGGACATCATTATTACTCCGCCTATGGGGTATTTCCCGAGGACTTCGGCAAGGTCATCCGTCATCTGCCTTACGGCGTGGTCGTTGGCATCGTCGTGGAGCAGGCCGTCGGGACGGAGCAGGAACAGCTGTCCCACCTTTTCCCTGACGGACATCTTTGCAAGAAGCTCTGCCGCTTTGGAGGTCTCCGGCACATCCTCACCGGTTGAAGCATCTTCGGATGAGACTCCGTTATCTGCCTGTGTCCCGGTAAGTTTTTCAGTTTCTGTCACAGTATCATCCCCGGTCTCCGTTTCGGTAACAGTATCAGCTATGCTCTCTGTTTCGGTCTCGGATACCGCCGTGGTCTTTGCAGTTGTTTGAGCAGATGTCCCGGCAGTCTGAACGCTCCCGGTCACGGCAGCGGCTGATGTTTCCGCCGGTCTTTCGCCGATGTCATTCCCGCAGGCTGTAAGCATCAGAGCCGATGCGATCAGAACAGCAAGCCTGTATCTCACAGACCGGTGGCCTCGTCAAGGCCGAGCATTATATTCATATTCTGTACGGCTGCGCCTGAAGCGCCTTTGCCGAGATTGTCAAGTCTTGAGCAGAGCAGTATCTGCTCGTCATTGCCGAAAACGAAAAGCTGCATATCGTTGGTCCCTGCGAGAGTGTTTGCTGCCAGGAACCCGTCGGGGAGAGTATCCTTTCCGCCGAGCTCCATCACCTTCACGAATCTCTGTCCCTCATAATGGGCGGCAAGTATCCCGTGTATATCGGCAGGAGTGCATTTCTTTGCCATTGCTCTTGTCACAAGAGGGACGGAAACGACCATCCCTGCGTAATAGTCATCGACTATCGGGTTAAACATCGGCTTATGTTTCAGCCCGCACACCGCCTGCATCTCGGGGAGGTGCTTGTGAGCCTGTGTCAGGGCATACTGTCTCGGAGACTGCATCTCAAAGGTCTTCTGATCGCTCTCGACTGCGGCGATCATCTTTTTTCCGCCGCCGCTGTATCCCGATACCGCGTGGGCGGTCAGCGGATAATCCTCGCCGAGTACTCCTGCCTGTACCAGCGGATAAACAAGGCTTATGAATCCGCTTGCATAGCAGCCCGGGTTAGCAACTCTTTTTGATTTTGCGATATTCTCTCTGTGCTTAGCCGAAAGCTCAGGGAAGCCGTAATCCCAGGCGGGATCGGTCCTGTGAGCAGTCGAAGCGTCTATTATCCTTACATCAGGGTTATCCGCAAGGGCAACAGCTTCAACGGCTGCCGCATCCGGCAGACAGAGAAATGTTATATCCGAAGCATTTATCAGCTTCTTTCTCTCGTTCACGTCCTTGCGCTTGTCCTCGTCGATCAGCAGGATCTCCAGGTCGCTGCGTCCGGCGAACCTCTCGAATATCTGGAGACCTGTTGTTCCTTCTTTTCCGTCTATATAAACTTTTACTGACATTATCGATCATCCTCTTGTTCGGTTATTTTGCAGCTTCCTCCGCACCTGGGACAGTAATTCTGCCTGTCGATCATGGTGTTCGTTTCCCATTCGTAGCCGCATTCGTTACAGGTGTGCAGCCGGCTTATCGGCGGAGGTCCGTATATGCATTGCGGCTCGTTGAAGTAGGGATCGAATTTCCCCTCTCCGCGCCTGGTGCCGCAGTAACGGCAGTATTCGTCATTGCCCAAAGGCTTGTGGCAGTTCCCGCAGTGGTCCTTATCGGTCTTTGTGAGATACTTGATCTTTGTTTCACATCTCAGACATTTCCGCGCAAAGGGGAATATGAACATACCGCATTTCGGACATTTGCCCATATAAAACTTCACTGCCTGCACCTCACTTTCAGTATATCAGAACTGTTCGAGTGCTTTCTTTGAATACTCTATCTGAGCCTTTACGCTTTCGGGGGCAGGGCCTCCTGCGGCCTTTCTCTGCATCACACAGGTCTCAAGGCTTATGGCTTCGTAAACGTCCTCGTCAAAGGTTTCGCACAGCGCTTTGTATTCCTCAATGGGAAGTGTTTCAAGGGTAAGGCCCTTTTCTATGCAGGTGTGTACGAGGGTGCCTGTGATCTTGTATGCGTCTCTGAAAGGCAGACCTTTCTTTACGAGATAATCCGCACAGTCTGTGGCGTTGATGAAGCCCTTCGCAGCAGCGCTGCGCATATTCTCCGGAATGACCTTCATAGTATCTATCATCGGGATGAATGTGGTAAGGCAGAGCTTTGCAGTATCTATCGCATCGAATATAGCTTCCTTGTCTTCCTGCATATCCTTGTTGTAAGCAAGGGAAAGCCCCTTCATCATAGTAAGCAGGGTAGTGAGGTCGCCGTAAACTCTTCCGGTCTTTCCTCTTATAAGCTCGGTCACATCGGGATTTTTCTTCTGCGGCATTATAGACGAGCCTGTGGCATAGGCGTCATCGAGTTCGATAAACTTGAACTCCCAGGAGCACCACAGCACGATCTCCTCCGAGAAGCGGGAGAGATGCATCATCAGTACAGACAGTGCCGAAGCCAGTTCTATCGCAAAATCTCTGTCCGATACTCCGTCGAGGGAGTTCTGTGTTATCTCGTCAAAGCCCAGCAGATCGCACACTCTCTGTCTGTTTATTGGATAAGTAGTGGAGGCGAGTGCTCCGCTGCCGAGGGGCATTATATTCGTTCTCTTGTATGTATCGCTCAGTCTGCCCAGGTCTCTCAGCAGCATCTGCACATAAGCCATAAGGTGGTGAGCAAAGGTTATGGGCTGTGCTCTCTGCAAATGAGTGTATCCCGGCATAACAGTAGTAAGGTTCTTTTCTGCGAGCCGCATAAGAGTCTCTATAAGCTCCCTGACCTGTGCTTTTATGACGGGTATCTCGTCCCTGAGATACATTCTCAGGTCGAGTGCCACCTGATCGTTTCTCGATCTTGCGGTATGCAGTCTTTTGCCTGCATCGCCTATACGGGCAGTAAGCTCTGCCTCGTTGAACATATGTATATCCTCAGCGGTGGGATCGAATCTGAGCTTTCCCGAACCTATATCCGCAAGAATGCCTTTAAGACCTTCGATGATCTTTTCGCTCTCGGACTTTTCGATTATTCCGCACTCGCCCAGCATAGTCGCGTGTGCGATCGAGCCTTCGATATCCTGTCTGTACATTCTTGCGTCAAAGGAAATAGACGAATTGAAGTCGTTCACCCTTTCATCTGTTTCCTTTGTGAAGCGTCCTGCCCACATTTTTGTTCCCATTGCAAATACCGCCTTCCATATACTTATAAATGTATTCTGTCCCCGTCGTTTGACGGGGACAGTACAGCTTTATGGATATGTTTAGGCAATACCGCACAACCCCTGTGCGTCAGATGCCCAGTCAGATTTTTCGTCAGAGTGCATAAATTTGACGCAGGCGGGCGAGCGAAGACCAATTCGCTTTTCGCCCGGCAAGGAAAATTTGTGTGCTATGACGGGAAATATGCAAGCAGATGACGTGCAGAGGCGCAAGCCGCGGGTTGCGCGGTGTTGCCTTTATCCTTAGTGTTCTTTTTCGTGCTGCTCGAGAAGTTTGCATATGTCGATGCCGTTGATCTTCAGGCCGTCGATCTTGCAGTCGTTGATCTCGACGTTGGAAAGGTCGCAGTGAATGAACTGCGAGTTCTTCAGGTCGGGATTCTTGAACTCCACATTATTCATTATAGAGCATCCGAATCTCGAGCATGAAAGGTTTACACCCAGAAACCTGGTATTCACCATATACATATCCGTGAAATCTCCGCCGGAAAGGCTGACGTTGTTGAACTTGGTCTTATCCATATTGACATCGTCAAAGTCGGAGCCCTTCAGGTTTACGTTCGAGAACTTGGTACCTGCAAGGTTAACGTCCTCAAAGCTTGAATTGGGCAGACTGTCATAAGTCAGCTCGACCTTCTTGTCGATCGCAGATTCAAAAATACCGTTGTTGTTATCAGACATATCAAAAACCTCCCTCAGTTTGAAAATATCGTATCGGTCATTATTTGTTGTTTCTCTTCTGTTCGAGTTTTGCTCTTACCTTGATCGGCAGGCCGAACAGGTTGATGAATCCGGCAGAATCAGCCTGATTGTAAACGTCGTCCTCGTCAAAGGTAGCAACTTCCTCATCGTAGAGGGTATAGGGCGAGGTAACGCCTGCGTTGATGACATTGCCCTTGTAGAGCTTGAGCTTTACGTCGCCGGTAACGGTCTTCTGAGTCTCAGCAACGAATGCGGAGAGAGCCTCACGCAGGGGAGTGAACCACTGGCCGTTATATACGAGGTCGGCAAACTTGATGCCGAGGTAAGCCTTCATCCTCATAGTCTCCTTGTCGAGGGTGATAGTCTCAAGCACCTCGTGTGCCTTATAAAGGATCGTTCCGCCGGGAGTCTCGTAAACACCTCTCGACTTCATTCCGACGAGTCTGTTCTCAACGAGATCTGCAAGGCCGATGCCGTTCTCGCCGCCCAGCTTGTTGAGCGCTGCGACCATTTCCTTGCCGGAGAGCTTCTTTCCGTCCAGCTCGGTGGGTACGCCCTTCTCGAAGTGGATGGTAACATAAGTCGGCTTGTCGGGAGCCTGCAGGGGCGAAACGCCGAGCTCCAGGAAGCCGGGCTTCTCATACTGAGGCTCATTTGCCGGATCTTCAAGATCGAGACCTTCGTGGGAAAGGTGCCACAGATTCTTGTCCTTGGAATAGTTTGTCTCGCGGTTGATCTTCAGCGGGATGTTGTGTGCCTCGGCATAGTCGATCTCCTGATCTCTGGACTTGATGTCCCAGATCCTCCAGGGAGCGATGATCTGCATATCGGGAGCGAATGCCTTGATAGCCAGCTCAAATCTTACCTGGTCGTTGCCCTTGCCGGTGCAGCCGTGGCAGATAGCATCAGCGCCTTCCTTGAGAGCGATCTCAGCGATCCTCTTGGCGATGATCGGTCTTGCGAAAGACGTTCCGAGCAGATATCTGTTCTCATAAACAGCGCCTGCCTGCATAGTGGGATAAACGTAATCGGTGATGAATTCCTCGGTAAGGTCCTCGATATAGAGCTTGCTTGCTCCTGTCTTGATAGCCTTTTCCTCAAGACCGTCGAGTTCGGTGCCCTGTCCTACGTCGCCGGAAACGGCTATTACCTCACAGTTGTTGTAGTTTTCCTTCAGCCACGGGATAATGATCGAAGTATCAAGACCGCCCGAATAAGCAAGAACTACCTTTTTGATCTCCTTTGCCATACAAAAAGCCTCCATATAAGTTTTTTCCGGGATCAGCCGGGTCATTGCTGGCCCGCCGGATAGATAATAGGTTTTTTCGGTGTATATCCCGCGGAAGATCATCTGCGGGTAACATCATATGTAACATTATACACCTTTTGAGTCCGTTGTCAATAGGGGATACGCAAAAGTTTTAAATTTATACACATATTCAAGCTCAAATCTGTATAAACATTAATTATATGCGCATAAACGCCGAAAATCAAATGCATATATACATTCTGGCGTGAATATATACATCAAATTACTTCTGCGGATGCCGCTATGAAAACGCCCATACCATATTATAGCACATATGCAGTGAAATTGCAAGCTTTTTTGCCTGCCGGCAGCCTTTCCGGGAACGATATTTTCATCCCGTCGGCGGCAGAGTCTCAGGCGGCTGACTGTTGACATCCGGGCAGATATTTGATATAATATATACAGGAGCTGCTGACGGGAGGATATGCATACCGTTCCCACCGGCGCACAGGCACCGCCGCGCAGCTCACAGCTGAAGGTTTCGCACAGCGTCTGCCGTTCGTAAGGGCGCCGGAGGGGCGTGCGGCATCGCCTTTGACAGCATATGACAGGAGGTCTTGAGATGAACAGTATTTCCGGAACAGAAGGATTTCGCAAAGTGGATTTCGGTGAACTCAGCAAGAGGCTGGATGTATTCGGCAGTATCGGCTCCGAGTGGATGCTTGTCACTGCAGGCACACCCGAGAAGTTCAATACTATGACCGCTTCTTGGGGATTCATAGGAGTTATGTGGAACAAGCCCTGCGCAGTTACGGCTATACGTCCGCAGCGCTATACCAAGGAATTTATGGACAGAGGGGAGTATTTCACCCTCAGCTTTTATCCGCCCGAGATGCGCAAGGCGCTGGCTTTCTGCGGCTCCAACAGCGGACGCGATGTGGATAAATGCTGCAAGACCGGACTTGTTCCTGTCGCAGTAGGGGATACTGTTGCCTTTGAGCAGGCCAGGTGCATACTGCTTTGCAGAAAGCTCTATGCCCAGAAGATGGACGCCGACTGCTTCGTTGACAAGGGCATCGTTTCCGAGCAGTACCGTCTCAACGATCTTCATACTGCTTATTATGCCGAGATCATTGCGGCTTACGAGAAGGTATAATGTAAATAAAGTGTTAACGTACTTGACAGATTTCCTGCATTATAGTATAATTATATGCAGTGAATAATTAATATCCAAAATGCGTTGAAGGGAAAAAAAGCGTGTTTCTTCGGTTTCAGAGAGCCGCCGTTCGGTGTGAGGCGGTAAGGGAAGTATGCTATAGCTCGTCCCCGAGCAGGCAGGGCGAAATCAAAGTAGCCGTGTACGGGTGCTCCCGTTACAGAGCGCCGCATTGTTTGATGCGGGTGAGGCGTATGCGGTGACGTGTATGCGAATGAGAGTGGTAACACGGGTTGATATGCTCGTCTCTTTACAGAGGCGGGCTTTTTGTTTTATAAAGCAATGTTTTATAAAACATTATGACAGCTGTATGATAAATAATATTTGTATTGGAGGAACGTATTATGAAGAACGCAGGCAAGTATGTGAGAGGGTACTATATGCCGCCTTACCCCTGTATGAAGTGGGCGGAAAAGGAGTATATCGACAAGGCGCCGATCTGGTGCTCGGTCGATCTGAGAGACGGTAACCAGGCGCTTATCATCCCTATGAGCCTGGAGGAAAAGCTGGAGTTCTTTGCAAAGCTGGTCGAGATCGGCTTCAAGGAGATCGAGATAGGTTTCCCGGCAGCCTCTGAGACTGAATATGAGTTCTGCCGCACGCTTATAGAGAAGAACCTTATCCCGGACGATGTGACTATCCAGGTGCTCACTCAGTCGAGAGAGCATATCATCAAGAAGACCTTTGAGGCTATCGACGGCGCAAAGAATGCGATAGTCCATCTTTACAACTCCACCTCGGTGGCTCAGCGTGAGCAGGTGTTCAGGATGAGCAAGGAGGAGATCAAGGAGATCGCTGTATCCGGCGCTAAGATATGTGAGGAGTACAGAAAGAATGCAAAGGGGAATATCACCTTTGAGTATTCTCCCGAGAGCTTTACAGGCACCGAGCCGGAATATGCTCTTGAAGTCTGCAATGCTGTTATAGATGTATGGAAGCCTTCACCCGAAAGAAAGGTCATAATGAACCTTCCCGTTACCGTGGAGATGAGCCTCCCGCACGTTTATGCATCTCAGATAGAGTATATGTGCGAGAATCTGAATTGCCGCGAGAATGTTATAGTATCGCTCCACCCCCACAATGACCGCGGTACCGGTGTCGCAGATTCCGAGCTGGGTATGCTTGCCGGCGCTGACCGTATCGAAGGCACCTGCTTCGGCAACGGCGAGAGAACCGGTAACGTTGATATCGTCACTCTGGCACTGAATATGTACACTCACGGCGTCGATCCCGGGCTTGATTTCTCGGATATGCCCTCGCTGGTGGAGATATATGAGAGAGTCACAAGAATGAAGGTCTATGAGAGGAGCCCCTATGCCGGTGCGCTGGTCTTTGCCGCATTCTCCGGCTCGCATCAGGACGCTATCGCCAAGGGTATGAAGTGGCGCGAGGAAAAGGATCCCGATCACTGGACCTGCCCCTATCTGCCGCTTGATCCCAAGGACGTCGGCAGAGAATACGACGGCGACGTCATCCGTATCAATTCCCAGTCCGGCAAGGGCGGCATAGGCTATCTTATGGAGAAGAAGTACGGCTACAATATGCCCAAGAAGATGCGCGAGAACTTCGGCTATGCCGTCAAGGATATCTCCGATCACCTGCATAAGGAACTTATGCCCGATGAGATCTACAGGATCTTCAAGGATAACTATCTTAATATCGAGACTCCTGTAAAGGTCATAGAGTCCCACTTCAAGCAGGACGCTGACGGCAGGATCTCCGCACAGGTCACAGTATCCAAGGACGGATGCGAGCCCAAGGTGTTCACCGCCCGCGGAAACGGACGTCTCAACGCTGTGGCTAATGCTCTCAAACAGGCTACCGGTATCGACTTCACCCTCGAAAGCTACGACGAGCACGCTCTGGAACGCCATTCCAATTCCGAGGCCGTATCCTATGTCGGCATATCCGCAAACGGGAAGATGGTATGGGGCGCCGGCAGACATACCGATATAATCGTCTCGTCTATCTGTGCGCTTCTTTCGGCTATAAATCATATTATCAAATAATACAAAGCTTTGCCCTCGCCGCTTATACAGCGGGGAGGGTATTTGTATCTGACCGCTTCTTGAAACCGCCGAAAACCGATTGACATTTGCATTGTGCTGTGCTATACTTGTTGTTAATTAAAAACTGATAAATATCATTGTTGCCTTTCGGGAGATGTTTTTTATGGATAAGCATTATATTGTACATAAGGTATATGACTACATAATGATAGCACTTGCAGCGCTGGCTTCGGTCCTGATACTTCTTGACACTATACAGTCCCTGAGAAAATGGGAGTGGATACTGTTTTTGGCGATCTATCTGATCTTCACTGCCGACCTTGTCACGCGGCTTGCAAAAGCAAAGAACAAAAAGGCCTTTATCAGACGCAATTATATGGATGTCATTGCCCTTATCCCGATCCACGGAGTGATCCCGCTTCCTGTTACCGGAACTGCCGACAGCATACTCAGGGTGATAGGGCTTTTGAGGATCATCGCCTTCTTGTCAAGACCTCTCAGAAAACTGCGGCGGTTTTATAATACGAACGGTTTCAAATATGTTGTGTTCGCAACAATAATGACCATAATAACAGGCGGCGTTCTGATCCACTATGCCGAGGGTATGGCTTACGATGACGGAATATGGTGGGCATTTGTTACCGCTACCACCGTGGGCTACGGAGATATTTCCCCGACCACAGTTTACGGCAGGATAATCGCAATGATCCTGATGCTTGTCGGTATAGGACTGATAGGCTCGCTGACCTCGACGCTGACATCCTTCTTTTTGGCAAGACGAAAAAAGAGCAGCGGATCGGCAGTTCTCGCTGCGGTCAAGAATGAGCTTGACCGGTTTGACGAGCTTTCCTCCGATGATGTTGACAAGCTGTGCGATGTTCTGAAAGCTTTGAAAAAGCAGGGAAGATAACAGACCTTTGGCAGGGATATTGCTGTCAGGGCTTCTTATGAAAGAGTCTGACTTGCAGTTCGGTTTTTCGTATATAATTATCGCTGTCATATCGCTGTCGAAATTTGTTACGAAATTGTAAAAAGTGAAAATGGTCGGTAGTTTACTCTTGTATTATATGAAGAAGAATAGTATAATTAATATGTATTGTTATGGGCAGGCATTATGCCGTGCCTGCAAATTTCTTGATTGGAGGAAAGAACTGTATGTCACAGAAAAACTTGACTCTTGACGAGCTTTCGGGGCGCGCAGCTGCCGAAAGTGACGCAAGAAAACGTCTGACATATCTGTTTGATGACGGGGTATTTACCGAGCTTGATCCTTATGCGGTCAGCAGTGGGGAGCTTTCAGGAGTTATCACTGCTTACGGCTTCGTGAACGGTGATCCCGTTTATGCTTTTTCACAGGATGTTACTGTAAAGGGAGGCGCTATGAGCCGCGTCCAGGCGCAGAAGATCGCTAAGGTCTATGATCTCGCCGCAAAGACCGGTGTCCCCTTGGTGGGAGTGTATGACAGCCTCGGTGCTGATCTGGAGGAGCCTTTCGCTGCTATGAATGCTTACGGTGAGCTTCTTATGTGGACCAGCAACCTTTCCGGCGTAGTTCCTCAGATAGCGGTAGTCGCCGGCGTCTGCTCGGGAAGTGCAGCTATGCTGGCAGTCAGCGCAGATCTGACTGTTCTTACAAAGGATGCTGAGCTTTATGTGGCAAGCAACAGCGATATAAAGGATCCTGCCGGGAATGCCGCTGCCAACGGTACCGCCGCCCTCGTCTGCGAAGACGATAAGGCTGCAGCGGATGCTGTAAGACAGCTGCTTGAAAAGCTCCCGCAGAATAATCTTTCACCTGTTCCTATGTTTGAGTTCGAGGCTCCTTCCGCTGCTTTCGGCAGCGATGCCGCTTCACAGGCTGAGGCTGTATTCGATGCGGACAGCGTTTTTGAAGTCTATGCCGATTACGGTAAGGCTGCTTATACCGCTTTTGCTTCTCTCGGCGGCGCAACTGTCGGAGTGCTTGCTTCCAATAAGACGGCTGATAAGCTTTCAGCAGATGACGCCAGCAAGCTTGCTCGTTTCGTCCGCACCTGCGACGCTTTCGCTGTACCGGTCGTTACCTTTGTCGATACCGAAGGCTTCGCAGCCAGCGATGCGACAGAGGCCGCCGGCGCTGTTAAGAGTATGGCAAAGCTTGCTCACGCTTATGCCGAGGCTACGACCGTCAAGCTCGCTGTTATAACCGGCAAGGCTTACGGCGCAGCGTATATCGCCCTCGCAGGAAAGGGTGCAAATGCAGATATGACATTTGCTGTACCTTCTGCTGTGATCTCACCCCTTGCTCCGGATGCAGCTGTGGAGTTCCTGCATCATGACGAGCTGAAGGGCGCTGCTGATCTTACTGCCAGGAGGAATGAGCTTGCCGCGCAGTATTCTAAGGATGAGGCTTCTGCAGCAGCTGCTGCCCAGAGCTTCGGCGTAGATATGGTCGTGGCTCCCGAAGGCATCAGAACTGCATTGCTCGGCGCAGCGGATATCCTTTCCGGCAAGCGCATCTCGAGACTCCCCAAGAAGCATTCCAATATCCAGCTTTGATGAATAATACTTTATAGAATGGTGGTATATCAATATGAAAAGATACAGCATTACAGTAAACGGTAAGGCTTATGATGTAGCAGTTGAAGAGCTTGCAGCCGATGCAGCAGCTCCGGCTGCAGCAGTTCCCGCTCCCGCAGCAGCTCCTGCACCCGCAGCAGCTCCCGCTCCCGCAGCTGCCGTTGCGGACGGTACCAAGGTGACTGCTCCGATGCCCGGAACTATCCTCGATGTTAAGGTGTCTGTCGGCGATTCGGTCAAGGCAGGGCAGGCTCTCTTTGTGCTCGAGGCTATGAAGATGGAGAACGATGTCAATTCTCCTATCGAGGGCAAGGTGCTCAGCGTCAATACTACTAAGGGCACTGCTGTTGAGACAGGCACAGTGCTTGCCGTTATCGGCTGATCGAAAGGACGGTCATAAATGGGAAAACTTAAAATCACCGAAACTGCGCTGCGTGACGCTCACCAGTCACTCATCGCCACGAGAATGACTATCGACGATATGAAGCCCATTCTTTCCACGATGGACGAGATAGGCTATTATTCCGCCGAGGTATGGGGCGGTGCGACCTTTGATGCCTGTATCAGATTCCTGAACGAGGATCCCTGGGAGAGACTCCGCACTATCCGCAAGGCAATGCCCAACACCAAACTGCAGATGCTTTTCAGAGGCCAGAATATGCTGGGCTACCGTCATTATGCTGATGACCTCGTTGAGTACTTCGTTCAGAAGTCTATCGCCAACGGTATCGACATAATCAGGATATTCGATGCCCTCAACGATATCAGAAATCTGGAGACTGCTATCAAGGCAGCCAATAAGGAGAAGGGACACGCTCAGGTGGCTATCTCCTATACTCTCGGTGAGGTCTTCACTCATGAGTATTATATGGATTATGCCAAGCGAATAGAGTCGGCCGGAGCAGATTCCATATGCATAAAGGATATGGCGGCTCTGCTTACTCCCTATGAGGCCGAAAGCCTTGTAAGAGATATCAAGTCGGCTGTAAAGATCCCCGTCGCTCTGCATACTCATTACACCTCCGGACTTGCTTCAATGTGTATAATCAAGGCTGTTGAGGCCGGAGTTGATTCCGTTGATACTGCGATCTCGCCTCTCGCACTGGGTACTTCCCATGCGCCTACCGAGTCGATCGTCGCAACGTTCCAGGGAACAGAGTACGATACCGGCATTGACCTTGTAAAGCTCAATGAGGTAAGAGATTACTTTATGATTCTCAGAAAGAAGTATATCGACTCGGGACTGCTGGATCCCTCGATGCTTGCCACAAATACAAATGCTTTGCTTTATCAGGTGCCCGGCGGAATGCTCTCAAATCTGCTTTCGCAGCTCAAGCAGGCCGGCAAGGCTGACCAGCTCGAGGACGTTCTCAAGGAAGTGCCGAAGGTAAGAAAGGATTCCGGTTTCCCGCCGCTGGTAACTCCGACTTCTCAGATCGTCGGAACACAGGCCGTGTTCAACGTTATTATGGGAGAGCGCTACAAGACCGTTACCAAGGAGTTCAAGGCAATGGTCAAGGGCGAGTACGGCAAGACTCCTGTTACTATCGATCCCGAGTTCCAGAAGAAGATACTCGGTGCGGAGGAGCCTATCACCTGCCGCCCTGCCGATCTGCTCAAGCCTGAGCTGGATCAGATGCGTGAGGAATGTGCCGAGTGGACAGAGCAGGAGGAAGATGTCCTCACCTATGCTATGTTCCCGAAGGTAGCACCCAAGTTCTTTGAGCACAGAAGAAATGTTAAATACGGTATCGACCAGCACGCCGATGCTGCTAATAAGATCCATTCTGTATAATATGCACAAGAGCACCCTGTACGGGGTGCTCTTTTTTTGTCCGCTATAATATTTGGAATAGTATAATATACTCTTGACAGATAATATTATATGTGATATAATATAGTTACAGAAACAATATTAGTGAAAGGAGTATATTATATGAGTTTTCCAATAAGCTCGGGACTGCTCGACGCAATGGTGCTCTCTGTCGTGAACAGGAATGACACCTACGGTTATGAGATCACGCAGATGATACGCAAGGCTGTGGATGTTTCTGAATCAACGCTGTATCCTGTGCTGAGACGATTGCAGAAGGGCGGTATGCTCGAAACGTATGACAAAGAGTTCATGGGGCGTAACCGGCGCTATTACAGGATCACTTCTGTCGGTTCAAATGCACTCGGCGATTACCGAGACGAATGGTGCGACCATAAAGCGAAGGTTGACAGTATTTTGTTAGGAGTGGATGAAAAGCTATGAGAAGAGAAGAATTTATCAGCGAGCTTCGCTCACGCCTCGAAAGGCTGCCCGGTGAAGAGCTTGAAGCCGCACTTGATTACTATAATGAGATCTTCCTCGATGCCGGGGAGGATAAAGAGGAAGAGACCGCCGAAAGCCTCGGAAGCATCGACGAGATCGCAAGGAACATCTATGTCGAGAACGGTATAGATCCCGACGGAAGACCGACCTTTATACTCGATGAACGCCGTGGAGAGAGCCGGCAGGAAGATATCCCTCAGCAGAGAGCATACGCTCCGGCACAGACCGGTGCTGCACCTCAGCAGTCTTTCAAAGCGAGCAATTTCCTGCTGCTGCTGTGCCTTTTCCCGCTGTGGTTCCCGCTGCTGATCGTCGGATTTGTATTCACATTCGTATTCTTTATCCTCGGCTTCGTGCTGGAGATAGTATTTGTCGGCGCAGGCACCGCTATGGTGATCGGAGGGATCATATCACTGTTCACTGTTCCCCCGGCAGGGCTTATGTCCCTCGGCGCAGGACTTATTCTTGTCGCACTGTTTATCCTGACCTTCAAGGGAGTATTCAAGGGTACTATCAGTTTTTTCGTCAGCGCGATAAACAAGATCGTGAAAACGGCGCATAATATCTTGTTCGGAGGTGCAGCTGCAAATGGTTGAGAGTGTTAAAGTAAGACCTGTCCGGTTGATAGTGGGACTTATTGTGCTGCTTATCGGTATCGCCGTGCTTGTTGCAGGCATACTGATGTGGAGGATCGGCGGGGTAGATAAGTATATCAAGCTCGAAAGCTTTTCGATAAAGGATCAGCCTGTGGATAAGATCACCGAACTGGAGATCTCTATCGGATCGGGCGACCTTATAATCAATAAGGGCGGAGACAGACTTGATCTGATCGCCGAAAATGTTCCCGAGGGTTATTACTCTTACGGTACAACAGACGGAAGGTTCTATATCAAGCAGAAGTCAAAGCTCCATATCTTCTCGCCCTATCTTTACTCCTTTATGCTCAGCGACAAGTCTAAGCCCAGAGTGACGCTCACAGTCCCCGATAAGGAATTCGACAGGATAAAGCTTGAACTCGGCGCAGGTGAAGCAACTGTCGATGGCCTCAAAGCCAAAAATGCAGAGATACATACCGGAGCCGGTGATTTCAACTCGAAGAACTTTAACGTCAGTGATGATCTTGAGATAGAACACGGCGTCGGCAGAGCAGTATTTGAGGATTACGATGCCGGCAAGATCGATATCGAATCAGGCATCGGAGAACTCATATTCTCCGGATATGTGAGAAAAGGTATGGATGCCGAGTGCGGTATCGGTGAGGTCGATATGACAGTTTACGGCAGCAGCTCTGATTATGATATAGATGCAAAGTCGGGTATCGGCAGCGTCAACATCGAGCGCAACGGCGGTGACGGAAAAGAGGACATCCCCTTTGATATCGAAGGCGGTATCGGAGAGGTCAATATCAGATTTGTAAATAAATGATACAGGAGGAAATCGTTATGGGACCTAAGAAGCTTTACAGATTAAGAGAAGGCAGGATGATCTGCGGCGTGTGCGCCGGAGTGGCCGAGTATTTTGAAGTCGATCCCAACCTGGTACGTCTCGGAGCAGTCATTCTCGGATGTATGGGAATGGGAGTAGTTGCCTATATCGTGGCAGCGATAATACTTCCCGAAAAGTAAAGGCATAAGAATATCCGCCGCATCGTTCAGGACGGTGCGGCGGATATTTGTTTATACAGTTATCATTCTGTTCTGAGTGCTATAACGGGATCCTTCTTTGCGGCGATCTTCGAGGGGATAAGTCCTGCGATAAACGTCAGCAGCATCGATATGCCCACAAGAGCGAGGGCGCCGAGCCACGGCAGTTTTGAGAGCCCGCTTATATCCGTTATATTGTGTATGATTATGTTTATCGGTATGTTCAGCAGCAGTGTTACTATGATACCGATAGCACCGGCGGCAAATCCTACGATAAGGGTCTCGGCATTGAATACGCGGCTGATGTCACGCTTGGAAGCACCGATGCTTCGCAGAATACCGATCTCCTTTGTCCTTTCGAGAACGGAGATATAGGTGATGATACCGATCATTATGGATGAAACTATCAGCGAGATAGATACGAATGCGATGAGGATGTAGCTGATAGCGTTGATGATAGTGGATACCGAGCTCATCAGCAGTCCGATATAATCGGTGTAGGTGATCTTGTCGCCCTCGGCAACACTATTGTTGTAGTTCTCGATCTTCTCGGTTATCTTCTCCTTGGATTCAAAATCCTTGGGGTAGATATTGATCCTGTAAGGAACCGAAAGATCGGATACGCCCAGCTTCAGGAGGTTGTCATCATATGTTGCATCTGTTTTGAGGAAATTCATCTGAGATGAGAAGCGCTTTACTATATCGTTGGGAGAAAGGCCTGACTCCTTGAGCTGTGCAAGATATGCCTGAACAGTCTGCTGCTGGTTGGCGGGAAGAGTCTGAGCATATGCCTGGAGCATTTCTTCGGTGATGTCCAGCGGCTTGCCCTCTTTCTTCTGCTGATCCACATAAGCCTGTACCTTAGCCTTCTGCTCGGGGTCCTTGATAGCAGCGATGTATGCGTCATAGAGCTGCTCGTTGACATCTTTGCTCTCAAAGGGGAGTCCGGTGAATATATCCACCTTGGGATCGGCTTTCTGCTGCTTTACGACCTCGCTGTCGTTGACCTTATTGATAAGGTGAGTCATCAGGTCGCTCCTGTATCCGATAGAGCCGCCTCTTACCGAGGTGGTAACTGCATCCGGCGAGGGGCGGAGTATCCCGACGATCGAGATGTCCTCGCTGTCCTTGAGCTTGGTAACGACGTAAGCATCGTCTCCGCTCTTGTCTTCCCAGGTCCCGTTTGCCTGCTTCTCAAAGTAATCGGAGTTTACCAGCAGCTTGAATTTAAGATTCATCATCTGCTCATAGGTGTATGTCTCCTTTTCGGCCTTTTGCTTTTCGACTACTTCTCCGGCGAGAGCCTTCTTGAGCATATCCTTGATCTCTTCAGCGTCCTTGAGTCCGAGGGCATAGAGCGCATAATCCTGGATGCCGTTGTTCTCGTCGATGATAAGAACGACCTCGTTGTATTTCTCCGGCCATCTTCCGGATACGACGTCATACTGGTTTTTGAGCATTTGCTCATTATCGATAAGCTCGGTCCAGATATTGTTGCTGGACATTCCGAGATTCATCATCGAGCTTACCGGTCCTTCAACATTGTAGGATACGCCCATGCTCTTATACAGATCGTCGATGATAGTCGAGGGGTTTGTCTTTATCAATCCGTTGTCAAAATCCGCCCGGTAGATGTTCAGGGGAGTCTGATAGGTGTATTTGATGCTTGTTGTCAGACTGTCAAAGCCATTTGACGGATCATCAAGGAAGGTCTTGAAATCCGTGAGGTTATTGGTTATGACCTGGCTCATCAGAGTGTTTACGATGTTGTACATGATGCCTGTGGAATAGATCTTGTCCTTGGTCCGGTTCTCGACATCCTTGACCTCGCCCTGCATACTCTGCAGCATTTCCGTAAGGTCAAAGGTCTGATTTTCAATCTGTATCGGATAGCTGGAAAGTGTATCCTCCTGTACCTGATCGATATAGTTCTGCACACCGTTTGACAGCGACAGGATCAGCGCTATGCCTATGATACCGATACTTCCGGCAAAGGCTGTAAGGATCGTTCTGCCCTTTTTGGTCATAAGGTTGTTGAGCGACAGGGAAAGCGCTGTAAAGAAGGACATCGAAGTCTTCTTGTATTTCTGTTTTTTATCAGCCTTGGTATCCTTTATAGGCTCGATCACGTTGGCAGAGTAGGGGTTGGAGTCGTTGGTGACTACACCGTCAAGAAGGTTTATTATTCTTGTGGAATACTTTTCAGCTATCTCCGGGTTATGTGTTACCATTATGATGAGCTTTTCCTTGGCGATATCCTTGAGTATTTCCATGATCTGGATGCTCGTCTGTGAGTCGAGTGCTCCGGTAGGCTCATCGGCAAGGAGTATATCCGGATCGTTAATAAGTGCTCTTGCAATGGCGACTCTCTGCATCTGACCGCCGGACATCTGGTTCGGCTTTTTGTTGATCTGATCCTCCAGCCCGACTTGTTTGAGAACTTTGAGCGCCCTTTCACGTCTTTCTTCCTTTGATACACCCGAAAGCGTAAGCGCCAGCTCAACATTTGAGAGTACGGTCTGATGAGGTATCAGATTGTATGACTGGAAAACAAATCCTATCGAATGGTTGCGGTAGACATCCCAGTCACTGTCCTTGAACTCTTTGGTGGAGCGGCCGTTGATGATGAGGTCACCGTCCGTATAGCGGTCCAGACCTCCGATGATGTTGAGCATCGTTGTCTTGCCGCAGCCTGACTGTCCGAGTATCGAAACGAATTCGTTCTCTCTGAACTCGATGTCGATACCCTTCAGGGCTTTGACTGTCTCATCACCGGTGACATAATTCTTGGTGATTCCCTTTAGGCTTAGCATTTCATTTCCCCTTTCTTTGTCTGCGGGATCAGGTACGGATCCATTTTCCGGGCCGTCTCCCTGAAATTACCTTATTATATTATTCCTGCATTTTAAACTCAGTTTAAACTCAGAGACAATAATGTTCAAATCGTCATTTTAAACTTAATTCACAGATATTTGTCCCATTAATTGTACAATTTAAATAGTTGAAATCGGTCGAAATATGATGTATAATAGTTATGTATGAGAATTATAAGGAAAGGAGCGTTCGTTTATGAGTGATGAGCCCAGGCGTCAGATGTCTAATGATGAGCTTGCAAGGCAGATCATGGAGACTATGCAGGAAAACGAGCGCGAGAGCGAGCGTCCGAAAGTAAAAAAAGCTCCCCGCAGGGAGGTCGTTGTGGTAAAGAAGAAAGGTATGAGCGGCTTCAAAGCGCTGATGATCGCCATACTGCTGATACTTCTGGTGGTCATCGGCTTTTTGCTGTTCCTTTATTTCAGGGGACTGCGCGAAGCACAAGGCAAGTTCCTGCAGAACACCACCATCAATTCCGTCGATGTAAGCAATATGACGGAGGCCGAGGCATACAATGCCGTGAGATCACATATAAAGACTCCCGAGAATATCGTCATAGTCAAGCTTGACGGCTCCAAGACAGAGATACCCCTTGACTCTATCGGCTATCAGGATAATATCAAGGCCACCGTTTCGCAGTATATGACTCAGCAGAACTATTATCTGTGGTTCACACACCTTTCAAATCAGACAGCTTATAATTTTGATACCTCGTTTACTTATGATGAGAAGATGCTCTCTGCCGAGCTGAAGCGCAGGATCATCAATACGTCAGGTAAGAACGCTGCCCGCGATGCCTTTATCAGATATACCGATAACGGTTTTGAGATCGTTAAGGAAGCCAAGGGCGACGCTATTGATGATACAAAACTGCCGGAGCTGGTGTCTTATGTCGAGGGCTACCTTGAAAAGGGCATCTATACTGTGGATCTTGCCACAGCCGATCTCTATCAGCAGCCTAAGGTCCTTGCAAACGACCTGGTCGAAGAGCTTGACCGTCTCGAGGAACTGAATGACATCGAGATAAAGATCAACTTCGATTTTGAGGATGCCGTTATCAAGGGCGCCGATTTCCTGGGCTGGATCGAGTTCGAGGACGACAATGCCCTCAAGGGTTATACCGTAAACTATGACAAGGTAATGGATTATGTTGATAAGCTGGCAGCCAAGTACGATACCTACAATACCACCCGTGAGTTCAAGACTACCAAGCGCGGCACTATAAAGATCGCTCAGGGCGAGGGCTGCTACGGTTACTGGCTCTATAAGGACAAGATGTGCGAAAGGATCATAGATGCGATCGAAGCCGGCTTCTCGGATGAGATCGAGCCTGTATATTATGTAAATCCGGATTCGGGCTATGAGTATTCGTGTGATCCCAAGTATCATACAGCCAAGAGCGATATAGGCAATACCTACTGTGAGGTCGATCTGAAAAATCAGCATTTCTGGTTCTACCTTGAAGGCAAGAAAATGTATGAGTGCGATATAGTTTCCGGTAAGGATACTCCCGAGAGAAAGACTCCCGGCGGCATCTACAAGCTCTGGCTGAAGGAAATGAACAAGACTCTTACCGGAACTACTTCCGCAGGGGAGAGCTGGTCAACACCTGTTACCTACTGGAACAATATCTCGACCTTCGGCATCGGTCTTCACGATGCAACATGGCATCCGTATTTCGGCAAGGACAGATATAAGCAGTACGGCTCTCACGGCTGTATCAATATGCCTCTTGACGCTGCAAAGTATGTGTATGAGAACGTCCCGATAAACACACCTGTTATCATGTACTGGTAAGAATATGGGAATTATGTTTTCCCCGTGACAAATATAGAAGGAGATAATGATATTATGCAAAAGTTTTCATTCAGAACTGCTGCCGCAGCAGCTGCTGCGATAATGCTTCTGGTCTGCACAGGATGCGGTGATACTGCCTCCTCGGGAGGGGCTTCCTCCGCTGCGGGCACATCTGCCGCGGAGTCCAAGGCTTTAGAGCCCGATGTATCGGCTGCCGAGGTTTCTTCTGCCGCTGATGAGAGCAAGCCAGCCGAGCCTGCCGAGTCGCAGACAGAGCAGACAACTTCCGTCCCCGAGGATACTTCTTCGGAGGAAGAGACAGCAGCGCCTGTTCCTGTAGATCCGTCTGCTCTCGAACCGACCGAGGACAAGTACGAGATCGATGCATACGGTCAGAAGCTTTACAGGTTTACTGACGAGTATAACAACTTCCTCAAGGATGTTACCTTTGTGGGCGACAGCGTTTGCCTCGGCCTGGAGATGTATGACTATCTCCCCGAAAACAATGTCCTCGCAAACGGCTCGGTGGCAGCAAGAAACATCTTTGATTTCACATTTACCGTAAATGGCGGAGAGTACAGCATCACCGATGCAGTAAGCATCTTAAAGCCCAAGATCCTTATTTTCTGGATGGGTATAAATGATATCAACTTAACGACTTCCGAGCAGTTCTGCGAGAATTACATCGGCCTGCTCGACAAGGTGCATGAGGTCGTTCCCGATACTAAGCTTTATATTGCTTCCTCGACTCCTTCCGCAGCGGATTGCGAAAAGATCAACAATGCTAAGCTTCAGGAGTACAATGCCGCTTTGAAGCAGGCTCTCGCTGATTCAGGCAAGGGCTACGGTTTCATTGAGATCGGCAAATACCTTAAAGATGCAGGCGGCGCTCTTGCTGCTGAGTATAACGGCGGAGACGGCGTACATCTTATGTCGCACGCATATTCCGCAGTTCTCTATCAGGTGTGCGAGCAGCTTGTAGGACCTGTGCAGTAACAGATCAGAACAGTAAAAAATATCCGCCGGAGGTTTGAAGCCTCCGGCGGTTTTATTTAGTCACCGAATGAGATGCCTATATCTCTTGCAGTTTTCACCATCTGATCGTCAGCAGGAACGAATTTCGTTTTACCTGCAACGTCAATGAGCTTGTTCTCGGATACATTCTCGTTTATCATCGCAACAGCATATCCGTATTTGTCCTCAGCGATCAGCTGAGCAGCACGCACACCGAACTTTGTGGCAAGCACCCTGTCGTAAGCCGAAGGGCTTCCGCCGCGGAGCATATGTCCGGGAACACATACTCTTGTCTCGCAGCCGGTGGCAGCTTCTATCTGTTTGGCGATTCTGGTGGAAGCGGTAGTTATGCCGGCTTCTGCACGGCTCTTTGCACGCTCTTTCTTCTTCATTTTAGCTTCGTTCACATCAAAAGCGCCCTCAGCAACTGCAAGTATCGAGAATCCCTTGCCGTTATCAGCACGCTTGACACAGGCAGCAGCCAGCTTGTCGATGTCATAAGGTATCTCGGGGATCACGATTATATCAGCGCCGCCGGCAATGCCCGAATAGAGAGTGAGCCAGCCTGCCTTATTGCCCATTATCTCCACGACCAGGATCCTGTTGTGGGATGTTGCTGTTGTATGCAGACGGTCGATAACATCGGTGGCAATATCAACAGCAGTATGGAAGCCGAATGTCACCGAAGTCCCCCAGATATCGTTGTCTATGGTCTTGGGGAGACCTATAACATTGAGTCCCTCCTCAGACAGCAGGTTTGCAGTCTTATGCGTACCGTTTCCTCCGAGAGTGAGCAGACAGTCAAGCTTCTGCTTTTTGTAGGTCTGCTTCATAGCCTTGACCTTATCCATGTTGTCCTCTTCGACGACCTTCATCATTTTGAAGGGGGTTCTTTTAGTTCCGAAGATCGTTCCGCCGCGGGTAAGGATGCCAGAAAAATCAGCCTGCTGCATCTCCTTGCACATATTATTCATAAGGCCGTAGTAGCCGTTCTGTATGCCGACGATCTCCACGTCATCGCCGAAGCGTTCATAACAGGCTTTCGCAACACCTCTTATTGTCGCGTTAAGTCCGGGGCAGTCGCCTCCGCTCGTGAGTATTCCGATACGTCTTTTCATATTTATCCTCCTGTCATATCCGTGTCAGCCGGAAGGGGAGCCACGGTCAAATTTTCAGATCAGTATTTATCGTCATCGTCATTGAGGATGATCTTCAGGTCACCGTCGCCTGACGAAGCGTCTTCGTCATCACTGCCTGAGCCTGTGCCGAGGTCGGATATATCATCATCATCGCCGTATTCATCGGCAAATTCATTTACTCTGTTTTTGATGATGCTTCCGCCGTCTCCGTATCCGTCGAAGCTGTCATAGTCGTCGCCTGAATAATCATCGTTTTTATCGTTGTCGCTGAGCTTGAATCTTGCGATCATGTTCTTGAGTATCAGCGACTGCTGTGAAAGCTCCTCACTGGCTGAAGCAGCTCCGATGGCTGTAGCAGTATTTGTAGCAACAACTGCGGAGATCTGATCTACACCGGTATTGATCTGGAGAATAGCTTCGGCCTGCTGAGCAGAAGCATCGGTGATATTCTTGACAAGGCCCTGTATAGTTATTGAGTCGTTAACGATGTCGCCAAGAGACCTTGCGGTCTGCTCCGCAAGCTCAGAGCCCTTGTTTACAGCCTTTGTGGAGTTCTCGATAAGTGCGGCTGTCTGCTTTGCAGCCTCAGCTGAACGGGATGCCAGACGTCTTACTTCGTCTGCTACGACGCCGAAGCCCTTGGAGCCTTCTCGGGCGGCCTCAACAGCGGCGTTGAGCGCGAGGATGTTGGTCTGGAAGGAGATCTCGTCTATGACCTTGATGATATTGGAGATCTCAGCCGATGTGGAGTGGATCTGCTCCATAGCATCGAGCATATTGGTCATATCGTTGTTGCAGGCTGAGATAGCCTTTGTATTCTCGGTAACGATATTGTAAGCGTTCTTAGCGTCGGTGGAGTTCTGCTTTACCTGAGTGGATACTTCGTTGAGGGTAGCCGAGAGCTCCTCGATAGCGCTTGCCTGCTGAGTTGAGCCCTGAGAGAGAGCCTGAGCTGAATTCGATACCTGTACGGCACCGGAGTTCACCTGCTCAGCCGAGGTGTTTATCGAAGCGAAGGTCTCGCTGAGAGATTCAAGGATGTCGTTGAAGGTCTGCTTTATCTGGATAAAGTCTCCTTTGAAGTCACCCTCGACTCTGTGTGTCATATTGCCTTCCGAGATATTGGTAAGAGCAACGGTGATGAGCGTGATATACTGTCTCAGTCTTACGATCGTATCTGCCAGTGATCCGGAGAGGATACCGATCTCGTCCTTGGAGTAGGAGACCTCAACTCTGTCAGTCAGGTTGCCCTGAGCAAGCTCACGGATACGGTTGGTGGTAGAAACGATAGGCTTGGAGATCCTTCTTGCAAACAGTACGGAAACAAGTACTGTGATAACGATAAGCAGCACGCCTATATAGATTATGTTTTTGAGAGCATTGGTGCTGGTGGTCAGGAAGTCATCTGAGGGAGCAACTATGCAAAGCGTCCCGCCGAAGGATTTGCAGGCAGCATAACCGCCGGTGAATCTCTGTCCGTTATACTCATATTCGCCCGAGCCGTTCTCGGAATTGATAGCCATATTAAGGAACTCAGCAAGTTCGGCATATGTATCGTCTGTCTTGGCAAGGGATATGGGATTGGAACGGTTAACGGCACGCTGAAGCTGACTGTGGAGTATAGTTTCGCCATCTGAGTTGATAATGAATGCATAGCCGTTCTCGCCGAATTTGATATCCTCAATGACCTTGTTGAGCACCTCAGCCTTCATTGTGACTGCCGCCACGATCAGATCTCCGCTTTTAAGCTTAGCGGGGCAGAGTATGGAAAAATAAATGCTGTTCTTGATAGAGATTATATCTCCGTACACGACTCTGTTTTTGTTAAGAGCGTTGGCAACATCAGTTTCCTTGATAGCAACGGTGCATATACCGGGGGTAGCTGTAATGATGCTGTTGTCAGACCTATAAAGGGCATAGGAATAATCGCCCTCATCATCAGTAAAGCAGCTCTTCAGAAAGTCGAGCCTGTCCTTGTCCGAGAAGGCATCGGTAAACACATTGTTCATAGTATAGGTCGAAAAAGCCTTGCCGTAGTTTTCAACAACGGTGTCGAAGCTGTTGGAAGACTGTTCGGCCAACGGGGCGATAGATGTATTGAGCGTTGTCTTTACAGACTTGTTGATGTATAAGATGCTGAAAAGGCTGAAAATGCCGATTATCACAAAGGATACTACAAACATTGCAAGCATCAGTTTTGAACGTATAGTTTTCAATGTAATGCCTCCTATATATTAATTATAATAAACAGTATTTACACTATTAGTACTATTATTATATCAGATGTGCACAAAAATTTCAAGGGGTTTGAAGTAAATAATCAGCCATTTTAATAATTTTTTTATCAAAAACCATCCACATCAGGCAGACATCGTGCAGTTGATCGCATTAATCCGGCTTATCCGGCATATGCTTTACAGAGGACTGGCTCCGAGCATATCTGACAAGGTGGGTTCTGCGATGCATACTGAGATCACAATACGAAGGCTTATCGTTATTCTGTCTGTTCTGGCGCTTGCTGTCGGGACAGTGATACTGTCTGCGGGGAGGAGCGGTAATGACCGTGAGGCTTTGCAGGTTCAGTCGGCAAAGGAAAGCAGGGCTGTGCCGATAATAATGTATCACAGCATCCTGCCCGATCCGGAGCGGCTGGGGGATTATGTTGTTTCTCCCTCGCAGCTGGAAAGCGATATGCGCTGCTTAAAGGGAAAAGGCTTTACAGCTGTGTCTGTCCATGATCTTATACTTTTTTGCGAGGGGAGCGGTGATCTGCCTGAGAAACCTGTCGTCCTGACGTTCGACGACGGGCAGCTCAATAACCTTGTATATGTTCTGCCGCTGCTTGAAAGGTATGATATGTGCGCATCCTTTGCTCCGGTCGGGAGGTACACCGAGGCAGCATGTGAGGAGGCTGAGCCTTCTGAACTATACTCCTATATGGATGAAGACGATCTTAAAAAGCTCCTTGACAGCGGAAGGGCTGAGCTTGTCTGCCACAGCTACGATATGCATTCCCTCGAAGGGCGCAGAGGTCTGCTCAGAAAGCCGGACGAGACAGACAAAGAGTATAAACGTGCGCTCCTGAACGATACGACCGCTGCGAAACGGCTTTTCAGCGAACGTATCGGTACCGAGCCGGAGGTCTATGCTTATCCTTACGGCTTTGTCAGCGATACAGCCCGCGAGGTCATGTATATGCTGGGCTTCAAAGCGACTCTCGGCACTTCCGGGGAGGTCAATTTCCTTTCTCCGGGAGCATTGACCGGGCTCAAGGAAATGGGACGCTTCAACCGTCCCTCGTCCGTGTCATCCGAGGAGTTCATCTCCCGTATAGTCAGCCTTGCGAATGAATAAGTGAAGCACTCAGTCGCCAAAGACCGTGCTTAAGGCAACACCGCACAACCCACGGCTTGCGCCTCTGCACGTCATCTGCTTGCATATTTTCCGTCATAGCACACAAATTTTCCTTGCCGGGCGAAAAGCGAATTGGTCTTCGCTCGCCCGCCTGCGTCAAATTTATGCACTCTGACGAAAAATCTCAGCTCAACTTTATT